>NZ_JBQPRB010000026.1:0-531 GCF_052266715.1 Jeotgalibaca sp. A122 | reverse complement strand
TGGGTCGTGTACTTGTGCAGATAATCGTTGCGCTGATTCCGGATTTTGCGGTTGTACTTCGCGACCATCTCTTTCGCCTTCTGGACGTTGCGGAAGGACGACAGTTCCAACTCTTCTCCGGTCGTTTCCTTATGCGCTTCCATCTTTTCCAAAGCAAGCCGACGGCGGCGGGCTAATTTTCGTTCCCACGTTCGTTTCTTTTTGGCCAGGGAGCGTTCGAAGTGTTTGTTATTAAGCTTTGTTCCATCAGAATGGATAGCTAGATGTGTGAGACCCAAGTCAATACCAATGGATTTTTCGGTGAGGGGCAGCTTCTTCATCTCTTCCTCCACCAGGATTGAGGCGGTATATTTGCCGGTCGATTCTTTCCGGATGACGGCACTCTTGATTTTTCCGCGGATGCGCTCCAGGCCGTAGGCCTTCATCAGCCCCAGCTTCGGTAGTTTCAGATAGTGGTTATCCACCACCTGGATGTTCCCGTTGACGCAATTGGATTTGTAGCTGTTTTTCGGACGCTTGCGTGACTTGAAG
>NZ_JBQPRB010000025.1:0-626 GCF_052266715.1 Jeotgalibaca sp. A122 | reverse complement strand
GCCATTTTAGGTTCCAGCAAGTCTGCCGGACGAACCGTCAGAACTTCCTCATTCCCAATGATTTTTTCAGTCATTTCTTCTGAAATTGGAGCTGGGGGTTGGCCATAAAGTCCTTTTACATAGTCTTTGATTTCCTTGGGAATCATCTTATAGCGCTCGCCGCTCAAAACATTCATGACCGCTTGGGTTCCGACCATTTGGGATAACGGTGTTACTAATGGCGGATAACCTAATTCAGCACGCACCACCGGCACCTCCCGCAGCACTTTTTCATATTTGTCCTCTTGTTTGGCATCTTTTAATTGAGACAGTAAATTGGACAACATCCCACCGGGTACTTGATAAAGCAATGTATTGGGTTCAACATCCATAACTTTGGGGTTCAGGATGCCATCCTTACGAAACTCTTCCTTGATCGGCCGGAAATAATCCGCAATTTCTTTCAATTTTTCTTGATCAAGCCCACAATCGTAGCCAAGTTCTTCCAATGCAATGGCAACCGATTCAGTTGCGGGTTGGCTCGTTCCGCCTGAAAATGGTGAAATTGCCGTATCAATGATGTCTGCACCGGCTTCCACTGCCTTGAGGTAAGTCATTTCGGCGATGCCACTCGTTGTATGCGTATG
>NZ_JBQPRB010000023.1:0-1045 GCF_052266715.1 Jeotgalibaca sp. A122 | reverse complement strand
CAAAGGAGGATAAGGGATTCGAACCCTTGCACGCTTTTACACGCCTGACGGTTTTCAAGACCGTTCCCTTCAGCCGGACTTGGGTAATCCTCCGTTGAAAAAGATGAAGCTATGATGCCACGGCAGAAGAACCATGACGATGACCCGTACGGGAATCGAACCCGTGTTACCGCCGTGAAAGGGCGGTGTCTTAACCGCTTGACCAACGGGCCGGAATAGAAAGATGAAACGGAGAAGGAGGGATTTGAACCCTCGCGCCGCTTTCGCGACCTACACCCTTAGCAGGGGCGCCTCTTCAGCCACTTGAGTACTTCCCCATAACCAAAATAAATGGGCCTAAATGGACTCGAACCATCGACCTCACGCTTATCAGGCGTGCGCTCTAACCAGCTGAGCTATAGGCCCATAAAAAAGCGGGTGAGGAGAATCGAACTCCCATCATCAGCTTGGAAGGCTGAGGTTTTACCACTAAACTACACCCGCAAATAATGTTATGGCTTGGGACGGAATCGAACCGCCGACACCTTGAGCTTCAATCAAGTGCTCTACCAACTGAGCTACCAAGCCTAATAAAGGGACACTGTAAGCTAAAGCTCAAGTGTGCCATGTTCGTAATGCCGCTAAAGCGTCAACGACCATGCCAATTGCGGGGACAGGACTCGAACCTGTGACCTCCGGGTTATGAGCCCGACGAGCTGCCAACTGCTCTACCCCGCGATAATAAATAATAAAATATTTTAAAATAAAACAATAGCGGCGGAGGGAATCGAACCCACGACCTCCCGGGTATGAACCGGACGCTCTAGCCAGCTGAGCTACACCGCCAAAAAAATAAAAAATGGAGACTAGCGGGATCGAACCGCTGACCTCCTGCGTGCAAGGCAGGCGCTCTCCCAGCTGAGCTAAGCCCCCATATTTCAATCGGGAAGACAGGATTCGAACCTGCGACCCCTTGGTCCCAAACCAAGTGCTCTACCAAGCTGAGCTACTTCCCGATGATAAAAATGCAACCAGTAGGAGTCGAACCTACAACCGCCTGATTCGT
>NZ_JBQPRB010000022.1:0-1157 GCF_052266715.1 Jeotgalibaca sp. A122 | reverse complement strand
GGTTCTATGTCAAATAGTGTTGGTGGACCAAATGAAAGTCAAAGCGAAGACTAACTCGCTTTGGCTTTTTCTTTTTCTTCTTGTCGGCGCTTTTCCTCCTTGTAATGGAGTGCCTTCGGCTCAAATTGGCTCGCAGTCAGGCGGTAACTGATGAGGATGCGTGCACGCAGGTGACTATAATTTCGATAACCGAATCCGGAACGCTTGATGTTTTTTATTTTATTGTTGACCCCTTCGATGGCCCCGTTGGACAACGTATACACACAAGCATTCCGGATGCCTTCCTGATACTTAAACAGAGTCTGCACGGTGGTACGGACTTTTTTGGGCAGTACATATTTCCTGGATTCTTCTAAAATGGTTTTGAATTGGTCAAAGTCATGTCCTTGGAGGGCGAAACGTAGGTCATTCACCAAGGTATAAACCTGGCGTAAACGGGGATTGATATGTAATAAATAATCCACCATCATCTTCTCGGTCACCAGCCCCTCGTAAAGCCGGTGCGTCCGATAATCGATGACGTTTAATTCCCATTCATTTTTCAAAAGCAGTTTCCATTGTTTCTTCAGCTTCCGGTAGTCCGTCTCGCTTTTTTTCTTGGCTTCATTCATGACGCGGATACGGAACGAATTGAGTGCCCGGTTCAGGTGTTGGACAATATGGAACCGATCGATCACGATTTGCGCTTTAGGAAAACAGTCTTTTACGACCGCTAGATACGGGGAGTACATGTCCATCGTGACAGTCTTCACGCTGTAACGCGATTCCTTGGGATAGCGCATGAAGTAGTCAATCAGCTGATTCTGCCGTCTGTCCTCGACGACATCGATCAACCGGTGGTTTTGGGCATCAAGAAACAGGAAGCTCATGGCACCGGACACATTTCTGACGGACTTGAATTCATCGATGGAAAGGTGTTGCGGGAGATAGATATGGTTGGGTGCCAATGGTTCTGATATTTTTTCAAGGACCCGGATGACCGTGTTGCTGGAAACGGAAAGATGTTGTGCCACCAATCTCATGGACTGGATTTCCCGCAGTTCCATCGCAATTGTCCGTTTAATAATGTTGGAAATGAAGCAGTGTCGTTCAACGAATTTTGTTTCAGCGATGAAGGTTTGATCACAGTGTTTACACAAGAAACGTTGTTTCTTCAG
>NZ_JBQPRB010000021.1:0-1364 GCF_052266715.1 Jeotgalibaca sp. A122 | reverse complement strand
GGTAGCTGATGAGAATGCGCGCACGCAGGTGACTATAATTTCGGTAACCAAACCCAGAACGTTTAATGTTCTTGATTTTATTATTAACGCCTTCAATTGCTCCATTAGAGAGGGTATATAAACAGGCATTGTGAATGCCTTCTCGATGCTTAAATAAAGTCTGGACGGTTGTACGGACTTTTCTTGGTAATGCATATTTCCTGGACTCTTCTAAGGTATTTCTAAACAGTTCAAAATCATGGTTATGGAGTGCGAAGCGGAGATCGTTTACCAACATATAGACGTGACGCAACCGCGGGTTGAGAGACAATAAATAATCAACCATCATCTTTTCGGTCACAAGCCCGTCATAAAGGCGATGTGTCTGGTAATCGGTAAAATTTAATTCCCATTCGTTCTTCAAAAGTAACTTCCATTGTTTCTTTAACTTACGATAATCTGTCGCACTTTTACTGCGGATTTCATTCATCACACGAATTCGGAATGTATTCAGAGCCCGATTCAGGTGCTGCACGATGTGAAAGCGATCGATGACAATATGGGCTTTTGGGAAACAAGCTTTTACCACCTCCAGATAAGGCGAGTACATATCCATGGTAACGGTCTTCACACTATAGCGGGAGTCTTTTGGATATCGCATGAAGTAATCAATCAAGTGGTCCTTTCTCCTGTCTTCGACGACATCGATTAACCGATGGTTCTGGGCATCAAGAAACAGGAAACTCATAGCACCCGAGACATTCCTGACAGACTTAAATTCATCAATAGAGAGGTGCTGAGGTAAATAAAGATGCTTGGAAGCCAATGGCTCCGCGACCTTTTCAAGCACACGGATAACGGTGCTATTAGAGACAGAAAGATGTTGTGCTACCAATTTCATGGACTGTATTTCACGTAATTCCATCGCAATCGTCTGCTTGATGATGTTGGAAATAAAACAATGCCGTTCAACCAACCGTGTTTCAGCGATAAACGTTTGGCCACAATGCTTGCACAAGAAACGTTGTTTCTTTAGACGTAGAAGAAGCGGTTGAAAATTAATGTGTGTCAGCTTGATTGTGGATAGTTTCGTTCCATTCTTAATAATGTCGTGATGAGAATGATTGATGACACCACAATTGGTACAACAACGCGGTGTATAGGTCAACTTCCCCTGTATGATAATATGATTGATTTGTTTGATAGTCTTAAATTCCATTGGAATTTCTTCTAAATAAATATTTGGGTCTTTTATTCCGAGTATTTTTTTAATACAATGGGTTTGGGTCACGTGAATCCTCCTATTATTTGGTGTGGTAACTTAATTATAGGGGTTCACGGACCTTTTTTGTCGTTAAAAACAGAAAAAGGTGCCGGTGAATCAT
>NZ_JBQPRB010000020.1:0-2769 GCF_052266715.1 Jeotgalibaca sp. A122 | reverse complement strand
GATGTGCGGTGGCGATGGCGAGAAGGCCACACCTGTTCCCATCCCGAACACAGAAGTTAAGCTTCTTAGCGCCGATTGTAGTGAAGGGTTTCCCTTTGTGAGAGTAGGACGCTGCCGCGCATCAATATTATTCCGCAATAGCTCAGTTGGTAGTAGCGCTTGACTGTTAATCAAGATGTCGTAGGTTCGAGTCCTACTTGCGGAGTTTTTTTTATTTTCCTTGCCGTCTTAGCTCAGTCGGTAGAGCGCCACCATGGTAAGGTGGAGGTCGTCGGTTCGATCCCGACAGGTGGCTTGAAGTGAATGTGAGTACTCTACATTAGAATAAATGATAAAAGTCATGTAAATTGCTTATAGTAGCAATCTGCATGACTTTTTTGTTGTCTTAAAAATTATAATTAATCAGCAGCGTTTTCCGAGGGAAATTTGATGGATGTTACGGTTCTTGGTTATTTGGTATTGGTGAAGGAGATGCTCTTCGCCCTATACGTTGACTTAGTGTTGGCGTGTACTTACCGCCCTGAGCCTGTAGTCTCCCGATTTGCAAGCCTCGAAGGGACCGTAGACGCTGAAACGCAAGTGGTCTCTATTTTTCGCATGACATCCTTGACACGACCACGCCGTCCTACGAGATTTCTGAGAAGAATATCTACTAACACCATAAATGATAAAGCCGATATTGACTGACAATTTATCTAAAGGTATTTCTTACCTTCACGAATACTCAAAGGTGCCATTTCATTATGGTACTGTTCTATAAAGGTTCGCACCCATTCAGGGTTCGTTTTACTGTAATCCCTAAGTGCCCAACCAATCGCCTTATTAATAAAAAACTCTTTTTGCCCCAAACTATTGATAATAATTTCGGCTAACAGTTTCTCATCAGTTTTTGTTTTAAAAAGAAGTTGATGGTCAATTGCGACTCTGCGTAACCAAAAATTATCTGCTTGGCTCCATTCCAGCATCATTTTTTTCACTTCAGGAAATTTTAAACTCATTTTTCCAATAACCCCATCTAAACCATCAACAGTATCCCACCAAGACTTAGTCAAAATATATTTCTTAACTAAATGAAGATGATCTGGAGTAAGTATGTCTTGGATGGCGAGTAGATAATCTACTCCCATCAAATGAAACTCCCGTTCCTCTTTTTGAAAACATGCCTCCACAAAATCAAAGTCAATGATTTTGTTTTTTTTGGCAATTAAAAAATAAGATTTAGCAACACTCTTACGTGGGTCTGCGGCTATTCCTAAAAAAGGGAACTGGTTACGCATATATGCCGCCATTGGAATTGCTCTTTCAGGGTTTTGTAAAGCTTCTAATTCATTGAAGAGATTACCATACCACATGTTATTTCCTCCCAATTTTTTTACATATTATTATACATTATCTTGAGGGATATGGTATACTTTTAAAAGTGAAGCGTTTACAAAGGAGGGCGAAAATGAGAAAAATAAATATAGCACAGACAGATTTAGAGGTTTCAGAACTAGCACTAGGAATCATGCGAATGAACAGCCTGTCAAATGAGGAAGCCGAACGGGTTATTGAGACAGCATTAGATAGCGGCATCAATTATTTTGACCATGCGGATATCTATGGTGGAGGAGAATCAGAACGGATTTTTGGCGAAGCATTTTCTGAACTGGATACTTCCCGAGATTCAGTTTATATTCAATCCAAAACAGGGATTATACCTGGGAAAATGTATGACTTCTCCAAAGAACATATCATCCAATCGGTAGAAGGCAGTTTAACTCGCCTAAAAACCGACTACTTAGATGCTCTATTATTACATCGCCCGGATACCTTGGTTGAACCAGAGGAAGTAGCGGAAGCATTTGAGCAATTGGAACGACAAGGAAAAGTACGATTCTTTGGGGTAAGTAATCATAATCCTATGCAAATTGAATTGTTGAAAAAAAATGTTCGGCAGCCGTTAGTTTTTAATCAGCTTCAAATGAGTGTCAGCCATCATCCGATGATTGATGCTGGGTTTAATGTGAATCGCTCTAATGAACTATCTATTGATCGGGATGGGTCAATTTTAGATTACTGCCGCTTAAATGATATTACGATTCAGCCTTGGTCTCCTTTCCAGGCAGGAAATGATAAGCAGGGCATATTATTCGACCATTCGGATTATGAACAGTTAAATAAAGTCCTTAATAGGTTGGCAGAGGAATATAATGTTAGCCGTGAAGCAATTGCGATAGCATGGTTATTGAGACACCCGGCTAACATGCAACCGATTATTGGAAGCATGAATCCTGGGAGAATAGTTTCGAGTACGCAAGCTTCAAGTCTCCGCCTATCTCGAGAAGAGTGGTATGAGCTATATCGATCGGGTGGTTTCCAGTTACCATAATTTTTAAAAAGTACTTGCTAAAAATTGTTGTGGGTGATAGGATATAAAAGTCGTTATTAGTGCGTCAACTTGTTGAAAAAATAAATGATTATTTTTCTTGACATTGTTACTTATATGAAGTATCATATAAAAGTTGTCACATGGGCAATTACTTATCACCCAAAACAATTTGAAAAAATAATTTCAAAAAAGTGTTGACATTAAGTTGCACAGGTGGTATTATTAAGAAGTTGTCACGAACGAAACATCACGTAACACGTGATAACGGATTGACCTTTGAAAACTGAACAAAGAATGAACGAACCAAACGTGCAGGGCATCCTGACGGATGCACATTAAGCCGACACGCAAGTGTCGCAACACAAGTAAGTCAGCAAAACAACAAGAGCAATCAACTT
>NZ_JBQPRB010000019.1:0-1866 GCF_052266715.1 Jeotgalibaca sp. A122 | reverse complement strand
CATGGGACCACGATGGATAGCAGAAGCCAACTGGAAAGTTGCGCGATAAAGGGTAACAGCCCCGTATGCGAAATCCAAAGCGGCCCTACCAGTATCCTGAGTACGGCGGAACACGAGAAATTCCGTCGGAATCCGGGAGGACCATCTCCCAAGGCTAAATACTCCCTAGTGACCGATAGTGAACCAGTACCGTGAGGGAAAGGTGAAAAGCACCCCGGAAGGGGAGTGAAATAGTACCTGAAACCGTGTGCTTACAAGTAGTCAGAGCCCGTTAAGGGGTGATGGCGTACCTTTTGTAGAATGGACCGGCGAGTTACGATCCCATGCGAGGTTAAGTGGAAAACACGGAGCCGCAGCGAAAGCGAGTCTGAACAGGGCGAATGAGTATGTGGTCGTAGACCCGAAACCAGGTGACCTACCCATGTCCAGGTTGAAGGTGCGGTAATACGCACTGGAGGACCGAACCCACGCACGTTGAAAAGTGCGGGGATGAGGTGTGGGTAGCGGAGAAATTCCAATCGAACCTGGAGATAGCTGGTTCTCTCCGAAATAGCTTTAGGGCTAGCCTCGGACAATAGGAATCATGGAGGTAGAGCACTGTTTGGACTAGGGGCCCTTCTCGGGTTACCGAATTCAGATAAACTCCGAATGCCATCGATTCAAGTCCGGGAGTCAGACTGCGAGTGATAAGATCCGTAGTCGAAAGGGAAACAGCCCAGACCACCAGCTAAGGTCCCAAAGTATCTGTTAAGTGGAAAAGGATGTGGGGTTGCACAGACAACTAGGATGTTGGCTCAGAAGCAGCCATCATTCAAAGAGTGCGTAATAGCTCACTAGTCGAGTGACCCTGCGCCGAAAATTTACCGGGGCTAAACAGATCACCGAAGCTGTGGATGGAACCTTCGGGTTCCGTGGTAGGAGAGCGTTCTAAGGGCGGCGAAGCCAGACCGTGAGGACTGGTGGAGCGCTTAGAAGTGAGAATGCCGGTATGAGTAGCGAAAGACGGGTGAGAATCCCGTCCACCGAATGACTAAGGTTTCCTGGGGAAGGCTCGTCCTCCCAGGGTTAGTCGGGACCTAAGCCGAGGCCGATAGGCGTAGGCGATGGACAACAGGTTGATATTCCTGTACCAGTTGGTTTTGTTTGAACGATGGAGGGACGCAGGAGGCTAAGGAAAGCGTGCGAACGGAAGTGCACGCCCAAGCAACGAGTCCGGTGGTGAGTCAAATGCTTACCGCCCCAAGGACAAGTTGTGACGGGGAGCGAAATTTAGTAGCGAAGTTCCCGATGTCACACTGCCAAGAAAAGCTTCTAGTTAGAAACCAACTGCCCGTACCGCAAACCGACACAGGTAGTCGAGGAGAGCATCCTAAGGTGAGCGAGCGAACTCTCGTTAAGGAACTCGGCAAAATGACCCCGTAACTTCGGGAGAAGGGGTGCTGACCGCAAGGTCAGCCGCAGTGAATAGGCCCAAGCGACTGTTTATCAAAAACACAGGTCTCTGCAAAATCGAAAGATGACGTATAGGGGCTGACGCCTGCCCGGTGCTGGAAGGTTAAGAGGAGAGGTTAGCTTCGGCGAAGCTTCGAATTGAAGCCCCAGTAAACGGCGGCCGTAACTATAACGGTCCTAAGGTAGCGAAATTCCTTGTCGGGTAAGTTCCGACCCGCACGAAAGGCGTAACGATTTGGGCACTGTCTCAACGAGAGACTCGGTGAAATTATAGTACCAGTGAAGATGCTGGTTACCCGCGACAGGACGGAAAGACCCCATGGAGCTTTACTGCAGGTTGATATTGATTGTTTCTGCTACATGTACAGGATAGGTAGGAGCCATAGAAGTCGGGACGCCAGTTTCGATGGAGGC
>NZ_JBQPRB010000018.1:0-5897 GCF_052266715.1 Jeotgalibaca sp. A122 | reverse complement strand
GATTCAGTTGCGGGTTGGCTCGTTCCGCCTGAAAATGGTGAAATTGCCGTATCAATGATGTCTGCACCGGCTTCCACTGCCTTGAGGTAAGTCATTTCGGCGATGCCACTCGTTGTATGCGTATGAACTTGAATCGGTAACGCTGTGACTGATTTGATTGCCTTTACCAATGAATAGGCGTTAGCCGGCGTTAAAATCCCCGCCATATCTTTAATGGCAATGGAATCAGCACCCAATGCAACCATTTCTTTAACAAGACCGATATAATACTCATCGGTATGGACATCGCTGATTGTGTAACAAATACAAGCCTGGGCATGACCGCCATACTTCTTGATGGCTTTCATTGACGTTTCTAAATTTCGGGTATCATTCAAGGCATCGAAGACACGGACAATATCGATCCCGTTTTCAATTGCTTTTTGAATGAAGCTCTCAACTACATCGTCCGGATAGTGCTTGTAACCTAAAAGGTTTTGACCCCGTAACAGCATTTGTAATTTTGTATTTTTTACATGTTTACGAATGATGCGTAACCTTTCCCAAGGATCTTCATCCAGATAACGCAAGGCGCTATCAAATGTTGCGCCTCCCCACACTTCCAAAGCATGGTACCCTGCTTGATCCAGGGTTTCCAGAATTGGCACCATTTGTTCCGTCGACATACGCGTAGCGATTAAACTTTGGTGTGCATCACGGAGAATCGTATCCATAAATTTCACTTGTTTATTCACGATTGGCCCACTCTCCCATCTTTTATCATTAATTCTTCAATTTTCATTACCATTTCTTCTATCGTATGGGTGCGATTACGACCGCACTCTTTAGCTGGTTTGGAACAAACAAAACATTGTCTTTGCGAAAAACCGGCTTGTGCCCGGTTAATCGTATGGATATTTCCATTGCAATAATGAAGGACATCCATATCCCAGAGACGTCCTATTGAAGACTCAGTCTCCAAATCAATCGTTTCCTGCTTAACAAGCATCGGCAATGCTTCTAACACCACAAAATATTCAGGTCCAGTTGGAAGCATGATCGTTTTTTCGAATGATTGCGTCCATCCTTGTTTTTGAATACGATTTTGTAATTCCTCAACACCTATTTCAAATAAACGCCTGATTGCTGCATTATTTTTTATGGGGCCTGGAATATTACACTTTAAAGCGACTAACACACTATCGGGAAACTTGATGCAAAGTTTTTCTTCAAGCTTAGCTCTTTGTTCCCTAGCAGCCAATACTTGTTGTAAACTTGGTTGTTGACCATTTGAAAAAAATAATGAATTTCCCATCATAAACCTTCTTAATCTTTTACTTCACGAACAACATCGATTACTGAACCGTCACGGTATTCGATGACAGCTACGACTTTTTCACCGTATTCGATTGCGTCTGGAGTACCTACTGTTCCATAAGCTTTTTCTTTTAATTCCTCAATTGTGTAGACTGGAACATCTATTCCATTAAATGCTTCAACTAAATCATTTCTACGTGGATTAATGGCAATCCCGATATCCGTTACAACGACATCAATGCTTTCTCCAGGTGTGATTACTGTATTTACATTATCAACGATACATGGAATTCTTCCACGAATAAGCGGTGTACAAATGATACTCAATTTACTTGCAGCAGCTGTATCACAGTGACCTCCTGAAGCGCCACGGATGAGTCCGTCTGAACCAGTCATAACGTTTACGTTGAAGTCTGTATCCACTTCTAGTGCTGAAAGAATGACTACATCTAATTGGTTAACCGCTGCCCCTTTGTTCCCTGGGTTTGCATAGAAAGATGCGCTAATTTCATAGTGATTTTCGTTATTTTTCAAAGAAGATGCGGCACCGCGGTCAAAGGATTGCACGTCGATTACTTTTTCAACCAAGCCCTCTTCAAGCATGTCAGACATTTGTTTTGTTAAACCACCTAGACCAAAACTTGCCTTTATATCATCTTTAATCATGCTTTCTCGTAAGTAACGCGCTACTGCTAGTGTAGATCCACCTGTCCCCGTTTGGAAAGAAAACCCTTCTTTATAGTAAGGTGATTTCGTAATAACTTTATTTGCATTTTGTGCAATCAGTAATTCGCGCGGGTTTGTTGTTAATCGTGTAGCTCCCTTGGCAATACCATTTGGATCGCCAATTGCATCCACTTTAACGACATAATCGACATGATTTTGCGGAATACTAATAGGTGTATTCGGATAGGCTACCAGCGTATCGGTAATGATTACCACTTTATCAGCATATTCAGCATCAATTTTAGCATATCCCAATGAGCCACAAGTTGCATTACCATGCGATCCGTTCGCGTTTCCATAGGCGTCTGAACTTGGTGCGCCAAGGAACGCTACGTCAATATGAATGTCTCCCATTTCAATAGCTCTTGCACGTCCACCATGAGAACGGATAACGACTGGGTTATCCATTAACCCATTGGATATCGCCGCACCTAACTTATCGCGTAAACCACTTGAGGTGATGTTTGTGACAACTCCATTTTTAATATGTTCTATTAATGGTTCATGAACGTTTGCAAGAGAAGAAGATGCTAGTGTTAAGCCCTTGATCCCTAACGCAGCAATCTCAGCCATGACCATATTTAAGACATAATCGCCTTCACGGAAATGGTGGTGAAAGGAAATAGTCATACCATCTTTAAGTCCAGATTTTATAATAGCTTCTTTGATGGAATCAACAAGCTTGTCATCGCCAGGTTGAATAGCTGTTACAGTACCAGCAGCACGTTTATAATTTTGTCTTCTTGCGAATTGTCCTTCGAAATCTCCATATTTTTCACTGATATCTACAGGGATTTCTTTTCCTAATTTATTTAATGGCATTATCTCTTATTCTCCCTTCTTGTAAACACCAGCAGCTTCAGCCAACATCAAGGTCCGCTCAGCACGCTCTACGATAGGTTTATCAATCATTTTCCCGTTCAATGCAATGACTCCTGAACCTCTTGCTTCTGCTTCTTCGATTGCATTTACGACATCGATAGCATTGGCAATTTCTTTTTCGCTTGGAGTGTAAACGTCATTGACTACAGGAATTTGACGCGGGTTGATAACAGACTTGCCATCGAAACCTAGTTGTTTAACAAATTCCACTTCTTTACGTAAGGTATCCAAATCATCAACATCGGAAAACACTGTATCCAATGCCGCTATCCCCACTGCTCGTGCCGCATGAACAATCATTGAACGTGCAAAGAATAATTCTTCACTGTTTCGTTCTGGATATCTTCTCGTTTTCATTGCCGTAACGTAATCTTCGGCCCCTATTGCGATCCCTATTAAACGATCACTCGCTTGCGCAATGGATAGTGCATTTAATACACCAATTGGTCCTTCGATAGCAGCCATCATCTTGGTTGATCCCACTGTCCGACCACATTGTCTTTCAGCTTCTTCAATGACTGCTTCTGTATCAAGAACATCTTGAGCGGTTTCCGTTTTCGGTAGACGAATGACATCGATTCCTGCCCTTACCATGGCATGAACATCATCCTTGCCACCTGCATCCAGGCCATTAATCCGTACAACTGTTTCAGTATTCCCGTAGTCTATCGTTTTTACTGCCTGATAAACGAGAAAGCGGGAAGTATCTTTTTCTTTCAAGGATACAGAATCTTCCAAATCGAACATAACGGAGTCTGCACCATAAATATATGCGTCACGAAGCATCCCTGCATTACTTGCAGGCACGAACATCATCGTTCTTCTTAAACGTTCCATTCTTCAATTGCCCCCCAATTATAATCAGATGTAATACCGGCAGAACGGTGCACAGCTGCCATGGTTCTGGCAATTATCGTACAATCCAAAGCACCTTGATCGACAACAACCAGTTTTGCATCTTCTACCTCAAGATTTTTCAATGTCGTTTCGAGAACTTCTCGAATTTTTTTACCAAATTGTTTCTGTACGCTACTCTTTAATTCAATCTCGATACCTTTCCCGTCATTTCTATCAATCAAGATTTGAACATCGGAAGACTCCAAGGTGCCTGCTATTGCTTGTTTCTCAATAATCAATTTTTTCACTCCTTGTTTTGAATGTTATGGATAATCATTGCCCCTGCTGCTGTATTTAAAAATTCATAAGTCGAATCGGGCAACAATGGCCTTGTTTCCGCTACTTTGTTTTCTTTTAATAATTGTCGGACCCGGGATGCACTGATTACATCCGCGCCAACTTGTTTGCGTTCCAGGATAATCAATTCTAATTTTTTGCCGAATACTTTTTTCAATGCCTCATTGTAAATGTTCGTGGCAAACGATAATGGTTCCATTCCTACGTAACGACGATTAATATTGAGGGCAGGTGCAATCTTTTCACAGAATATCAAGGCATCCAAACGCGCTTGTATTTCTGTCACATCCGCTTCCTCCCTTAAAAAATATGAAGGAAATGTTTTGGCGGAAACCATGTAATCGCCCGTGTCATGCACCAGCACATTACTTAAATGAGCTGTTCCTTTTTCAACGAGTTCTTTACGGACTTTTTGCGGAAAAACAGAAAGATCCTCTGATAAAACAAAAACGTGGACCACATCATTTTCCTTACTTGCTTTTTCAATCAAGTATTGGTGTCCGAGTGTAAAAGGATTCGCATTCATTACAATACCGGCAATGTTTTCCCCAGGTATTTTTCTGGTTTTCAGTTCTTCCAAGAAATTATCGAAGCCTTTTGTCGCTTTTTCGAGAAATACAAGGTGATTCTCAACTCGTGCAATTTCTTTGAACCCCATGTATAAGAAAGACTGAACCGATTCTGGTTTTGTATAGACGTAGCACTGGGAATATCCTTTTTCAAATACTTCATTCATTAAATGGGAGATGAGGGTGTTGATTACCCCGCCTCCCGTATAACTTTTGCATACCGCAATACACTTCAGGACATTTTGATGGAGCGAACCGGTTGCGATGATTCCATCACCATCATATATTGCCACTGTATAATCGACTGCTTCCTCTGGGCGTATATGTGCTTGGTCCAATAACCAATGCCAATCTTTTAGCGCTTGTTTATTTTTATTAATCCACAAACGTTTGACGTTATAAGATTGCTCCATCGAAATGCTCCTTTATTATTATTTTTTTGCAGGGAAAGCCTTCAGCAACCCCATGCTTACTACATACAAGATGAAGAGCACCAAGAACACGCCTGGCCAGCCAAAAAGTAAAATCTCAAATGCTCCACGTAAATTATCCATATCAATATTCATTTCAATTTCTCCTTTCAAGAAACGGCTATTAGCCGCCAAAGTAAGCCAAAATCAATCCACCGGCGATTACAGAAGCGATTTGCCCTGAAACGTTGGCGCCAATTGAAAAATTCAACAGGAAGTTTTGTGGATCTGCCTCAGTAGCCATTTTTTGTACCACACGTGCCGACATTGGGAAGGCAGAGATACCGGCTGCGCCAATCATTGGGTTGATTTTTTCCTTGCGGAATACGTTCAACAGTTTAGCGAACAACACACCACCGATAGTGTCCATGACGAATGCCAACAATCCGAAGGCAATAATCATCAACGTTTGAAGATTCAAGAATTGATCTGCCGTCATTTTCACGGCGATGGTCAATCCAAGCAAAATTGAAACCAAGTTTACCAGCTCATTTTGAGCCGTTTGGCTCAAACGGTTCAAGACCCCACATTCACGCAACAAGTTACCGAACATCAGGAAACCTACCAAAGGCAAGGAAGCCGGAGCGATGAAACCGGAAACGATGGTCACGATGACCGGGAAGAAAATCAAGGTGATGCGTGAGACTTGCGATGCTTTATAAGGCATACGGATTTTACGTTCTTTTTCTGTCGTTACCAATTTAATGGCAATCGGTTGGATAATAGGAACCAATGCCATATAGGAGTAGGCCGCGACCGT
>NZ_JBQPRB010000017.1:0-6136 GCF_052266715.1 Jeotgalibaca sp. A122 | reverse complement strand
GTTTCGGTACTTCGTTCCCCAAACGATATGATAGTTCAGGTTGTAAACAGAAGTCCGACCATGTGTGAGTTTGTTTTCTTTATTCATATGACAATTATATCACTTATTTTTTTACCATGTGTAACGATATCTATTGAAAATAAAAAAGAAAGTGGGCATTCATCACGGCCTTGAAAGACCGTGTTTCCTGCCCACAATCAAAAAAAGGATTGGAACCGAAGTCCCAACCCCTAAAAATCCTATTTTACTTAATTTTTGTCTTTACTTTTTCTGCACGAGCAACAAAATCTTTGAAAAGTGTTTTATTGGCTGGATCAGAATACGCCATGATTTCTGGATGCCATTGAACCGCAATCATGTCAATATTTGGATCCATTGGCTCAATCGCTTCAATGATTCCATCCCGACTATGGGCAACTGCCTTCAAACCAGTACCTAAGTTTTTAATCGCTTGGTGGTGTAGGGTATTCACTTTTGTATGAGCCCCAATCACATCATATAAATGACTGCCTGGTTGCACCGAAATACCATGAAGGGGTGTTTCGAAAGGTGCTTGTTGAACATGCAGCAGTAATTCCGCATCATATTGTGCTGGTAAGTCTTGGTAAAGCGAACCACCGTGATAAACATTGATTATTTGTAAGCCACGGCAGACACCTAAAACAGGAATGCCTTTTTCAATAGCAGCGGCATACAATGCAAAATCAAAAGCATCCCTTTTAGGGAAAGTCAGCGTTAAATTACGATGGGGTTCTTCCCCGTATAACTCAGGATCGACATCATGGCCACCTGATAGGATCAAAGCATCCAATACTGCAACCATGTTTTTTGCATCTTCGGCTGTACCGACCGGCAACATGATAGGTGTTGCACCAGCACCTTGAACCGTATCAATATAAAATTGGGGTGTATAAGCCACCAAGGTTCCTTCAAATTCACTTGTAGCGCTTAGTAACTGTGTTCCGGATATACCAATAATTGGTTTCATATCGCAGGCCTCCTCTTAAAAATTATCTTTATTATTATCACATAAATAATTCGATTTGAAAACATCGTTCATAAACGCACAACCTCTTGACGAAAGTGTTCTCATTAGTTAAAGTAAATGAAAAATTGTTCAGGAAAAGGAATAAAAAATGAATAGATTACTATTTAACTATGAATCTAAAAATAACCATATATGTTTTGATCAACTCGTGTATCAAATAGGTAGCTATCATTATAATTGGCATAATGAAACGGAAATAATTTGGCTCTTGAAAGGCAGTATAGAAGTTCTGGTAGATTCACAAGTCTGTTCACTGGCCGAAGATGATATCCTAATCATCAACCCCAATAGTGGGCATGCAACGTTCGCACAAGAAAACAACAGTATAGCAATGAGGATGCATATTAATTCAGCATTTTTTACAGATTATGGTTTTGACTTCCGGAACGGCCGGTTTCATTTAAATACAGCCTTAAACAAAATACACCCTAGTTACGAAGATATGCGTCAAACGCTTGCGAGGCTATACTTGCAAGGCGCGAAAGATCCTAGTAACCGCTTGGTTATAGAATCGCAGTTTATGAACTTGATGAATGAGATTACTCAATTTTTCATAGAAGAACCAGGGATTGCAAAGTCAGTAACAGTGGGAAAAAACAAAAAAATTATTGAAGAAATTGGTATTTACATCGAAAAAAATTTCCACCTAGATCTTAATCTGGACACTTTAGCCAAAAAATACAATTACTCATCATCCTACCTATCACGGCTATTTAAGGAAGAAATTGGAATAAACTTTTACGAATACCTTATGCGTTGTCGTCTGCAAGATGCCATCCGTCACCTGACAGATACAGACGAAAAAGTTTCCGAGATTGCGTTTCAAACAGGTTTTAGTGACATTAAGTCTTTTAATCTCATGTTCAAAAAACATTTTGGAAAAACACCATCCGAGTATCGCAATGGGTTAACAGATGATCTTACACATGTTGATAAATATTTTAAAGAGAATGTAACGGGTGAGACACAAGCGAAGCTTTTCTATAATCTTAATAGTCGAGCCAATCATAGAGACGATTTTAGAAGCCCTTGCGAAGTATGTGAGTATAAAACCTATAAAAATAAATATAATAGATTACTTAATAATATATCCTCAATATTAGAAAAAACAAAAAATGACTAGGTAAATTTTTGTTCTTAAAAATAAAATCAAAATTGGAAAACTCAGCCAGATTGGACAATTTCTGGCTGTTTTTTTTCGTATAAAATGCAATGGAAAAGGATTATTTTTTTGAGAATAATCCCAAACAACAAAAAACTTCAATATAATCGAATAGTTTATTTCGGAAAAAAACTTGATAATAACCTTGTAAACGATTACTAAGGAGGAAAAGAAATGCAAAAGGTTTATGAACCAACACAGATGTCACAACAGGCAGCTGAACTCAGAGATATCTTGTCAAAATTTATTGGGGTCATTAGTAGACGTCTTCCCGATGATGTTGCTAAAAAGTTGAATGAACTTTCAAAAGAGGAAGTTGATCCTTTGCAACAATTGATTTACCAAACTATGATGGAAAACCAAATGTTGGCAGAAGACTTGAAGCGTCCAAGCTGTCAAGATACAGGTGTTATCCAATTTTTCCTGAAAGTTGGCGAGAACTTTCCATTAATAGGTGATTTGAAAGAAATATTGAAAGAATCAGTTGTTAAATCGACAATCGAAACACCACTACGTCATAATGCAGTTGAAACATTCGATGAGTATAATACAGGATTAAACATTGGAACTGGCGTGCCGACCATTTTGATGGAAATTGAAAAAGACTCCGATCAACTGGATATGTATGTTTACATGGCTGGGGGCGGATGTACACTACCAGGCGCTGCCAAAGTATTAATGCCAGGTGAAGGCTATGAGGGTGTTGTGCGTTTCGTAATGGATCAAATGACAAGCTACGGAATTAACGCATGCCCCCCACTCCTTGTAGGTATTGGAATTGGAACTTCGGTTGAAACCGCTGCACTTAATTCCAAATTAGCATTGATGCGTGATGTGGATAGTGTAAGCCCAAATGAGAATGCTTCCAAGATGGAAAGATTGTTAGAAGATGGCATTAACTCTATTGGTTTGGGACCACAAGGGTTTGGTGGTAAAAAATCTGTTATGGGCGTCAACATCATAAATACAGCACGCCATCCATCTACAATCGGCGTTGCCATTAACACAGGCTGTTGGTCACACCGCCGCGGGCATATCATTTTGGACAGCAACTTGAATTATGAAATCCTAACACATGAAGGAGTAGAATTATGAGAGAATTTCACTTAACCACCCCAATCAAAGATGAAGACTTGGAAGATATCCGTGTAGGAGACATCATTTACCTTTCAGGTGAAATGGTAACTTGTCGTGATGTGGCTCACCGCCGCCTGGTTGAAGAAGGGCGCCCTCTGCCTGTTGATGTCAGAGGAAAAGCAATCTTCCACGCTGGACCAATTGTCAAAGACCACGGTAATGATGAGTTCGAAATGATTTCTATTGGACCAACCACAAGTATGCGTATGGAGTTATTTGAAGAAGAATTCATTAAACAAACAGGTGTTAAATTGATTATCGGGAAGGGTGGAATGGGAAAAGGTACTGAAAAAGGCTGTAAAGATTATAAAGCCCTCCATCTTGTTTATCCAGCTGGTAATGCCGTCCATGCAGCTGTAAGGGTCGATAGAATTAAAGATGCACAATGGCGCGACTTAGGAATGCCAGAAACTCTATGGGTATGTGACGTTTCTGAATTGGGACCTCTCATTGTGTCGATTGATGCCGAAGGAACAAACTTATTTGAAAAAAATAAAATTGAATTTAACAAACGTAAAGAAGCAGCAATTGAATCGATTAGTAAAGAAGTAAGCTTCATCAAGTAAAAATACCAGAATCTGCCATTATGGCAGATTCTGATTTAGAGGTGAATTATGTTAACATTTTTAGCTCTGGCAATGATCGTATCTTTTATTGTACTACTTGCTCAGAAAAAATTATCTGTTTTTGGAGCATTAACTATTGTACCATTCATTTTTGGAATCTTGGTTGTTTTACTAACGGACGCTTCATTTATGGATTTGTTCAGATGGATACAAGATGCCTTATTCTTCAAAGTAAACGCCGAAACTGGCAAAGTAAGTATGGGTGTTATCTCTCCCGGGCTTTTGATTCTCTTTGCAGTCCTTTATTTCGATGTCATGCTAAATGTGGGGCTTTTTGATCCTCTATGTGAATTCTTTATTAAAAAAGCGAAGGGCGATCCGCTCAAAGTGACGATGTCAACAGTCCTAACTGCAACAGCAGTTACAATGAACGGTGACACAACAACGACAATTATTATTATGGTTGCAGCATTTTTATCACTATACAAACAATTAGGCATGAAACTAAGCTATCTTGCAGTGATTATTGTGACACCAATAGGCATTTTTAACCAATTACCTTGGGGCGGGCCAACAATTGCTGCTGCAACTGCAATGGGAGTTCCAGTAAGTGAACTATTCGCGGCGCTACTACCAGGTATGTTGGCAGCTGAAGTATTCGCGATTGCCATGGCATACTATTTCGGTGTAAAAGAAAGAAAACGCTTAAATTGGTCCAAAGAACAAATGAAAGATATTGATTCAGGAGTAATGGAGGGTATGTTGCAAGCTATTCGGGAAAAAGAACCTGAACTGAAACGCCCACAATATTACTGGGTAAACTTGATTATGACATTCGGGATTTTAACGATGTTAATTCTAGAAGTGGCACACGGTGCAATCTTATTCATGCTAGGAACTGCAATTGCATTGACACTAAATTATAAGAATTCAGGTTTAGTAAATGAGCGGCTAGATGATTTAGCATCTGATGCATTAGCACCTGCACTAGCAACTTTAGGAGCAGGCGTGTTCTCTGGTGTGTTGAGCGGTAGTGGAATGGCGTTGGCATTGGCGCAATCAATTACCATGCTAATACCAGAAAGTATTGGACCGCATATGGCACCTCTATATGCCATTATTGCTACCCCGGCCATCGTGTTTTTACCACAAGACGCTTTCTATTTTGGGATTTCCAATGTAATGGCTGATGTAATGGGCCAATATGGTATTTCAACGATGGGAGCAGCAGTAGCATCGATGGTGGGACAATCTTTCCGACTAATTTCACCAGTTATTCCTGCTTTGTATATGTTAACAGATCATACAGAACAAAACTTTGTCAGTTTCCAGTTTACTTACGCTAAATATGCATGGCCAATTTTGGTTATCTATCTTGTCGGATATTCACTAACAGGAGTTCTACCTATTTAATGTAAATAGGAGTTACTAACTGACAGTATAACGGGGTAAGGCAGTTTTGGATTGATTTAGAAACTGTCTTACTTTTTTAGTATTTGAGAGGTAGGGGGAAACATGTTTTCATTTAATATTTTTAAGCAGAACAGTAAAAATAAGACTAGACCATCCGTAAGCTCAAGCCCCAAAATACCAGATATTCCAAAATTACTGGTCAATTTTACTTCAGGAATATCACAAGAAGAAAGAGAAATTGCTGCTATTATATCTTCAGCTATCATTTCTTCGAACCATCCTAATTCCCAAGTTAGAATAACCAATATAGAGAAAATAGATTTAGATAAAGAAAAAGCAGCTATTATCATTGCTGCGATTATGGCGAATAATTCTTCGGATTCACGTTTTAAACTTCACAGTATTACAGAAATCAATCACTGAAAGAGGGATATAAATGTTAAGAAAATTCCGCATCAATATCAACGGTAAAGAGTATATGGTAGAAATGGAAGAGTTGACCCCAGGGGCATCCCAACTTCAAAATCAAGTTGTGGAAACAACACATCCTGTTCCTCAAGCCGCACCTGTAGCACCTCCAACACCAGCAGCGCCAACAACACCCGTTCAACCAGTAAGTGGTGAAGGGGAGGAAATCACTTCCCCAATGCCGGGAAACATTCTGGATATCAAGGTTAAGGTAGGCGACGTTGTGGAAGAGAACCAGGTTGTGGCAGTTTTGGAAGCAATGAAAATGGAAAATGAAATTGTGGCTCCTCGCGCAGGAACGATTACGGCAGTTTCTGCAACCAAAGGTGCACCAATCGATGT
>NZ_JBQPRB010000016.1:0-19206 GCF_052266715.1 Jeotgalibaca sp. A122 | reverse complement strand
AAAGTTTTTGGTTGTCTTATGCAGGGCATCCTGCAGCTGGCGGGCGCTCTTGGTGCGGACGAAGTTTTTGGCTTTTTGGTATTTCTTCCACTGGCGCGAGCCTTTCTTGCACTTCGACTGCAGCCCTTGCAGTTCAGCCAGCTTCTTGTTGCGCAATTGGTGGATACTGCGTGCCTTGCGTCTGCTAATCAGGACGGAAGAACCGTCTTCCGCAAAGGAAGCAATACTGTGGATTTCGCCCAAGTCAACAGAAGCCGCCTGTTGTTGCCCCAAGGGCGGATTTTCTAACCCATCGTCGTAAGTAACGGACAAATAATAATGGGTGTCGTGGCATAACTCCACTTCCTTGATGGTTTCGACAGGAATGCCGTCTAATCCGGATACCCGCAACTTCAGTGGCGGTTGGCGTTTGCCGTTGCGGATGCCCAATGAAAGGGTGACGACATTAACTTCTATGGAAAAAGCCTGTCCGACCCATTTGGTGTTGAAGAAAAACTTCTCCTTGTAGGGGTAACGGACATCCTTGCGCCCTGCGGTTTTGGCTTCCTTCGCCGCCAGACGGGCGTTCAGGTATTTGTGGGCGACGGCTTGGATGCTTTGACTATGCAATGCGACCGTTTGCTTGGTTTCGATTTGCAGTTGCGTCTTGCCTATCCACTTGCCGGTGGCAAGATGATGTGCCTTGGACTTCCGCAAGCACAGGTTCCACACTTCAGCGGAAGCTTTGTTGCAGGTATCCAATGCCGGTTTCAGCTTCGCTTGATTTCGAATCAACAATCGTTTTCCGTGGTACATAAAATTTCCTCCTTCCTTGATTATAAGGATATTATATAACATGCCTTCGTCTTAAATCGATTTTTATTGACGTAAATAGGAACTATTGTTCCCCATTGGGGGAACCGAAATTCAGCTCCCGCTTTCACTGGTGCCACGCACCCAAACGTTTAGAAGCGGGAGACTTCTTTCGGAAGCCGTTAAAAGTACCTGTCATGAGACGGGTACTTTTTTGTGATATACTCAAAGCAAATAACAATGATAGGGTGGGAATCATGAAGAGTTTTATTATTGGAGAAGACAATCTTTACCAAGAAATTTCAGATTATAAAAATGCTCAATGGTTGCATTTTGAAAGCCCCCTTGAGGATGAAATCCATTTTTTAACTGATGAGTTGGGTATACCTCAAGATTTCATAACAGATGCGTTTGATTATTATGAAGTACCTCGCCAAGAAGTAGCAGAGACGAAGTTTGGTGATAAGATTTTATTATTATTAGTTTTGTATCCTCACACCAAAGAAGCATTTGATACCTACCGTTCATACGAGACTTTACCGTTAGCCATTATTCTTATCCATAACAAAATCATAACGGTTTGTTCAAGTGATGTTCCTTTCTTGGAGAGGGTTTACACTAACCAGTTAGACAAAGATTGGTACGGCTCACATATTGTTTTGGATATATTATGG
Source organism: Jeotgalibaca sp. A122 (assembly GCF_052266715.1). NCBI lineage: Bacteria > Bacillati > Bacillota > Bacilli > Lactobacillales > Carnobacteriaceae > Jeotgalibaca > Jeotgalibaca sp. A122. Next base: position 17,740 of record NZ_JBQPRB010000016.1, on the reverse strand, counting down.
GAATTGACTGATTCCTACTTGGAAAAAATATCCGATATTGATAAAACGATTGATGACATGGAACAAAATATCGTTGATACGACTAGGAATGAAGCATTTTACAAGTTGATTGCTATACACAAGAACCTGGTTTACTTTGAAACAGGAATTTTGGAGAACCATCGTATCATAAAAAATTTAATGGATCGTGACATTTATTCAGAGGATGCCAAGGGTAAAACATTATTGCATGATATCAAGGTCATCTCACATCAAGCTTCAATAATGGTTAAAGAATCAGCGGAAATGATCGATCACTTAAGTGAAGTCTTTTCCAGTGTTATTTCAAACAACCTGAATAATATTATGAAGTTTTTGACTTCATTTAGTATTGTATTGACGATACCAACCATTATTGGATCTTTCTGGGGAATGAATGTATTTTTGCCCATTGAGAAACATCCATTAGCATTTATTTTTTTGATTGGCCTATCAATTTTAATCAGTGTTGTTACTTTCCTTTGGTTGAAGCGAAAAGATTATATGTAAAGAAAAAGCTATGCTGCCCCATTTTTGGGACAACATAGCTTTTTTACAACCAGGAACCAGAATAATGATGAATGGCATAAGTGTCTTTAGTATCGTTGATTTCTCGGGTCCAATAACTCTTTGGCGAAAAATAAACACGGGGATAAATAGCAACATTCATAATTTCCTGGTATTCATTATTTAATTCCAAACCGTTCTCCTGAAAAATTTCGGTGATCCGATTAACGTTTGTTTTTTCATCTAGGGTTCCATCGGGATTCTTAAAATGTCGATTCTCATAATCAGAAAAAAGAAGCTCAAAAGTAGGGTGGTGGGGAACGGTTGCAATTAAGGCAGTAGAAATTGTTGTCTCAATTTCGAATCCCATAAAAGCATCATGCTTCAGAAGTGGGTCAAGAGGTTTAATAACTTCGACATCTGTATCCATATAAATGCCACCGTATTCTTTCAGTGCATATAGACGTGCCACATCCGAAACAAAAGCCCATTTACCTTCTAAATATGCCTCTTTTACATAGTCCCCCATGTTATGTACATCAAAAGTATCTTCATTCCAGATTATTATTTCATAATCAGGACAGTACTTTTTCCATGTAGCCATCATTTCTTTGGTTTGCTCACCCATCTGGTTGCCTCCAAACCAACAGTAATGGATAATTTTTGGTATCATAGCATATCCCTCCATCTCGTGATTTTATTATAATGGAAGGTAGGCTAATTAATCAATTATTAGAATTAAATGATACGATTAGTTGACATTAAAAATAATTTACGCTATAGTTACTGGCATAACAAAGAACAATATGAACTAGAGGTCGCGAAAACCATCAGTAGGTCACGAAAGGGGAATTCGCCGAAGTATCTTAGTAAGATGCTGGGGTCATGCTGAATAAGTATGATACTGTCAGAATATAATGCCCAATTATATTCATCGATGCGCTGTTCATATTGGGGCAAAAGGACGGTAAACCGTGAGCCTTTTGCTCACGGTTTTTTTGTTTGTATTTTTTATAAGAGGAGCGGAATAACAATGAAAAAAGGATTAAGATTATTAAGTTTAGTATTTGGTTCAGCATTGGTGTTAGCTGCATGTGGCTCTGAAGGAAATGAAACAACGTCCGAAGGCACCGAAAATGAGCAATTTGTAGTAGGCATGGAAGCTGCGTATGCCCCTTATAACTGGACCCAGACAGGCGACGCTAATGGCGCTGTCCAAATATCAGATTCCCAAGAATATGCTGGGGGATATGATGTTGAAATCGCCAAAAAAATTGCCGATGGCCTCGGTCAGGAACTCGTTATCGTAAAAACGGAATGGGACGGTTTGGTGCCAGCACTTCAATCGAAAAAAATTGATGTAATTATTGCCGGAATGTCCCCTACAGAAGAAAGAAAACAGACAATCGACTTTAGTATCCCTTATTTGGAATCGCAATTGGTAATGGTGGTTGCAGCCGATGGGGATTATGTAGATGCTACATCATTGGCTGATTTTTCTGGGGCGCAAATAACAGCCCAGTTGAACACGTTCCACTATAATATGATTGATCAGATTGAAGGTGTTGAAAAACAATCGGCGATGGAGAATTTTTCTGCTATGCGGGTGGCATTGCAATCAGGTGTAATTGATGGTTATGTATCTGAACTACCAGAAGCAATCAGTGCTTCCAATGCAAACGAAGATTTTACCTATATTGAATTTGAAGATGGTTTTGAAACGAATCCGGAAGATACAACAATTGCAATCGGGGTTCGAAAAGACGAAGCCCAATTAGAAGAAATAAATAGTATTTTGGCAACAATTTCTGCAGAAGAGCAACAAAGCCTGATGGAAGAAGCAATCTTGAATCAACCGGCTGCGCAGTAAGATATGGGAGTGAAAAATTAGTGGGCCATTTATGGGACATATTTATAAATAATGCGCCTCTTTTTCTAAGAGGAGCCTGGGTGACGATTTACATTTCAATGATCGGAACCGTAATTGGAGTAGTAATTGGAATGGTACTGGGTATCGTCCGTACAATACCGCAACCTGATAAAGGAATTAAACGTTACTTTTTAAAGTTGATACATTTTATATCAACGTGTTATATTGAGCTTTTCCGTGGAACACCAATGATTGTTCAGGCAATGGTCATTTATTATGGATCTGCTTTAGTATTCGGTTGGGACCTTAATCGTACAAGTGCAGCGATTTTCATTGTTTCAATCAATACAGGTGCTTACATGACTGAAATAGTACGTGGAGGTATTGTCTCAATCGATAAAGGTCAATTTGAAGGAGCAGCTGCTATTGGCATGTCCCATTGGCAAACTATGCGTGTTGTGGTTATTCCCCAAGTATGGCGAAATGTCTTGCCGGCAACAGGCAATGAATTCGTAATCAATATTAAGGACACTTCTGTCTTGAACGTTATCTCTGTTACAGAGTTATTCTTTCAAACTAAAACAGTTGCGGGAATCAATTTTGACTACTTTGGTCCTTACACGGTGGCAAGTATTATGTATTTGATTATGACTCTGACTATTACCCGTATCTTGCGCCGCTTTGAGCGTAAACTTGATGGGGCAGAGAATTACCAACTCGTGGGTGGTAATCCAAACCAAATCCAGTCTCCTAAACAAAATAAGGGGGTGGGCTGATTGGGAACAGTCTTAAGCATCAAGAATCTCAGCAAAAAATTCGGTGACCGAGAAGTTTTAAAAGACATCAGTTTTGACGTACAAGAAGGAAAGGTAATCTGCTTGATCGGTTCATCTGGTTCCGGTAAATCAACGTTACTGCGTTGTTTAAATCTGTTGGAAAAACCTACAACTGGAGAAATTCATTATCGGGATCAAAACGTGTTGGATCCAAGTCTGAACCTGTTCCATTATCGTTCTAAAGTCGGCATGGTATTCCAGCAATTCAATTTATTCAACAATCTGGATGTTTTAACAAATTGTACAACCGGCCAAATCAACGTTTTAAAAACAGATAAGGAAGAGGCAAAGAAACGAGCTATTCATTTCTTGGAAGAAGTTGGTATGGAATCCTATATTCATGCCCGACCGGCTCAATTATCGGGTGGTCAAAAACAGCGGGTTGCGATTGCACGGGCGTTGGCAATGGAACCAGACTTACTGTTGTTTGATGAACCAACATCTGCCCTGGACCCAGAAACGGTCGGGGAAGTGTTGCGGGTCATGAATCAATTGGCTGATAGCGGATTGACGATGGTTGTTGTGACCCACGAGATGCAGTTCGCACGTGAAGTTGCCGACCATGTCATCTTTATGGACCAGGGTGTCATTGCCGAAGAAGGATCACCAGATGATATTTTCAATAACCCTAAAGAAGAACGAACAAAAAATTTCTTAAGTCGGGTATTGGCAGAACACAGATAATTTTAAAAAACTTCCCAGAAATCATTCTGGGAAGTTTTTTAATGCAAATATTCGTGGCATTTTGGGTTACGGGGCGAGCAAATGTTGCGCCCAAAAAAGATAATGGAATGATGGGCCTGGTTCCACAACTCTTTTGGCAAAATATCTGTCACTATTTTTTCGATTTCAAGTGGTGTGGCATTTTGCGGAACGATATCATGATGCTTGCAAACCCTCGAAACATGTGTGTCCACAGGAAAGGCGGGTATCCCAAAACCAACGCTCAGTATTACATTGGCTGTTTTTCTGCCCACCCCGGCCAAGGATTCCAAATCTTTGCGATTATTTGGTACTTCACCGTTAAAATGAGCCATTAACTGGTTGCTGCATGTATAGATATGTTTGGCCTTATTGCGGTACAAACCGATGGATTTAATATAAGGTTCTATTTCTGCTGGAGAAGAATTGGCGAAAGCAGTGGGGGTTGGAAAACGTTCAAACAGTGCCCCGGTCACCTTATTCACAGCGATATCTGTCGTTTGAGCGCTCAACATAACGGCGATTAAAAGCTCGAAATTATTAGAATAATTCAGGATTGTTTTTACATCGGGATAAATGGCAATAATTTGTTCCAATATATCACGAGATTTTTCTTTAGAATTCATGAAATCCCCCTTGTCAAATTACTAAAATAATTATACCATAGGACAGTTATTTTATTAGTGAGGTGGAAAATTGAATAATCGAATTAAAGGTATTTTACTGGCCGCTTTTGGCGGAAGCATGTGGGGGATTTCAGGTATTTTTGCGCAATCTCTCTTTACCCAATATACTGTGTCTTCTGAATGGTTGGTAGGCACACGCCTGTTATTTTCCGGAATTATGATTTTAGCCTATAGTCATTTTATCCAAAAGGAAAATATTTTGATGCCATTTTCTAAATGGCAAACGACTCTAAAGTTATTGTTCTTTTCTTTATTTGGCATGATTGGAGTTCAATATTTGTTTTATAAAGGGATAGAGTTATCAAACGCATCTACTGCGACAATATTGCAATTTTCTGCGCCGATATTTGTTTATGCTTATATGGTTTTTACGGGTGAAAAACAAGCTGCGATAAAAGAAATAATACTGGTTTTTCTCACTTTCTTTGGTGTTTTGTTAATTGTTACGAATGGTGACTTAAACAAAATGAGCATATCTCCAATGGGATTAATAATTGGAATTGGCTCAGCACTGGCAGTGACATTCTACTCCATCCAGCCACGTTCGTTACTGGAAGAATTTGGATCGACAGTCATCGTGGGTTGGGGTATGGTATTTGGTGGCGTATTGTTTCAGTTTGTTCATCCCGTTTGGCAGCCTGGATTCCAGGTTACGATACATAGTATCATTTTATTATTATTAATTATAGTTTTTGGTACATCTTTGAGTTTTATCGCCTATTTTGCTAGCTTACGCTACATTTCTCCTTCATTAGCAAGTATCATGACGGCTTTAGAGCCGCTTTTAGCTGCAGTTCTTTCTGTTGTTGTCTTTAAGCAAGTCTTTGGCATATTTGAAATGCTCGGCATAGCGATCGTGATGTTGGCTGTTCTAGTACTTGCTACTTCGAAGGAACCAGATAGTCTGGATATTCCTTTACAATTCAATGAAAATAATTAAACTGAACGTTTATAAGCCTACCTCCCCATAACGGGGGTTAGGCTTTTTTTGATATTTATTTCAAGTCTCTAGTTTGGATTCACACCCAATGCAATTCTTCCAAAACGACTAATTCGAGTCATTTTCCATGCTGGTGACCACACGATTTCAACAGTCACATTCATAATACCGGCAATTTGCATAAGTTTTTCGGAAATTTCACCTGGTACTGTTTCAACACATTCGCATCCAATGCCAGTAAAAGTCAGCACAACGGTGCAATGCTCTTGTGCATCCAAGTTAATCTCATATATAAGGCCAAGATTATAAATATCTAAACCAATTTCCGAATCATGAATGGATTCAAGTTTTTTCACTAATTGATCCGCCAAATGTGCAGCTCGGTCATTTAACTTTATATCATCTCTCATAAAATACTTCCTTTCAGCAATCATACAGCTCAATATCCCTATTTTTCCATGAAAAACTAATATTTTCAAGTTGTTTTTAATAATATTTTAATTTTTCTATAGAATATTTAATTATTTCTGCTAGAATAACATTATTAAATTCCAAAACTTTAATATTATTATAACCGGTTATGAAAAGGGGAAATAAAAATGACATCGGAACAACCAAAAAAGGATATCCGCATCAGAAGTCAAGTTTATGACAGTATGGTAAAATCACCAAATCGTGCCATGCTACGCGCAACGGGCATGGGAGATGAAGAATTTAAACAACCTATTGTCGGAGTAATTAGTACCTGGGCTGAAAACACCCCATGCAATATGCATTTGCATGATTTAGGAAGGGTGGCTAAAAAAGGGATTACCTCTTCAGGTGCTTGGCCTGTACAATTTGGGACAATAACTGTTGCAGATGGAATTGCAATGGGGACGCCTGGAATGCGTTATTCCTTACCGTCACGAGATATTATTGCCGACTCAGTTGAGACAGCAATTGCAGGACAAAATTGTGATGCATTTGTAGCAATTGGCGGATGTGATAAAAATATGCCTGGCTGTATGATTGCAATTGCAAATACAGAAATACCTGCAATTTTTGTCTATGGAGGTACGATTGCGCCTGGAAAATTAGATGGAAAAGATATCGATTTAGTCTCTGTTTTTGAGGCAATCGGAAAATGGAATCATAACGATATGACTGCAGAAGAGGTTCGCCGAATCGAGTGTAATGCCTGTCCCGGACCAGGTGGCTGTGGTGGTATGTACACTGCGAATACGATGGCATCGGCTATTGAAGCGATGGGAATGAGTCTTCCAGGCTCATCCTCGAACCCTGCAACTACAGAAGCCAAATTGCGCGATGTAGAAGAAGCCGGCAAAGCGGTTTTGAACTTGTTGGAGAAAGGAATCTACCCGAAAGATATTATGACACGTAAAGCTTTCGAAAATGCCATTACGGTCGTAATGGCTCTTGGAGGATCGACTAATGCCATTTTGCATTTGATGGCAATGGCTCACGCAGCTAATGTTGACTTGACTTTGGATGATTTCAACGATTTCCAGGAAAAAGTTCCTCATTTAGCGGACTTAAAACCAAGTGGACAATATGTCTTCCAAGATTTATATGAAGTTGGTGGAGTCTCAGCGGTAATGAAATATTTATATGAGAATGGTTATATTCATGGAGATTGCCTGACTGTTACCGGAAAAACAATAGCTGAGAATTTAGCAGAGGTTGACTCACTCAAAGAAGGTCAAAAAGTAATCATGCCGTTGGAAAATCCTAAGCGTAAAGACGGGCCGTTGATTGTTCTACATGGAAACTTAGCACCAGAAGGAGCTGTTGCGAAAGTATCCGGGGTGAAGGTTCGTCGCCATGAGGGACCTGCCAAAGTATTCAATACTGAAGAAGAAGCTGTAGCTGCTGTAATGGCAGACGAGGTAGTGGATGGAGACGTTGTTGTAGTTCGGTTTGTAGGACCTAAAGGCGGACCGGGTATGCCTGAAATGCTGTCATTATCCAGTATCATTGTTGGTAAAGGCCAAGGTGAAACAGTTGCATTGTTAACTGATGGACGCTTCTCGGGAGGAACGTACGGACTTGTGGTGGGTCATATTGCACCGGAAGCCCAAGACGGTGGACCGATTGCGTTACTCCAAACTGGGGATAGTGTTATTATCGATCAAGACACCAAAGAATTGACTATGAAGGTAAGTGATGAGGAATTAACTAAACGACGCGAAAAAGTTGTTATTCCACCACTGCATACACGCGGGGCATTAGGTAAATACGCACATCTTGTTTCAAGTGCTTCCGAAGGTGCAATAACCGATTTTTGGAATAAATCTGAAAATAAACGTTGACTCTGACGTTTAATTAGATTATCATTATAGCAACATTAAAAATAAATTAGACTCAAGGAGCGAATTTTCATGATGGGATACAATTTTTCAACTCAAAACTTATTAGTCAGCGTCATTAGATAGTGTTTGTATCTTTTTTTAGTAGATACAAACACTTTGAACGAAAGTTTGTATCTATTGAGTGCTGATTAATTTCCATGCCTGAATAGATGATATAAATCTAATCAGGCGAACGGTATCATCATCATCCTAAGTTTATGACTTAAAAGGACCTGTTGGATTTATTATAAATCCAACAGGTCCTTTTTAATTTAATGTAACCCCATATTACGGATGAAAATAAACGAGTAGTAGTAAAAACAAGGAGGCAGAAACATGCAAACAGAAGCGGTTAGCCCAAACAAAAGAAAGAAAAATGGCGCAGATTTATTTGTCCAAACGTTAGTCGATGCGGGAGTAGAAGTAGTCTTCGGTTATCCGGGAGGTTCGGTATTACCTATTTATGACGCTCTTCATCGGCAAAAACCAGATTTCAAACATATCATGTGTCGTCATGAGCAAGGGTTGATACACGGCGCGGAAGGGTATGCCCGGGTTACGGGAAAACCAGGTGTAGTCATTGCCACTTCTGGTCCAGGCGGGACAAACCTGTTAACCGGTATCGCGGATGCGATGATTGATTCATTACCTATCGTCATCTTTACTGGACAGGTATCCTCTGCACTTATTGGGTCTGATGCTTTCCAGGAAGCGGATTTAATTGGTTTAACGACACCAATCACGAAACATAATTATCAAGTTAAGGATTTGAAAGATTTGCCCCGGATTGTAAAAGAGGCATTTCACATTGCAACCACAGGAAGAAAAGGTCCTGTAGTAGTGGATTTACCAAAAAATATTTCAGAAGCTATTTCTAATGGCGAAATATACGAATCAGATTTTTATTTGCCTGGTTACCAGCCATCCATCTATCCCAATCAATTACAAATTCAAAGGTTATTGGCAGCATTAGCTCATGCAGAGCGTCCTTTGTTACTTGTGGGAGCTGGCGTTAAATTTGCCGATGCCAGCAATGAATTAAAAGCTTTTGCAGAAAAGTATAACTTACCTGTCGTAACAACATTACAAGGACTGGGTGCTTTTCCTGAAACGCATATCCAATCATTGGGAATGGGTGGTATGCATGGTAGCTATGCGGCTAACATAGCCATTCAGGAATGCGATTTACTGATTAATATCGGTTCACGTTTTGATGATCGCCTAACTGGCAATTTGGATAAATTTGCACCCCATGCCACAGTCGCACATATAGACGTGGACTCTGCAGAAATCGGTAAAAACATTACAACGAAATACCCAATTGTTGCAGATGCAAAAGAGGCGCTGTTGAAATTGCTGGAAGGAGAAGTTGAGCAAACAGATATTAGTGATTGGGCCGAAATGACTCAAACAAACAAAACAAATTACCCGTTATGGTACCAAAGAAACAGTGAAACTATCTCACCGCAATGGCTAATCGAAGAGATTTATCATGCTACCAATGGTGATGCTATTGTAGTAACAGATGTTGGACAACACCAAATGTGGGCAGGACAATTTTATAAATACGACAAACCACATAATTTTGTTACGTCTGGTGGGTTGGGAACAATGGGATTTGGACTTCCTGCTGCTATCGGAGCCCAAGTCGGACGCCCTAACGAGACGGTTATTGCTTTGCTAGGTGATGGCGGTATTCAGATGACGAGTCAGGAATTGGCAACTATCAGGGATTACAACTTACCTGTTAAAGTTATCATCGTTAATAATGAGGCTTTGGGAATGGTTCGCCAATGGCAAGAAATCATTTATGAAGAGCGCTATTCCGAATCACTTTTGACGAATGGCCGGAATCCTGACTTCGTGAAGTTGGCTGATAGCTATGGTATTAAAGGATATCGCGTTTCGAAAGAATCAGAAGTTCCATCCCTCATCAAAGAGGCACTGGCATTTGATGGACCTATCTTGATTGATGCGCGTGTTACGCATAAAGAAAAAGTCTTTCCGATGGTACCTGCTGGCAAAGGGAATGATGAAATGATAGGAGTGAAGCCACCATGCGAAGAATAATTACAGCAACAGTAAAAGATTCCAGTGGCGTTTTAAACCGAGTAACAGGCTTGCTTTCTAAGAGAGGCTTCAACATCTCCAGCATCACTGTGGGGGCTTCAGAAATGCCATATATTTCCAAAATGACATTCGAAGTGGATATCAATACACCTGTACAGGCAGAACAGATCATCAAACAATTGAATAAACAAATCGATGTTATCAAAGTAATGGATATCACGGATTTACAAATCGTGGCTCGGGAATTAGCTTTAATAAAAATAGCGACAAACCCGACGAATAGACACGAAATATATGGGATTATCAATCCTTTCCGCGCTCGTGTGCTTGATGTAGCAAAAAATTCAATCACAATCGAAGCTACAGGAAAAACCGATAAAGTCGATGCTATCATTGACCTCTTATCACCATACGGCATCAAAGAATTATCACGCACCGGCATCACTGCTTTTCCGCGAGGACGGAATAAATAAGCATTTGCATATACAAAGCATTAAATAAAAGAAAAGAGGAATTGGAAAATGGCACAAGTATTTTATGACAAAGACGTAGATCAAACATTATTGGAAGGTAAAACAATCGCAATTATTGGTTATGGTTCCCAAGGACATGCGCATGCGCAAAACCTACGCGATAGCGGGCACAAAGTTGTAGTTGGTTTACGTGAAGGTAAATCATTTGACCGTGCAAAAGAAGATGGTTTTGATGTGAAATCTGTAGCTGAAGCGACTAAAGAAGCTGACTTGGTAATGATTTTGCTTCCAGACGAAAACCAAAAAGCGGTTTACGAAGCTGAAATTAAAGATAACTTGGAAGCAGGAAATGCTTTGGTATTCGCCCATGGCTTCAACATTCATTACGGCCAAATTGTTCCACCTGCTGACGTAGACGTGTTCTTGGTGGCACCAAAAGGACCTGGACATCTTGTACGTCGTACCTATGAAGAAGGAGCGGGTGTTCCAGCATTAGTAGGTGTTTACCAAGACGGTACTGGAAACGCTAAAGCGTTGGGTATGGCTTATGCAGGTGGTGTTGGTGGCGGACGCGCTGGTATTTTGGAAACTACTTTCCGTGAAGAAACAGAAACTGACCTGTTTGGTGAACAAGCTGTTCTTTGTGGTGGTGTATCCGGTTTGATCAAAGCAGGTTTTGAAGTGTTGACTGAGGCGGGTTACGCACCGGAAAGTGCTTATTTCGAAGTGTTGCATGAAATGAAACTTATCGTTGACTTAATCTATGAAGGCGGATTGGAAAACATGCGTTATTCTATTTCCGATACAGCTGAGTGGGGCGATTACGTTACAGCACCACGCATTATCACTGATCAAACAAAAGAAAATATGCGTGCGGTATTGAAAGATATTCAAACTGGTGAATTTGCCAAAGATTGGATTTTGGAAAACCAAGCTGGTCGTCCGAAATTCAACGCAATCAAACGTAATGAAACAGAGCACCCAATCACTGCCGTAGGTAAGGAATTGCGTGGCTTGATGCCATTTATCGGCGACTCTCTAGTAGATTAATTCAGTGCCTATGGAACCCTTGATTGCTTTAGAGCAGGTATATTGGACCAGACAAGGACAACCGATTTTGGAAGATATCAATTGGAAGATTAATCCCGGTGAACAATGGGCTATACTGGGCCTGAATGGCTCCGGGAAAACATCCATCTTGAACATCATTACCGGTTATAATTTCCCAACTTCAGGAAAAGTAAAAGTATTGGATACAGTCTTTGGCAAGGCAAGTATTCCCCAAATGCGGGAAAGAATCGGTTATATGAGCAGTGCTTTGGAAAAATTTGGTTCAACTTTCAATAAACAGACTACTAAAAACATTATTTTGAGTGGTAAATTTTCTACGGTAGGACTTTACGGGAACCAGGAAATCGTCTCATCGGATTGCAAACGAGTCGACGAGTTATTGGACAGCCTAGGCATTCTTTCTCTTCGTGGTAAAGCGTATCGAAACTTGTCCCAAGGAGAAAAACGACGGGTTTTGATCGCTAGGGCCTTAATGAGCAAGCCAGACTTATTGATTATGGATGAACCCTGTTCCGGTTTGGATATCTTGGCGCGAGAAGGAGTTTTGGCTATCATGGATACGATTACCAAAAACCATTGTCACCTTCTCTATGTTACCCATTATATTGAAGAAATTACCGATGCAATTTCCCATGTTTTGCTAGTAAAGGATGGACATGTCATTGCACAAGGAAAAAAAGAAAATATTCTGACCGATGAATTGTTGAGTAAAACATATAATATTCCTATCACTGTTCGTTGGGAAGCTAATCGTCCCTGGATTACCGTCAATCATAGTCTTAAATGAGGGTATTAAAATGAAAGTTTGTATCCGATGAGATGCTCGTTCATTTTAAAATCCCAATTGCCTACGTGTCATCAAAATGGGTAGATTTGCAGCAATATGAGACCTGTTTAGATTTGATACTAAATCTAAATAGGTCCTTTATTTTGGGAACGAAAAAGAAAAGGGGTAAATATGTATGGAAGAAAAATTAACGCTGGAAATGGTGCAGGACGCCTGGAAATATTTGAAAAAAGAATACGTAACCCATCGAACCCCCATGGTCACTTCCACGATGACAGATGACCGTGTTGACCGACATGTTTACTTTAAAATGGAAAATCAGCAAAAAACTGGGTCATTCAAACTACGGGGAGCTAGTTATAAAGTTCATAGCTTGACGACAGAAGAATTAAAACGAGGGGTCGTCAGTTCCAGTGCAGGCAACCATGCGCAAGGTGTTGCTATGGCAGCTTACCGTCTTGGCGAACGTGCAACAATCTTTATGCCAAAGACGACACCAGAGGCTAAAATAAACGCTGCCACGGGATATGGGGCAAAAGTTATTTTGGTCGGCGACTCCTATGAAGAGGCAGGCGATGCTGCGCAAAAATACCATGAAGAAAATAATGTTACTTATGTACATCCATACGACGATTTTTATGTCATGGCCGGACAAGGTACAATCGCTTTAGAGATGCTTGAGCAAGAGCCCGATTTAGATATGATTATTTGTCCAATCGGGGGTGGGGGCTTAATCAGTGGCGTTGCCCTTACTGCCAAGAAAATGAAACCGAGTATCAAAATAATTGGCGTGGAAGCGGCACAAGCTGCATCCATGCATCACGCCTTTAAAACAGGAGAGATTAAACGCTTAGAAACTGCCAATACGATTGCGGAAGGTATCGCTGTAAAAGAACCGGGGAAAAATACCTATGCGGTCGTTAAACAATATGTTGATGATATTGTAACGGTGACCGAAGAAGAAATTGCTGATGCGGTACTTTGGATGTTGGAACGTAACAAGACCTTAGTTGAAGGTGCAGGAGCTGCTTCTTTAGCAGCTTTACTAGCTCATAACGACTCTTTGCCAAAAGCTGATAAAATTGGCTTAATCGTTTCGGGCGGTAACATTGATTTAAGTGCCATGCCGATGATTCAAAGTGTTGCACGTGGGCTTAACAAAGCAGTAGAAGTTAAAAGTCGGCAGTATTAGTGTTAATTGAAAAGGAGTGAATTGTATGTATAAACTAGATGCCAATAATGCACCCGATGCATTAGGACCCTATTCCCATGCAATCGTGACTGGAGATCTCGTTTTTCTGTCGGGACAACTGGGCATGAATAAAGAGAAAGGTGCTTTAGCAGAAGGCGTCGAAGCGCAAACGGAACAAGCATTCAAAAATATCAAAGCTGTATTGGCAGAAGAAAACCTGACCTTGGAAGATGTCGTCAAGGTTACTGTGTTACTTACTGAAATTGAAGATTTCGCCAAAGTAAATCATGTGTATGCGAAGCACTTTAATGAACCTTACCCTGCAAGAAGCGCTTTTGCAGTGAAAGACCTTCCGGCAGGCGGCCTGGTCGAAATAGAAGTAATTGCGACTAAAGATAATAATTAAATGATGGCTATCCAAAGCGAGGCAGGGACAAAACCCCAGCCTCGCTTTTTCGGTCCAAAACTTCGGAACTAGGCGCCTTTTGACCTATTAATCTCAGTATGATTTTTATGATTTTGCGGGAACCGCTAAAGTTTACAGTTAGGCTACATGGCGAAATGATTTCTAGGTGAACTTTCTTGCGCAAAGAACAAAAAAGTCTATAATTAATATATAGCGTTTACATTATGAATAGAAAGAAGGAAAAACATGTCAATCTTAAATGAAACATATGAATTAGAAGGTGGAGTCTTGATTCCTAAAATAGCTTTGGGAACGTGGCAAATATCTACCCCGCAGGCTGTTCATCCAACTGAATTTGCATTAAAGAACGGGTATATCCATATCGATACGGCACATGGTTATGCGAATGCTAAAGGGATTAGAGAAGGAATCAAGGCAAGCCGTGTTAAACGCGAGGATATCTTTATTACTTCCAAAGTTCGGGGTGAGTCTAAGACTTATAATGAGGCCATGGCAAATATACATGACCAACTAGAAGACCTGGACACAGATTACCTTGACTTGATGTTAATTCATTGCCCAACCCCTTGGCGATTCTTCAACCATAAACCGACACGTCCCCATTTCTATAAAGAAAATATAGAAGTATGGCGTGCCATGTCTGAAGCAAAGGAACAAGGCCTTATTCGTGCGTTAGGGGTTTCTAACTTTAACGTAGATGATTTAGAGCATTTAATTGAAGCAACAGGGGTTAAACCTGCTGTTAACCAAATTAGATTCAGTATCGGCCATACGCAACCTGAAATTGTCGCATTTTGCCAGGAAAATGGCATCTTAGTTGAAGCTTATTCTTCATTAGGAACAGGAAGCTTGCTTAAGAACGAAGATATTCAAAAAATCGCTGATAAATACAACAAGACTGTTGCGCAAGTGGCATATCGTTATCCTGTCCAAAAAGGGATGGTTATCTTGCCTAAATCTGTTCATGATAAGTACATTTTGGAAAATGCCGATATTGATTTTGAAATTGAAGCGGAAGATATGGCTTTCCTTGATAGTTTGGATTTGTGATTTTTTGAAAGGAGCCAATTTATGTTAGTTGATACCCTCTACTTTGAAGAAAATTATCCTTTCCCCAATAACCATCTGCCATTATTGCATTACCAAGGCGCCTTGAAAGACGTGCTGGGAGACATTAGTGATAGCAGCGAAGTTCTTGATTTATTTGCAAACAATAAATATACCAATGGTTGGGTAAATGGCATATATAAGCGTCATCATTTCCATTCAAATGCTCATGAGGTACTCGGCTGTATCTCTGGAATAGCTGAAGTAGAATTTGGGGGACCACAAGGAAATGTCGTCACCTTTTCAAAAGGGGATGTGGTATTAATTCCGGCAGGTGTTTCACACAAATTATTAAAGCAAACGGATGACTTTAGTATTGTGGGTGCATACCCAGACAATCAAATTCATGATATGCAATATGGAGATGCTCCAAACTACGATTATATAAAAAATAATATAGAGCGTACTCCTTTACCCAAACTGGATCCGATTCAAGGAGAAACAGGAGCTGTCCGCGAGTACTGGTAAAAAAGTCATTAAAAATGTCCTAATTAAAAATCAGAGTTTCCTCACTTTATGATATGATGGAGTGAGGAATTTTTATGTTCACGATATTAAACGAAAAGGATGGATGAAATGGCCAAATTATTGAATGAGAGAACGATCAAAGACCTAATAACGATGTCTGAAGCCAACAAAATAGTAGAGAAGACCTTTCAAGGTTTTGGTAAAGAGACAGTTGTAAACCCTCCAAAGGTTACTTTAGATCTCGGAGAAACAGGTGGCTACCCATTCCATGAAGGATTTGTAAATGCAATGCCTGCCTATATCGGGGATACGGATATCGCCGGTTTAAAATGGGTGAGCGGAACAGCAGGAGAACGTAAAAAAGCAGGACTGCCATTTATTTCTGCCATTATTGTTTTAATGGATCCGAAAATGGGCGAATTTATCGCTGTTATGGAAGGCACGCATATCAGTAACCTCCGTACCGGTGCACAAACTGCTGTTTCCTTGAAATGCTTAGGTTTCAAAGACAAAGTAACGGTTGGTTTGTATGGCGCAGGCGAACAAGCGCGCTTCCAATTAGAAGCTATTTCGGATATGTTTGAGGTTACAGAATTACGGGTATGGAACCATCGTCGCTCGACTGCTGAAAACTTTGCTGAAGACATGGCTGAGTATGTTTCCGGTGATATTATCATTTGCAACCCTGAAGAAGGGGAAAAAGCAGCCCAGGCTGATATTTTAATTACTGTTACAAATGCCCAAGAACCTATTTTATTGAGAGAATGGATTAAACCAGGGACGGTTGTCTTTCCAATGGGCTCATTCCAGGAAATCGACGATGACTTAATTCTTTCTGCTGATAAAATTGTAGTAGACCATTCTTATCAAGCACTCAATCGTGGTGCTTTGAAACGCCTCCACGGAGAAGGAAAAGTCACAGAGAAAGATATTTTCACGACATTAGGAGAATTAGCCGTCGGTAAAAGCACGATGCCAGATTTCTCAGATGAGATTGTATTATGTATCCCTATCGGGACAGGTGCAATGGACGTGGCGGTCGCGGGAGCGGTTTACCAAAAAGCTTTGGAACGTGAAGTTGGCGATGAATATGCTTTTATTGAATATGAATAATTGTGATTACGTGTAGGTAAAGTCTATGTTATAATTTTCACGAGGTGGAAAATTTGGAAGCAGAGAATAAACGTTATCACACATGGAATTCACATTTAAAAAATCATTTTGGAGAAAAAGTATTCAAGGTTGCCTTGGATGGTGGATTTGATTGTCCAAACCGGGATGGTACAGTTGCACATGGTGGCTGCACATTTTGTACGGTATCCGGATCAGGAGATTTTGCTCAAAATCGCATAGATCCACTACCTGTTCAAATGCGTAAAGGCATTGATAGGATGCATGAGAAATGGCCAAACACAAAAAAATATATTGCTTATTTTCAAAACTTTACAAATACACATGCGCCCGTGGAGGTTCTTCGTCACCGTTATGAACAAGTCGTTAATGAAGAAGGTGTTGTTGGCATCATGATTGCGACTAGACCGGACTGTTTGCCTGATGAGACGATTGAATACTTGGCGGAATTGAACCAACGCTATTATATGTGGGTTGAATTGGGGCTGCAAACCATCCATGAAGAAACCAGCCGGATGATCAATCGAGCGCATGATTATCAAACGTATTTGGATGCAGTTGCTAAACTAAGAAAGCACAATATCCCCGTGTGTACGCATTTGATTAACGGATTACCGGGTGAAACGCATGAAATGATGATGGAAAGTGCCAAAAGAATGATTTTGGATTCCGACATTCAAGGTGTTAAACTTCACCTTCTGCATTTGATGAAGAATACAAAAATGATTCGGGATTACCACCATGGTCGTTTGCAATTTCTTGAAAAAGATGAATACGTGAACCTGGTATGTGACCAACTCGAGATTATTCCCAAAGATATCATTATTCACCGATTGACAGGGGATGCACCTCGCGAAACATTAATCGGTCCAATGTGGAGTCTGAAAAAATGGGAAGTTTTGAATGCGATTGACAATGAACTAGCGAAGCGCAATAGTTATCAAGGAATTAAAGATATTCGAATGAACTAATAAAAAAAGGTTCTATGTCAAATAGTGTTGGTGGACCAAATGAAAGTCAAAGCGAAGACTAACTCGCTTTGGCTTTTTCTTTTTCTTCTTGTCGGCGCTTTTCCTCCTTGTAATGGAGTGCCTTCGGCTCAAA
>NZ_JBQPRB010000015.1:0-24541 GCF_052266715.1 Jeotgalibaca sp. A122 | reverse complement strand
TTCAGGGTTTCCTCGACCTCCCCTTGGAGGATTTTGTTTCGGTACTTCGTTCCCCAAACGATATGATAGTTCAGGTTGTAAACAGAAGTCCGACCATGTGTGAGTTTGTTTTCTTTATTCATATGACAATTATATCACTTATTTTTTTACCATGTGTAACAATATCTATTGAAAATAAAAAAGAAAGTGGGCATTCATCACGGCCTTGAAAGACCGTGTTTCCTGCCCACAATCAAAAAATTGCTTTTTAAGCAAAAAAAACTTAGACTTACTATAGTAAACAAATTAAGGAGTGATTATTGATGGCAGATATTAAATATGAAATCGTCGCACATGTTGGGGTATTGAGTACTTCCCCAAATGGCTGGACCAAGGAATTGAATATTGTGAGCTGGAACGGCGGTCAGGAAAAATATGATATCCGCGATTGGAGTCCCGATCATACGAAGATGAGTAAAGGGATTACTTTGACGGAAGAAGAAGTAGGCCAGTTGCGATTACTGATCATTAAATAGAAAGTGTGTAAAAGATGATATTATTTTTTGATATTAAATATTTTCAAAAACTATTGGACTATAACCAAACCATAACTTGCAAAGAATGTGGTCATTTTGGCAGGTATGAGGTTTACTTGGTAGGAAATCGCTTCAGACTGTTTTTTATTCCCATCATTACGTTCGGCAAGCGTTACATTGTTAAAACGACCTGTTGCGATACTTTCTACCAGCTGAAACCGGAAGTAGGTAAAGCGATCGAAAAAGGAAGGCCTACCACAATCACTGAAGACGACTTAACATTATATCAAGTAGGTTCGAACCCAGAAACAAGTCGCTGTCCTAATTGTGGGCAAATACATGAAGTGGGGGCAAATTTCTGCCCGAACTGCGGACAAAATCTTAAATAAAAGGAAGGTGTTAAGATGCTGAGCAATGCTGATATTCGGCGTCAGGGTAGCGATAATCTACGCGGCAATTATTTAGCCGCAATCGGGAATTTTTTCATCATCACTGTTATTAGTTCCATTTTACAATCGTTATTTACCCCCGAGTTGGGTTTTACAACAAATGGCTATAGCGAACAGTTGTCAGGAGGAGAATTAGTCATTAGTGTCACTTTTTCGATTATTGCTTCTTTTATTATGGCACTTTTAACCATTGGCCTGCATTGGGGCTTTTTGGATATCCAGGACGGAGATAAAATGTCAGTAGGTCATCTCTTTATGCCGTTTAAATATCAACCAATGAAAGTTGTCGGTTTTGCTTTCCGTAAACAACTATTTATCATGCTTTGGTCATTATTATTTATCATACCGGGTATTATCAAAACCTATGCATGGGCAATGGCTGATTTCATCTACTATGATGAACCCGATTTACCAAACCAGGAAATATTAGCCAAGAGCGATGCTTTGATGCAAGGGAACAAATGGCGGCTTTTCCGTCTCGAGTTTTACTACTCCTTCCTCTATTTTGTCCCCATCTTGATCTGGATTGCGGGTCTTGCCTTCTTTAGTGCCTCGATCACGGGAAATTCAGATCAGTGGTCCGGTTTAACCTTCGTGTGGATATTTGTCGGCGCGATTATCGTGGGCATTATCATCATTATCCTCACATTTATATTAGAGCCAAGGCGTAGTTCTGCCAGAGCGGCGTTTTACACCCAACTATAATGAATAATGAATCTAAAAAATCGCGGTTAATCCAAACCGCGATTTTTTGTGCCTTTATGTCCTTTGATTATGTTATCATCAAGATAAAGAAACAATACAGTAGGAGGGTTGTTATGGCGGATCATGAAAGTATTTATGAAACTATTTTAAAAAAACGTGAAGAGCATCCAGCCTTACCTTATGTTTTTCAAGACACTGAAACAGCAGGCAGAGAGGATACTCTGTATATCTTGCTGAGTGAAGGGATTTCCTATAGCCAAAAGGAAGATATGGCACGTAATTGTTGTGATGCGATTCGTGAAGCTATCACTACCGATGAAGTGGAAAAAATAGCGAAACTACTGCTGGAACAACCAATCCGGACGTTCTTTATCGAACTCAGGGAAAGGTTACGTGTGTTGATCGAAATTGGCTCATTTACGCAACTTGAATTACATGATTTAGGAATGAAACTGGCTCGAAATAGTCGTGAAGCGGATATGGTGAAATTAGGTATTATCCTGATCGGGTTCTACCCACATGATATTACCTTAAAAATTTTCAAGGTTCTCGGCTATCATAGTGAGTTCACCATCTACGTTACAGAAAGTATCTATCATGCACATTTTCGACATAATGAAATCCTGTTCGACCTGGTGCAACATACAACCGGTTATGGACGTTTGGCGGCTCTGTTTCAACTGAAACCCATCACAGAAGAACAACAAAAGTGGGTCATCAAGAGTGGCGTAAAAAGTAATTTGTTGTCCAATATTTACGTCAATATCGCCTTACAAAAAACGGACATTCGCCATCACCTATTTGAAACAGAAATCGATGAAGAGAATTATAGTGATTTCATGTATATCATGGCTTACCAAGAACAACTCGAGCAAAAATCTTTATCGGCCCAGGCATTGAGCTTTATGGAAAAACTTGTTGAACATCGGACTTTTGCCAATACCTTTATTGATGAGGCCGCTTTAGTTACGATTTGGTTAAAAGTTATTGATAGCTGGAAATATGATTACCAATATTTGGATGCACAAGTCAATGAATCTGAACCGATCAACAGTTATTGGAACCATCGATTCGATCGCTACGAAAAACTCATCCGTTCTGTGGAAGTATTCCTCAATAAACCAAAATGGCAACATACCGTGATGAAGGAAATGATTAACCCAAATGAAACCGACTACCTGATTGTAAATACGTTGCAATTTTTGGAAATGAAACCGGATTTTCATGTGTTCTCGACAATGCTGGCACGTAATCCATTGGGCTTAAATTTACTTGATTTCTTTCTGGTTCACTATCCGGAAAAATACTTTCAGGAAGCGAGTGATTACCTCTTCGCTTTACTGAGTGAGCAATTATTTGAATTGCCGTTACTTTTTGTGGAAAATTCAGAACCCCAATCCAGTGATCTGGTTAAAGTGAACATGTGGTTGGAAGCACTTTTGAAGAATATGCTTGAACAGGATTTCTTTGATATCGAGTGGTGTATCAAAATATTGGGATACTATCAACCGAAACTCCGTCGTATGGCCTTATTGGTTTTACGCAAGTATGCCGATGAGTGGGAGGATGACGATACCGTTCTGACAGCGTTGGAAACACTGCGTGAAGAAGAAGAGAACAGAAAAAATAGTCGAATTGTCTATAAGTTGTTGCATATGGAAATAGGACCGGAAAAAGAAGTCAAATATCTACCTGTTTCAAATGTAATCGAAAATGAAACCACATCTGACGCAGTGATATTGGATACAAAAATTGTTGGCACACGATTTCGGGATTTAACAATTGCCGAAGAAGTTGTCATCAAAGGAAAAGTTTTGCAACTGGTTAGGGAACCGAGCAATGAATTCGATCCCAAAGCCATTGCTGTTACACTGGAAGACGGTTATATGCTGGGCTATATCCCGCGTACCGATAATCGTATTTTAGCAACGTTGATCGATAATGATGAAGTCCTCTTTGCCCGTTTCGAAAGTGAAGACCTGGATGAAGAAGAAGCGAAAATATCGGTTTTATTACGCAAAAAAAGAGGCCCTGTTTTTCCAGATAAACCATTTGGAGGCAACGTTGTGCCATTCCCAACAAAATAAAAGCGTCGAGAGTGGGAAAAAAGGCGGTTAGCCCCGGATCACTGGAGCGAATAAGCGGAAGATGGTAGCGGACCATCTTCCGCTTATTCGTGAAGTGACGCCGGGGCTGCCTTTTGTCGCACGTTTAGAATACAGATATTCGTATACAGGAAAGAGGGTGAGACTTTTGTCTCACCCTCAACGCTTATTTGTTATTTATATTTATTCATGAAGAACAAACCGAGTGTCCCTATACCAGTATGAGCAGAAATTACGGCACCCACTGGATAGTCAAGCACCTCTTTTGGCCCAAACTGGGCTTGGATATGCTCTTTCATTTCATTCACTGTTTCCGTGTCATTCGTATGAACGATTAAAACAGTTTGATCTTTAATATCTGTTGCCTCACTCAAGCGCTCATACATTCGATTAAGCACTCGTTTGCGACCTCGGAATTTTTCTTTTGCTTCTAATTTACCGTCGATGACTTCCAATAGGGGATGAATGTTTAATAAACCGCCAAGGAACGCGCTTGATTTAGAGAGACGGCCACCCTCAGCCAAATAGTTCAAGTCTTCAACAGTAAAAATGGAAGTGACATTGTGCGACATGAACGTTAGGCGTTCGCAAATCTCCTCCGTCTCAAAACCATCTTCCATCATTTGGACTGCTTCACGGACTATGATGGCAATCCCTAAAGAAGCATGACGGGAATCAATGATGCGTAAATCGAAATCTGGATAGTCTTCTTTTACGTGTGACTCTGCTAAAACCGCAGCTTGATAAGTTCCTGATAACTCTGATGATAGAGCAATATAAATAGCACTCTCACCCTCAGCCGCTAACTTACGAAACACAGAGTCGAATTTTTCTAATGGCACCTGACTTGTGCGGGGATGTTTACCTTCTTTTATTAATGCATAAATTTGTGCATTACTGATCTCTATCATATCTACATATTCTTTATCATCTACGATAACGGATAGGGGAGCCACAATTACATTGTGTTCTTCTAAATAAGATAAAGATAAATCACAAGCACTATCAACGATTAATCTCATCTTTTTTCCTCCTTTGTTACAACCTAAATAGTGTGAACTAAGTATACCACGCGGCTACTTATTCGGCACTCATTCATTGAAGGCAGCTTGGATATTTTCAGCAACTTTAACCGGGATACCAAGCTTTTTGAACTCTTCTATATCCGCTTCACGCATATTTTTCATTGTTTTAAAATGCTTCATCACCTTGCTGCGGGTTTTTGGACCGACACCGTCAATTTGATCAAGTTGCGAAGAGAAACTGTTCTTGCCACGTACTTGACGGTGGAAAGTAATCGCAAAACGGTGAACTTCTTCCTGGACTCTTTGGACGAGGTGGAAAGCTTGGCTACGTGGGTCGAGTTCTACGATTTCATCATTGTACAACAAAGAAGCCGTTCTATGTTTGTTGTCTTTTACCATCCCGGCAACCGGGATATCCAGTCCCAACTCATCTTCCAAAACTTCTTTTGCAGCACGAACTTGAACTTTACCACCATCCATCAAAATTAAATCAGGCAAGGGTTTTTGTTCCCGCAGTAAGCGCGTATACCGACGACGGATAACTTCTTGTGTCGTCGCAAACTCGTTGCTT
Organism: Jeotgalibaca sp. A122; assembly: GCF_052266715.1. NCBI lineage: Bacteria > Bacillati > Bacillota > Bacilli > Lactobacillales > Carnobacteriaceae > Jeotgalibaca > Jeotgalibaca sp. A122. Next base: position 19,171 of record NZ_JBQPRB010000015.1, on the reverse strand, counting down.
CCTTCGACTGTCTTAATTTTATACTTGCGGTATGCTTTTCGATCGGGCTTACCATCTTTATATACGACCATGGCAGATACCGGGTTTGTTCCTTGGATGTTCGAGTGGTCAAAGGCTTCAATCGTCTCTATATACTCATTTCCAAGCGCTTCTGACAACTCTTGAATGGCACCCACAGTCTTATGGTTAGAGCGCTCAATCAATAGAAACTTCTCGTTTAACGCTAATTCACTGTTAGTGGTTGCCAAGTCAAGAATACTTTTTTTATTACCACGTTTCGGAACGCGTACAATTGTTTCCAAAGTTTCCGCCAACAATTCTGTATCGACACCTTCGGGGACCAAAATTTCTTTAGGTAAAATATGATTTTGCTCTTGATAAAACTGCATGATAAATGACAGGAGCTCGTCCTCGGGTGTCCCATAACAAGGGAAAAGGGCAGCCTCCCTTTTGATGACTGTTGATTGTCGCAACAAGAACACTTGAATCGACAACCAACCTTTATCCATATGATAAGCAAAGACATCTCGGTTTGTGTAGTCACGAGACATAATCGTCTGTTTTTCAACGGTTGTTTCAATATAACGAATTTGATCACGATAATCGGCAGCTTGTTCAAAATCCATGCGTTCAGCAGCTTTGTGCATTTTATCGACCAAGTTCAATTTGATTTCTTTTACTTCGCCATTCAGAAAACGGGAAATTCTCTGAATTTGCGCAGCATATTCCTCTTTAGAAATCTCATGGTCACAGCACCCAATACATTGACCCATCGAGTAATACAAACAAGCCCGCTTCGCATTACGGGCGCATTTACGTAAAGGATAGACTTTTTGAATAAATTGTTGCGTTTCGGTCGCTGCATAAACGTGCGGGTAAGGGCCAAAATAAATGCCGCCATCATCCTCCACCGTGGAAGTGATGATAAGCTGCGGGTCTTTTTCATTGGTCACTTTTAAATAAGGGTACATCGTCCCTTGTTTCAGTTTAATATTATATTTTGGTTGGTATTGTTTGATGAGACTGATTTCCAGTAACAAAGATTCTTTGTTGGTCTTTGTCACGATAAATTCAAAATGATCGATATCAGCCACGAGCAAAGCCGTTTTTCCTTCGTGTTTCTGTTGGAAATAGGATTTTACGCGATTGCGTAAATTTTTTGCTTTCCCGATATAGATGATTTCGTTATCAACATTCCTCATGATATAACAACCTGGTAAATCCGGCAGAAGGGCAAGTTTACTGATGATTTCTTCTCTTGTCATATCTTTCAATCCTTTTAATTCTAATTGGTAACAGTATACCACGATTTTAAAAGTTGCGAAGTAATACGGGTTGGCAAGGAAGCGTGGTAAAATAGGGCTAGGAGGTGAAACCATGTCCAAATACTATGAAGCACAGTGGCAAAGGGATATCAGTTTGTTTCTCTTCAGCCAAACCATTTCCTTGATTGGCTCAACGATTGTGCAATATGCCATCACCTGGCATTTAACCCTGACGGCAAAATCAGGATTCATACTCACCTTGGCCGTTATTTTTGGTTTTTTACCTACTGTATTTATAGCGCCGTTTGCCGGAGTCTGGGCGGATCGCTTTAACCGCAAGAAAGTTATTGTCATGGCAGATGGTTTCATCGCAATCGCAACGTTGATTCTGGCTATCCTGTTTTATAGGGGCTATGATTCTATTTGGGTTTTATTAATCATTTCATCCATTCGGGCTTTTGGTTCAGGCATCCAATCTCCCGCAGTTAGCGCGGTTTTCCCCCAACTTGTACCGGAAAAAAAGTTAATGCGCATCAATGGGTTGAACGGAACCATTAATTCCATGGGTAATTTATTCTCGCCTATGATAAGTGGGTTTTTATTGAATTATTTACCATTGGCGACTATTTTTATGATTGATGTTATCACTGCTCTGATTGCGATTATTATTGTTGGATTTTTTATTAAAATTCCCGTCCATAAAAAGGCAAGGGAAGTACCAACGACCTACTATATCGAGGATTTAAAGAGCGGCTTTACCTACATCCGTGATCATGTAGTTATTCGTAAACTTTTTGGTTATTATGCCTTTGCCTTCTTGATGTTTGTACCAATCAATTTTTTATCTCCTTTGCATGTTGCGCGCGTCTTCGGTGACGAGGTATGGCGTTTATCGACCCTCCAAATTGCCTTTTCAGCAGGTATGATTATTGGCGGTGGGGTGGTCATCGTTAGTGGAGGCTTTCGCAATCGGATGCACTCCGTTTTATTCTCGGCCTTTTTGATTGGTTTGAGTGGTGTATCCATGGGTCTCGTTCAAAATTTCTGGTTTTTTATCAGCCTGATGGGTGTTGTGGGACTTGTGGTCCCTCTTTTAAGTACACCAAGTATGGTGCTCCTGCAAGAAAAAGTATCGGAAGCTTATCTCGGTCGGGTTTTCGGCGTGGCTACCATGTTCGGGAATCTCGTGATTCCCATCGGAATGGCTATTTTTGGTCCCTTGGCCGACCGCCTTGCGATTACAGATATCTTGGTTTTTACCGGGCTCGTGATGATTATAGTGGCGTTGCTGGCTTTCCGCGATAAAGTCGTGATTGAAGCGGGGGAGCCAGTCGAACAAGAGTGAAAAAGAGGACGACTTCCATTCAGGAAGGAGGAGCACGTATGGATAGAGATCAATTTTCACAATGGAAACGAAATATCATTTTATTTTTAAGTAGCCAAACGGTATCGTTAATCGGCTCCTCTATTGTCCAATATGCCATTACCTGGCACCTGACGCTGACAACCCAATCAGGGTTTGTCATGACCTTGGCTGTAATTTTTGGTTTTTTACCCACCTTTTTCATTTCCCCTTTTGCCGGTGTTTGGGCCGATCGTTATAACCGTAAAAACCTTATTGCCCTCTCTGATGCATTCATTGCGCTTTCGACATTATTTCTCGTCTTCCTTTTTGCCAGCGGCTACGACTCCATCTGGGTTTTGTTGGTGGCCTCATCGGTTCGTGCTTTTGGTAGCGGAATTCAGATGCCAGCCGTAAGTGCGATTATCCCGCAAATCGTTTCCAAGGATAAGTTGATGCGGGTGAACGGCTTGAACGGGACCATTCAAGCAATGGTAACCTTGATTTCACCGATGATTAGCGCATTGTTGCTCAATTATTTTTCGTTGGCGCAAATTTTCATGATTGATGTTATAACAGCTGTCTTGGCAATCATTATTGTCGTGTTTTTCCTGCGAGTCGCTACTCCCGAAAAAGAACCGATCGGAATGGAGAGCCGTTACCTGGATGAAATGAAAGCAGGCTTTATATATATCCGTGACCATGTTTTTATCCGCAATTTGTTCATCTACTATGCTTTTATTTTTATTATGTTCGTGCCCCCGGCTTTCCTTTCTCCTTTGCAGGTAACACGGACCTTTGGTAATGATGTCTGGCGCTTATCGGCACTGGAAGTGACTTTTTCCAGTGGGATGATAGTAGGCGGTGCAATTATTGCGGCCTGGTCTGGTTTTAAGAATCGTATGCATACCATTATCGGGAGCGTCATCGTTATGGCGGTTTGTACGCTTGGAATGGGAGTTATTCCCGATTTTTGGATATACATGACCATGATGGGGATTATCGGTTTGGTCGTCCCTATGCTCAACGCACCCAGCATGGTATTGATGCAAGAGAAAGTGGAGGATGCTTTTCTGGGCCGCGTCTTCGGTGTCCAAACCATGATTTCTACCATCACCATGCCGCTTGGAATGCTTGTATTCGGTCCACTGGCTGATCGCGTCCCGATTTCCTGGCTCATGCTATTTTCCGGTTGTGCCATGTTAGGTGGCTCGCTTTATGCACTTAGGAATAGCGTATTAATTGCTGAAGGAATTAAAGAAGAATAACAAAAAAAGCGAGGACCATGATAGGTTCTCGCTTCAACTATTATCTTATAGTCCGCACTTCAATTGTGCAGCACAGTTGTTACATGTATTACAGCCACCTAAATCTTCAACCGTTCCGATGCGGCAAATTGGGCAAGTATCGCCAATTTCGTTACCGATCGTTACGTCTGTCGATTCCAGGTCGACAATGGATTCAACCAAGAAAGTTTTATCCTTGTTTACTTTTGCTGCTTCTTTTTCGTCTGCTTCGTAATTGTCCTCGAACAAGTTTTCTTCTGCTTTCAAAGTCAATACTTGGGAGTCACGACTTCCATCAACGTAAACCGTTCCACCTTTAGCACCACCATCATACAAACGTTCGTAGATTTTTTCTACTTGTTCCACGGTGTAACCTTTAGGAGCGTTTACGGTTTTAGAAATGGAACTATCTACCCAACGTTGAATGGTTGTTTGTACATCAACATGTTCTTCTGGAGCCAATTCCATTGCAGTTGTAAAGAAGTCTGGCAAGTTATTTGGATCCGCCTCTGGATGACGGTCTAAATATTCTTGGACGATTTCAGCTTTCACTTCAATAAATTTACCCAACCGTCCAGAACGGAAGTAAGAGAAACTGAAGTAAGGTTCTAGACCAGTGGAAACCCCAGCCATTGTACCAGTCGAACCAGTAGGCGCAACAGTCAAGAGGTGAGAGTTACGGATACCATATTTCAAGACGCCTTCACGAACATGTTCTGGCATGCGTTTCATGTAGCCGGAGTTAACAAACTTTTCGCGTAATTGTTGTGTTTCGCGACCTGTTTCACCAACCAGGAATGGGAAGCTTCCGCGTTCCTTAGCCAACTCGATACTTTCCTCATAAGCAGTCACTGCGATTGTTTCAAATACTTGGTCGATTAATTGGTTTCCTTCTTTGGAACCGTAACGTACACCACAGTAAATCAGCATATCAGCCAATCCCATGATTCCCAAACCTACCCGACGTTCGCCAAGCGCTTGTTTGCGATTTTCTTCCAAGAAGTAAGGTGTTGAATCAATGACGTTATCCTGCATATGGACACCCATACGAACTGTTTTTTCCAATTTCGCAAAGTCAACCATTTGTAAATCTTTGTTAACCATTTCTGCCAAGTTAACGGCAGCTAAGTTACATACAGAGTAAGGAGCCAAAGGTTGTTCCCCGCAAGGGTTTGTCGCGACAACTTTTTGACCGTATGCTTGTGCATTAGTCATTTTGTTCGCGTTGTCGATAAAGAAAATACCTGGCTCAGCAGCATAAGTCGCACAAACGTTAATCAATTTCCACAACTCACGGGCTTTAATAGTCCGGTAAACGCGAACAGCGTTGCCAGCAGCTTCCCACTCGCGTACATCACCGACATTTACCCACTCAGCATCGTAATGTGCCATTTCCTCTTTTGAGTAATTTTCAACATCCGGGAAACGAAGTTCATATTCTGCGTCTGCTTTTACCGCATCCATGAAGTCATCCGTAATACACACAGAAATGTTTGCTCCTGTTAAAAATTCTGCATCATTTACTGTATATGTACCACCATCACGAAGTTTTAATTCTGCTTCGCGGATGACGGAATGATCGAATCCGCCATGACCAGGGATGTTCTTGTAGTTTACGATACCTGTATACATGTTTGTTTCTTTAGGTGTGAAGGGTGTGAATTTCAATTTGTTGTGTGCTAATGTACGAATTTGCTCATCTTCGAAATTTTCGATGATATAACGCAAAATACGCGGATTTTGCATTTTAGAGATGATGAATTCAATAATGTCTGGATGCCAGTCTGTCAACATGATCATTTGGGCACCGCGACGAGAACCGCCTTGTTCAACTAAATGGGTTAATTTCGCGATATCATCCAACCAGGATACAGAACCGGATGAACGGCCATTTACTCCACGTGCCAATGCATGACGCGGACGTAAAGTGGAACCATTCGTACCAACACCGCCACCACGGCTCATGATTTCCATTACTTTTTTACGGTGATCGGAAATGCCGCCACGTGAATCGGGAACCATTGGCATCACATAACAGTTAAAGTATGTTACGTCTGTTCCAGAACCTGCTCCATATAAAACCCGACCAGCTGGAATGAAATTTTTAACTTTTTGTTCTTCATAGAATTTAACAAAAGCCTCATAACGTTTTTCTGGTGTTATTTCAACCTGGGCCAAGCCATGCGCGTTACGCATTGCAATTTGTTCATAGAATAATTCTAACGGTTTATCCAATGTGATAATTGCGCGTTTTACGATACCATCTTCTGCTTCACTGAAGGAGTCAATCGTTGCTCGGTATTCTTCAGAAACCTGGATGAGCGCTTCACCTTTATCCCAGTCCAAGGAAATGACCGTACCTGTACCACGTGCTGGATACTTAGGGTCTTCTTTAACGGTCAATAATACGAAGTCGCCTTCTTTAAGGGTTGTTTTCTTTGTATCCTTGAAAGAGTAACGGTCCAACATAACTAAGCGCGCCACACCACTATAAGTAATGTGCATATCCTCTGTAATAGGGAATACTGCTTCGAATTGTTCTATGTCTCTGTTCAATTGTTCATAGCCATGTTTTAAAGTGGAATTTATTTCAGTAGCCACTCGAATCACTCCTCAATCTTTATATAAACACAACATGTTGTGTTTGTTGTTCAATATAACTACTACATATATTAAGGGAGATTCGGATTAATTGCTAGAGGAAAGTATCATCAGAAATTTTGGTAATCGGATGAAAGCATGAAGTTATGCATTTTATAATTTAATTTGAGCAACTTATGGGAAGTTGGGGGAGTTCGTGGAAATAATTACAAGATAGAGCATACCATTTCAAGGCTCTTTTGTACAAGGATTATTGTATAATTATCTTAAAGGACAAGGAGGTGTGACATGCGCGCAAGAGTGATTTATAATCCAGTATCCGGTCGGGAACAAATCACGAAATACTTGGTGGCTATCCTCAGAATTCTTGAAGAGGCCGGTTATGAAACGAGTACCTACGAAACAACACCTGAACCGCGGTCTGCCGCTAAAGAAGCGACGCGGGCGGCCCTGGAAGGCTTTGAATTAATCGTTGCTGCGGGCGGAGACGGAACAGTCAGCGAAGTTATCAATGGTATCAGCAATTTACCTAAGAGGCCACTTATTGGCATTATCCCAGCTGGAACCACCAATGATTTGGCCCGATCCTTGAAAATCCCACGAGGTGATTTACTGGAGGCGGCTAAAGTTATTGCTAAAGGACAGGCGATTCCCATGGACGTAGGGAAAGCGAATGATAAATACTTTGTCAACATTGCTGCGGGCGGCTATTTATCGGACATTACCTATGGGATTCCACCTCGCCTGAAGGGTGCTTTTGGTTATTTAGCCTATTTAATAAAAGGTGCAGAAAAATTGCTGTTGGTTAAACCTATCAAAATGCGAATAGAACATGAAGCGGGCGTTTTTGTCGGAGAAGCCTCCATGTATTTTGTGGCACTCACAAAATCGGTTGGCGGAATTGAAAATATCGACCCTTATATGTTGATGGGAAATGGTTTGTTTACGCTTTTCATTATCAAGACTGCCAGCATATTTGAAATTCTGCAAATACTGGGGATGATTATCCAAAATGGAAAGCACATCACTCATCCCAAAGTAGAATATATCCATACTTCATTTGTAACAGCCGAATCATTGGATCAACAACCTCTTTTACTTAATCTGGATGGCGAGTTCGGAGGGACAGGCCCTGTCACTTTCCGTAACTTGCATCAGCATATACGTATTTTGGGAAATACGACCGACTATGCTTCCCCGGCTGAGCTGAACAATCATACAGCAAAACTTTTGAAGGAAATTGCAAATTTAGAAAAATAAATGAGTGGTAATCGCCTCTGTCGTGTTATACTATAAGCTTGTATAATTCAAATGAATCCCTCTCACCTATCAGGCACCAATAAGGAGAAATTATGAAAAAAAATTATGAAGCACCACCAGTAGTAAAGAATGATAAATTAACCGTTACATTTGAAGATTTAACTTCTGAAGGATTAGGCGTTGCCAAAGTAGACGGCTTTCCTTTGTTTGTGGTAGACGGACTTCCTGGCGAAAAAGCACAAGTCAAAGTTACAAAAGTAGGTAAAACATATGGTTATGCCCGTATTGAAGAACGTTTGACTACTTCACAGGACCGCATTCCAACTATCGATGTACTCGGTACGCGCGTTGGAACAATGCCGTTACAACATATGCGTTACAGTGCGCAACTGGCATTTAAACAAAACATGGTCGCACAAGACTTGAAACGTATTGCAAAATTACCAAATATCAAGGTTCATGAAACAATTGGTATGAGTAATCCTTGGGGTTACCGTAACAAAGCGCAAATCCCTGTACGTGGCAAAGATGGCAAATTAGTGACGGGATTCTTCCGTAAAGGCACACACGAATTGATTCCAATGGAGAATTTCCATATCCAGGATCCAAAGATCGATGAAGCGATTGTCAAAGTGCGTGATATCCTGCAAGAATATGGTATTAAGCCTTACGATGAAAGAAAAAATATCGGGAATATCCGCCACATCATGATTCGTCGCGGTTATTACACAGGGGAAATGATGATTGTTTTGGTTACGCGTACTGCGAAACTATTCCCCCTAAGTAAAATTATTCCAGATATCCGTGAAGCATTACCAGAAGTTGTGAGCATCGTTCAAAACGTCAACCCGAAACGGACAAATGTTATTTTAGGTGAAGAAAACATCGTTCTTTATGGAGAAGATGTTTATCATGATAACTTGTTAGGCCATAAATTTGCAATCAGCTCTAAATCTTTCTACCAAATTAACCCGACACAAACGGAAAAACTTTACCAATTAGCTGTAGATGCAGCGCAACTAACTGGAAAAGAAACGGTTGTGGATGCTTATTGTGGAATTGGAACCATTTCATTGGCTTTGGCCGAAAAAGCAGAGCACGTTTTTGCGATGGAAATTGTTCCAGATGCAATTGAAATGGCGAAACGCAACGCCGAAGAAAATAACATTAGCAATGTGACTTTTGAAGTAGGTGCAGCTGAAGAATTACTGCCTAAATGGGCAGAAAATGATGTTAAAGCGGATGTCATTGTAGTGGATCCGCCACGTAAAGGATTGGAAGCTTCATTTATAGATGCAGCAGTCGCAATGAATCCAGAACGTATCGTTTATGTCAGCTGTAACCCAGCAACATTAGCACGTGACTTGGCAATCTTCGATGAAAAAGGCTACAAAGCGACCGAAGCGCAGCCAGTGGACTTGTTCCCGCAAACATTGCATGTTGAGACAGTTGTTATGATGGAGAAGGCAAACTAAATAAATGTTACGAGGTCAGCTTCCTAGATAAAATAATTTTATCAAGGAAGCTGACTTTTGTGAATGAAAAAGCAAAGAAATGAAATCGGTTTATTTTATAAATAACTTTATATTTATCCCGTAAGTTTTTTAAATTAACTTGGTTTTGTTAAGTAATTGGCAATTTAAATCTTTTGTAAATGATTATTTAATGGTAATATATTAGTTGTGATTTTGAAACTAATATAAAAAAATCAATATAATTTGGAGGATACATTATGAAAAGTCAAGAAAAAAGAAAAGACACATCTTTAATTGACAAATTGTTAATGGGACTGAAAGAAATTTTTGCCCCTAATTTAGTTGCATTGACGGGTGCCGGAATTCTTAAAGGTATCATCATCTTACTTTTGACTTTTAATATCATACAGCCTGAAACCGCAGAGCAATTTATTCTTTATCATATTGCTGATGCTGTCTTTTACTTTTTGCCAGTACTATTAGCTTATTCATCTGCAAAAGTCTTTGGGACCAATCCCGCTCTGGCTGCCAGTGTAGCGCTATTCTTGGTTCATCCAGAATTTACAGAGGCAGTTCAAACAAGAACAGGAGATTTTTTTGGAATACCAGTTGCACACAACACTTACATTTCATCTGTCATTCCGATTATTTTAATCATTTGGGCGCAGTCATATATTGAAAAAGCTGTGAATAAAGTCCTCCCGAAAATGATTAAAGGTGTATTCTCACCTGTTTTAATCCTGATGCTTACAGGCGTCCTGGGTGTACTTGTCATTGGTCCAGTCGGCACGTTCTTCGGTAATGCACTAGGTGTTTCAATTACTTGGTTGAATGAATTTGCAGGTTGGTTGGTTTCTGCTATTTTAGGTGGATTTGGAATGTTTATTATCATGGCCGGTGGTCATTATGCGTTGATTCCAATATCTGCACAAAATTTAGCACAAGTCGGATTTGATAATTTGATGATGACAGGTTTATTACCGGGTAATATGGCGATGGCGGGTGCTGCCTTTGCAATCGCAATGCGCACAAAATCGAATAGCTACAAACAATATTCTGTTTCTGCAGCAGTTACTGCGCTCTTGGGTGTTTCGCAACCGGCACTTTATGGTGTGGCGATTCCTATCAAAAAAGCGATGATTTCGATTATTGCAGGTGGGTTCATCGGTGGTTTATACGCTGGTATCGTCGGTGTCAAAGGTTTCGCTCTATCCGATCCAGGCTTGGCTGCATTACCTGCGTACATCTCACCAGATGGTAGCTGGGGGAACTTCATAAATACGTTGATCACTATTGCCATTTCTTTTGGAGTCACTTTCGTTTTAACTTATCTTGGTGCATATAAAGATCTGTCGCCAGAAGAAATCGATGAAATTACAGCAAATAAGTAAAAGCATAAAATATTCCCCCTAAAGTAGATTAACCTACTTTAGGGGGATTTTTTTGTGCTTTTCGCACATCAAACTCACAATGAGAAGGTGCACCAAGGGGATTTTATACGAGCGTTTGCAAAGCAAACTAGGCGGGTGTATAATATTGACAAGGTAACTTGGCATCTTGATAGGAGGTATTGGGATGAATAAGGAGGAAATTTTAGCCAAAAGTAGAAAAGAGAACAAGAACCAGGATGTGTATGAAAAGGAAGTAAGTCAAAGCGGAGGAAATTCAGCGACTGTTGTGGCAGCAATCCTCGCCACTGTTTTTATCGTCATCCAGATATTTGTCGGTGGTGGAACGAACTACGGCCTATACGCTGTTGTATCCTCTGCTTTAGCCACTGGGTACACTACAAAGGCAATGCATCTGAAGAAAAAAAGAGACATCTGGCTTGCGGTGATTTATATCCTCTTAACATTACTTTTCTCGATCATCCATGTCCGTGATTTGATTATTACCTCAAATATTTTATAGGTGAGCTATGGACGAAAAATTGATTTTACAAAACCATTTGAAAGAAGCCAGAAATGAGAAAAAATTATCTCAGACGCAACTTGCGGAAATGGTCGGAGTATCACGTAATACAATCAGCTCGATCGAAACGGGCCAATACAATCCAAATGCGAAGTTGGCCCTTACTATCTGCATTGCTTTGGATAAAAAATTTGAAGAGTTATTCTATTTTGAGTAACTGTATTTTTGTATAATGGCATGGAAAAGAATTTGACCAACAGTTTTAGTCATGATGGACAAAGTACAATCTTGAGGTGAAAAAATGAAAAAGAAGGTTTATCCAACCGAAGTATTGGAAGTAACGATAAAAAATATCAACGCCAGTGGTTATGGCTACGCTAAACACGTTCATCCACCGGACAAAGGTTCGAACGGGAAGGGCTTGAATATCAATGTCACCAATGTGGTGCCGGGTGATGTCGTTCGGGTAACGATCCCGAATGCCAAAGGCCGGCGCAAAGCGGTCGTGGACTACGATGAATTATTGCAGCCGGGACCAAGCCGAAATCTCGCCATCCCGACCGATCAGGCTGTTTCCGGGGGGACACCGCTGCAATACATGCATTACGATGCCCAACTGGAATACAAAATGGAGATGGTCAAGGGCTATTTGAAGGAAAAAGGCTTTGATGCCTCCCTAGTGAAGCCGATCATCGGCATGGACAACCCGAAGCGTTACCGCAACAAGATGGAACTGACTTTCGGGGAAAACGGCGAACTCGGCATGCACCAACAAGGTAACTTCCGCCGGGTCATCGATATGGAGGATTCCATCCTGGCACCGGAAGTGATGGTTGAAATCAAGCACATCATCAGCCAATGGCAGAAAGATTTCGACCTTCCTGGCTATTCCAAAACGAGCCAAACTGGTTTGTTGCGCAACTTGTTGATGCGGATGTCGTTTGCGACGGGAGAAATGATGGTCGTCCTTTACGCAACAGAAGCGCCGCAACAGTATCAGGCCGCGGCGGACGAGTTGGTCAAACGCCTGACCGCCCAATTCGAGAAATTGGTCAGTTTGCAATGGGTGGAACATGCGACGGCGACGGAACGCATCCAGGCCGATGCCACGTACATCCTGCATGGCCGTGACTACATCAATGATGAACTGAACGGCTTCAAATACCGGATCTGGCCGGACACGTTCTTCCAAGCTAATCCGGTCCAAGCCGAAAAACTGGTCGAATTGGCCTTGGAAATGGCCGACGTGAACAAGGACATGCGCGTCCTGGACTTGTTCTGCGGGGTTGGCACCTTCAGCCTGCCGCTTGCCAAAAACAGTAAGGACCTCGCCGGCATCGAAATCGTCGAAAATTCGATCCTTTCGGCACGCCGCAACGCAGAGGATAACGGTTTGGCTAATACCTTCTTTATGGTCAGCGACGCCCGCCAAGGACTCATCGATTTGAATGAAGTCTGGGGCCATCCCGATTTGCTGGTCCTTGATCCGCCCAGAAGCGGCGCCGGTGGCAAGGTCATGCGCAGTATCGGCCGTTTTGGTACCGACAAGGTCGTCTATGTTTCCTGCAGCCCGAAGAGCCTGGCCGACGATCTGGTGTGGCTGCGCGACTTCGGATACGAACTCGTGACCGTCCAGCCCGTGGACCAGTTCCCGCATACGACGCATGTTGAGAATGTCTGTCTGTTGACACGCAAACAGTCTTAACCGATGAAGAATCTCCGGGTGCGCGAGTGGGATTGTCCGCAATGCAATGCCCACCATGATCGAGATCTGAACGCAAGCATCAATCTTAAAAACGAAGCCATGAGGCTTCTAACCGCAGGAAGCTGCGGGGATAGCCTATTAAGATAACCGGGGGATACCCCGGTGTTCGTAGGAATCCCCCACCTCTAAGCGATAGCGTAGGTGGGGGTAGTTCAATACAGGTTATGGGAGTAGAGCGGACACAGTTAGAAAGTTAAAGTTAATTAAATACACAATACTTATATGAATGTCATGATTCAATAAGTAGAGTAAAAAAGTATTTTTCCGTGATTATGAACTTGTATTCAAAACAAGTTCATAATCACGGATTTATTTTTTGGAAATTTATCCAAAACTATCCTTTAAATCATGATCAATAAGTTTGTTATAAGTGGTATTTTGGTGGTAGAGTTGGGGTGCAAACAGGTCTTTAGCTAAAATGAGACACCATGTCATGGCAATCATAATACAAAGGATTTATAGGGGAATCCTCGTGTTGAATATCAGAAAGGAACATTCTTATGAGAAAAATTGTTACTTTTCTTTGGTTTGATGATCAAGCAAAAGAAGCGGTGGATTTGTATGTATCGTTGTTTGAAAACGCAAAAATACTTAACGAATCGTATCTCACAGAGTCAGTGGCAAAAGCAGCAGGAAAGAAAGTCGGAGATTTATCAACAATAGATTTTGAATTGAATGGCCAAAATTTCACCGCACTAAATGGTGGTCCAATGTTTACTTTTACTGAAGCAATCTCCATACAGGTAAACTGCAAAACTCAAGAAGAAATCGATTATCTTTGGGATTCGCTAATCAAAGATGGAGAGTTGATTTCTTGTGGATGGCTTAAAGATAAGTTTGGCCTATCGTGGCAGATTACCCCGGAAATTTTGGACATCATGATGCGTGATCCAGACGCTGCTAAAGCCGATCGTGTTAGTGCTGCGATGCTTAGTATGGATAAGATGAATATCAGCGAACTTGAAAAAGCCTATAAAGGTTAACAACAAAAAGTAACTACTATGGCCGTAATGGTTTATAATAAATGAGAGAAGAACCTTGGAGGGAAACATATCACATGGAGCAAATAAAAGAAAAAGAATATATCCTTTGTAACGATGTCACGAACGAATATCTAACGCGCGTCACGTTCAACGGTGGCCCGGTCTATAAAACAACAACACTGAATTTGGCAGTTCGTTTTACTGAGGAAGACAAACGTAACCTGGAGATTCTTGGCGCGAATAATCCGAATAAAGTGTTAAATAATATTGAGGCAACCGCGTTCGGAAACGACAGTGACGTGAAGGAAACCTATAAATTATCTAATTTGAGTTTCCTATCAATCAACGATCTAACACCAGAGGAAAGAATTGTATTTGAAAGAGATACAGAAGAAGGCATCAAAAAAGCCGCTCGTATTCATTGCTGCAGTATCATTAGTCGTTGATACACGGAGGAAATTCATTATGAAAAAGAAACTGTTCCTATTGTTTTTCTTGATGATAAACATTTATTTGTTGACGGGTTGTATACCGGGCGATGGCACTTACACACCTGAAGATCCGGCAGGATTTTTTTGGGGAATCTGGCATGGCTGGATTGCACCGTTCACTCTTGTTTTTGGATGGTTTGACGAAAATATTCGCGTTTATGAAACTATCAATACTGGCTGGTGGTATGACGTAGGATTTTACATGGCAATCATTAGTGGATTTGGTGGCTTATCGCTATTTCGTAAAAGAAGTTCTGGTAATCATGGTTAATTAGGATAAGCGTATTGTTTGGCCTCATTTACAAAAATCTCTATAATAAAAGAAAAGGGATACAAATAGGTATCTTACCAGAGAGGTGTGGAAATGATGGCAAATCTATTATGGACCATTATTGTGGTGTTGGTTGCACTATGGTTAATCGGGTTAGTATTGGAAATTGGTGGGGCTTTGATTCACTTCCTGTTGGTCATTGCCGGAATCATCTTCGTTTACCAATTAATAACCGGGAAAAGAAAATTGTAAAGTGCTTAACGAAGGATTTTGGGGCGAGGGTTGCTTCAAAATCCTTTTTTATCATTTTTCGACAGGAGACTTCCAACATACGGCGTAATATGCATCTACTCCTCAGAATCATTTTAATTATAAGTTTTTGGGACCGGCATTGCCTGTCCTTTTTGTGTTGTATGGAAATAAAGTGTAAAATGATAGTGAGCAAGTGAACGTTCTCATGTCTGGCATAACTGTGAAATGGAGATGGCAGAAATGAAAGAAAATGGAAAAATATTGTATTGGGCTCCGAGGGTTTTAGCAATCTTGTTTATCGCGTTTCTAAGCCTTTTTTCTTTGGATGTATTTGAAGCAGGTCAGGGTTTGGGTGAAATGTTGCTAGGTTTTCTGATACATAACATTCCTTCTATCATTATTTCGTTGCTTCTTATTGTGGCATGGCGCAATGATCTCTTTGGTGCCATCGCCTTTTCCGTAGTTGGTCTAGCTTTTATCATTCTATTACTGGTGAATACCAAGGAAGTCGGCGAAACATGGCTTATGGTGTTGATTAGAAGTCTGCCCATCACAGGTTTCGCATTAGTCGTTGCGCGCTTGTTTTTTCTCAATTGGCAAAAGAGAAGACAGTCATGAAATGATGGGATAGTTAAGCAAAAAGCAAACAGAAATGAGTGTGATTACGATGAATCGTTTTCGTGATAATTTATCGAAAGGGATAATGGTAACAGTAGGCAGTCTGATTACCGCGGCATTGGCATTCGCAGGATATTTCTTCTTATTCAGGGTATTGGAACGTTTTATGGATCCAGAAAATACATATAATTTTGTTTCATGGGCTCGGGTAGGATACGGGGTATTTTGGCTAGTACTCGCCTTCCTTGTCTACCAAACACGTTTAAGGGAGTGGGGGAAAGCAGTTATATTAGCTGGTGCGCTAACGACCTTTATGGCTGCCGTTAATGTCCAATATTATCAAAGACCCTTGATGGGGGGCGTGCTATCGGTTCTAGTTGTGGGGAGTGTCTTGTATTTTCTCATAAGAAAGAAAAAGGAATGGTTCCATTATTATGCGGTCGCTATCGCTGTTGCTCTAGCGTGGTTTTACATGTAAAAAATATTTATATAAATGCTCATTCAATTTCTATTTTTTTTGGTCGTAAAGTAGAAAGGGTGCTAATCATGAAAGAAATAACCACACAAAAATTACGCCGCTTCAATCTCATTATGGGTGGTCTACATTTGGTACAAGGTATTGCCATGCTTTTCTTGGCAACCACCGTCATTCAAAAAATTTCCGAGTTTAGCCCAGAAATCATCCAATTTTATCTATCATTCAATCCCGAAACGCAGTCACTAGAGACAACCTCACGGGTCCTGTTTGAGTTACCGTTTGGGATTCTTGTGTCCTCATTCCTTCTTATCTCCGCTTTTGCCCATGCTCTAATTGCGATTCCCAATAAATTAAATGCCATCTATAATGCCGATTTGGAAAAGGGCATCAACAAGTTCCGCTGGTTCGAGTATGCCCTTAGCTCTTCCATTATGATCGTACTCATTGCTACCTTGTTTGGTATCTATGATATTGCTTCACTCATCTTGATCTTTATAGTCAATGCCGCGATGAATCTTTTCGGCCTGGTGATGGAGCAATTAAATGCAGGCCAACCGAGAGAAAATGTCAATTGGGGTCCATTTATTTGGGGTTCTGTGGCGGGAATTGCACCCTGGATTGCCATCCTTTTGTACATGTTCGGGACAGGTAATTTCGAAGATGTTCCTTGGTTCGTATGGGCAATTGTTGGCACTTATTTTGTTGCATTCAACACCTTCCCTATTAATATGATCCTGCAATATCTGAAAGTCGGAAAATGGGCGAATTATCTCTATGGTGAGCGCGTCTATATTGTGCTCAGCCTCGTTGCGAAATCAATCCTGGCTTGGCTTGTTCTTTTCGGTGCGATGCAACCTTGAGTCTTTAAATGAGCATATGGAGTGAGCAAGCATGTCGAAAATAAGGAAGGTATTGAAGAACCTGGATGCGCCCTATATCCAGACACTTAAAGCGGTGATAGAAACGCAAAGTAAGGCGACATTAGCTTTTTGGGCAATTGGGTATGCGGAACACGTGATTCTCCCACTGTGGGGAAAAAATTATCCGCATGACAAACGCCCGGAAGCCGCTTTGGAGGCCGCGCGTAAATGGTTATTAGGCGAAATAAAATTCCCGGAAGCCAAACCAGCAATTCTTACCTGTCATGCCGCTGCAAGAGAAGCAGAAGGGAACCCTGTCCCGCAAGCCGCTGCCAGAGCAATTGGCCATTGCGCCGCAACCATTCATTCCGCTCGGCATTGTATCGGTTTAGCTTATTACGGCGCCCTTGCTGTAGCCTACAGTGAAGTAGGGACGGATGCACCGTGGGAAGAAATCGAGGAAGTTGCTGCACGAGAGTGTGGACGGATGGAAGTAGCTTTGCGTGCTGTTGCAGTACAAAATGAACCCAATCCAGCCCAATTCAAATGGAGATAAAACTGGATGACGAAAGATAAACAGGAGCTTTGAATATTGCTGATTTCGGCATTTCAAAGCTCTTTTATTATTTAATATTAAAAATTTGCAAGTAATGTATGTCGTACACTATAATAGGGGTGAGGTGATAGCAATGGATGTAATCGATGAATTGATTAGTTCACTTAGTGTTGAACTCAAAAGAGGAACGTTGGTTCTTTTGGTTCTCAGTCAATTGCATACGAAAGAGTACGGATATTCCCTCGTTCAAAAGTTAGAGGAGAAAAAAGCGCCAATTGAAGCCGGTACCCTCTATCCCTTGTTGAGGAGACTGGAGAAACAAGGTCTGCTTATCAGTGAATGGGATACGAGCGAAAGCCGTCCCCGTAAATTCTATTCATTAAGTGAAAACGGTAAAGAAGTATATAAGCGATTAAAGAAAGAATGGAGAGTCATTTCCAATCAAATGGAAATTTTGTTAAAGGAGGATGAGGATCGTGTTGCTGATTGAACGTTATATCCATGCGGTAACAGAGTATTTACCTGAGGATATTCGAAGCGATGTCGGAAAAGAACTGCGTGCAAACATTGAAGATATGCTACCTGACAACTACACGGAGAAAGACGTGCATCAGGTGCTGACCAAACTTGGTAACCCTTGGAAACTTGCAGGTGAATACAATCCGCAACAAAAATATTTAATTGGTCCTGGCTATTATCATAAATATATTTCAATCTTGAAATTGGTCATAGCCATCGTGATATTCGTATTGTTGGGCATAACCATTTTGGAGTGGATAATAGCGTTTCCTACAGATGGTAACTACATCGATCAAATTGCCGGCTTTATTGGAGACTTGATTTCTGCAGTCATTTCAGGGGCACTGCAGGGGGCATTCTGGGTAACCTTGGTGTTTGTCATCCTTGAGCGAACGGAAACGGAAACAGGCGATTTGCCATTTGGAAATAAAAAATGGACACCGGATGATTTACCTGAAGTACCTGCTGACGCACAAGGAAAGATTTCCCGCGGTGACATTATCTTTGAAATGTTCCTGACCATTTTATTCGTAGCGATGATTTATTTACGGCCGCAACTGATTGCCATTTACCAAAATATTGAGGCCGAAAACATGATTATCACGCCACTCTTTAATCTTGAACGGTTGGAGGTTTATCTACCGGTTATCTTAATTATGGCGGTATTCCAGTTGGCGTTCTCTATATGGAAATATATCAAGGGTTGGTGGACCCTACCGCTAGCCACAGTGAATGCTGTATATAATGTGGCTTTGGTTATCGTGGTTATTGTGATGTTGACTGATATCACGTTGTTCAACCCCGAATTTAGCCAAGTAATCGCTGATATTACGCATTCATCTGCGGAACTGGTTTCAAATTGGATCGTTCGCAGCAAATGGATATTTGGTTTGTTTTTCGTCGGAACGAATATTTGGGAGAGTGCGGTTCCATTTGTTAAATCATGGAATAGACAAAGAAAATGAAAAAGCTGCGTTCGGCGTTCGTGCTGAACTCAGCTTTTTGATTGTGGGCAGGAAACACGGTCTTTCAAGGCCGTGTTTCCTGCCCACTTTCTTTTTTATTTTCAATAGATATCGTTACACATGGTAAAAAAATAAGTGGTATAATTGGCATATGAATAAAGAAAACAAACTCACACATGGTCGGACTTCTGTTTACAACCTGAACTATCATATCGTTTGGGGAACGAAGTACCGAAACAAAATCCTCCAAGGGGAGGTCGAGGAAACCCTGAA
>NZ_JBQPRB010000014.1:0-38200 GCF_052266715.1 Jeotgalibaca sp. A122 | reverse complement strand
GTATTTTTTTAATACAATGGGTTTGGGTCACGTGAATCCTCCTATTATTTGGTGTGGTAACTTAATTATAGGGGTTCACGGACCTTTTTTGTCGTTAAAAACAGAAAAAGGTGCCGGTGAATCATTTTGATTCACCAACACCATTTATTATAGAGCCACAAAAAAAAAGACTGAGATTTCTCTCAGTCCATAAGATTAGGTTCAGTTATATTAGTATGCTGTTTCAGATGTTAATTCTACAGCTTCCCAGCCGTCTGTCGTTCCGTAAGTGATATCATAGTTTTTAACGCGGTTATTAACTGCGAATACTTCTGATCTCCACAAAGTAGGAATTACAGGAACGTTTTCGAACATATGCTCTTGCCATTCGTGGAATGCTTCAAATTTGAATTCTGGATCAAATGCGTCTTTAGAATTGATTTTGTTCAAGATAGCAGTATTTTCTTCATTCACATAGCGAGTGTAGTTAAATGCTGCTGTTTCACCGTATAGGCCAGTTGGGTTTGGATCATGTCCTGTTCCCCAAGCTGCTTGGTAAACATCAATATCTTCGTTATCAGCTTCAAGCATATCGTAGAAAGCTTGGAACTCGATTAGACGACCTGTAGCCAATTGTACATTCAAACCGATGTTATTCCATTCTTGTAGGTAGTATTGTGCGATTGGCTCAGAAGTTGCGCCACCTGCCATAGATGCAAAGTTGATTACTAACTCTTCACCTTCTGGAGTTTCACGGAATCCGTCATCATTAGTATCGACATAACCAGCGTCATCCAAGATTTGTGCTGCTTTGTCTGGATCATATGTGAAACCTTCGATTTCAGTGTTTACAAAATCACCAAATACTGGTGGAATCATAACTTTCGCATTTTCACGAAGTCCTTGGTAGAACTCAGTTGCAATTGCGTTGTTATCGATCGCGTATGCCATAGCTTGACGCAAGTTCACATCAGCCATTTTAGCATCTGGGTTGGAAACATTTTTAGCAGCTTCAGCATCCCATTGACCAAGTTTGAATCCAATGTATGTATAAGCTAATTCTTGACGGCCTAGAAGTGTAAAGTTTTCGCCATCTTTGTAAGTGTCGTATTGGTCTGTTGGCATGGAAGCAACATCGTAGTTACCATTTTCCATTTCAGAAACGATTGTTTCTGGAGCAACAACTTCTACAACAACGCCATCCAATTTAGGAGCACCTTTCCAGTAGTGTTCGTTTGCTTCATATTCTACAGACTCACCCGGTGTAATAGATTTAACACGGAATGGACCTGCACCAACAGGATTGTTACGAATTTCTGGAGAAGAAGCCAAGTCAGCAATTGCTACATTTTCCAATTGGTGTTTTGGCATTGGGTAACCCCAGATACCACCACCTGATTGAAGAATGGATGGATTAACTTCGATGTATTCAATTGTAATATTTTGATCATCTGAAACAGTGATCCCTGAAATAGTATCAGCTTCGCCAGCTTTATATTCAGCCATACCTACGATGTTTTCGAAATCCGCACCGTAACGTACACCAGCATATTCTGGACTACCGATAACTTCATATGAGAACAATACGTCCTCAGCAGTCAATGGCTCGCCATCTGACCATTTCAAGTCATCTTTCAAAGTAATTGCGATAGTTTTTGCTTCTTCGTCAAATTCGAAAGTAGCCATACCATCTTGTGAAAGCATAAAACTTTCGTCAACTGAGAATAGCATCTCATGAGAGAATCCCATTAATTCAGCATCATAAGCATCTTCATAGAATTCTGGACTGAAGATACCTTGGAATGGTGAGCTGGCAACCATAGCGTAACGCAATGTGCCACCTTCAATTGACTCTTCGTCATTTGTCATGACTGTTTCGAACTCAACAACACCACTTTCTTCGCCACCAGCTGTTGATTCTGATACTGAACCAGTATCTGTTGAAGAAGTTTCTTCACCGTCGCCGCCTGTACAAGCAGCTAGAGTTAGCGCAAAAGCAGCTAAAGAAACTAGACCTAATTTTTTCTTGAACATTGTATTTCCTCCCTTTTCCTAACCTAATCTTTGTTTAGAGTCTGCCGAACGCTGCAACGCTTGGCCGACATAGTTTATGCTCAACATCAACACTAAAATCAGTATTGAAGCTGGCAACCAAACCCATGTTTTATTCTCGATGACATCTGGGGATGTCGCAAACCCAATGAGTGTACCTAAACTTGGAACAGATGGTGGTAAACCGAAGCCCAAGAAACTCAGACCAGTTTCGATTCCTATATTACCTGCAAAGTTCAATGTCGAGTTAACGATTATCAATGAACTCAAGTTTGGCATCACTTCGCGGAACATGATTTTGAAATCACTAGTACCTAATGTTTTCGATGCACTTACATAATCACGCTCAGCTTCGGATAATGTACGACTCCGGAAAATACGGGCCTTACCTACCCAACTGAAAGCACTCATAATAAGTACGAACGTCACAAGATTGTAATCACGTACCATTGATACAAAAACAATAATAATCATATTTGTAGGTAAAACCATAATGAAGTCCACAATACGCATCAGTATGTTATCAATGATTCCACCGTAGTAGCCTGAAATGATTCCCAAGCCAATACCGATGATACCAGTAATAATCGTAACACTAAAACCGATAATGATAGAATTGCGGGCACCGATGAACAATTGTCCAAGTACGTCCCGTCCTCCCTCATCAGCGCCAAGGAAATATTCCGCCCCTGGCATCTCGTAACGATTTAAAATGTGGACACGCATAACTTCACTTTGATCAAAGAAAGCATATGATCCAATAAAAATAACGAGCAACAATGTAATTAATAAGCCCAGTGAGAACATGGCTAATTTATCTTTTTTAAATTCACGAGCAATAACTGCAAAACCAACAACAGTTCCCTGCTCATCAGCTGATTCGACTAATGTATCCAAGTGCGCACTTACTTCTTCTGCACTTGCTTGTTTTTTCTCTTCTTCAGGTAGCATATTATAACCTCCATTTCTATATTAATTTCTACTCGATACGGATACGTGGGTCAACGATACTCATGATGATATCAGATAGCAAAGTACCGAATAACGCCGTTAATCCAAATAGTAGAATTAAAGCGGTGATGACACTATAATCACGGGCGCCCAATGAATCGATAAACAAGCGACCCATCCCAGGGAATGAGAAGATCCGTTCGATAAAGATGGACCCACCTATCAAGCCTGTAATGTCATAACCTAGAAATGAAGCAATAGGTAAAATTGAGTTACGGAAAATGTGTTTGTTATAAACGACTTTTTCAGGAACACCTTTAGCACGAGCAGTTTTTACATAGTCTTCTTGTTTGGCATCAATAACACCCGTACGTAGATATTGTATCGTACTTGTAGTTGCCAATAACGCATAAGACATAGCCGGTAAAATCAGGTGGTAGAAACGACTCCAGATATACTCCAGTGACCCTACTTCCAAACCTGATGCTACAGTCCCTCTAGTTGGGAACCAGCCCAAAGTGAAACCGAAAATCCAGATTAATAGAAGTGCAAAAACGAAAGTTGGAATGGCAAAGCTGACATAGTTATAGAAACTGATTGCTTTGTCTCCCCAAGACCCATTTTTACGTCCCGCATACATACCCAAAGGCAGTGCGATTAGATATGTAAAAATCAAGGAAACGATGGATAACCAAATGGTGTTACCAACACGTTGACCAATTAATTCTGCTACAGGAATTTTATATGTGTAACTTTTACCAAAATCCCCTTGCAAGGCATTTGTAATCCAATCCCAATACTGAACATACCACGGATTATTCAAACCTGCTGCTTCACGTAGGCGTTCAATTGTTTCAGGGTCCATATCAGGAGTAATAAGTCCTGTAAACGGGTCCCCTGGCATAATTTGTGCCATCAAGAACACAAGCAAGCTAAGAATTAAAATTTGCGGAATCATGACAAGCACTCGTCTTAAAATTGTTTTCCACATAATTAGGCACCTCCCTTAATATCGCTTGGTCGAATAGCAACCTTATGAGTATCGGATAGAGAGGTTAAATCATAAACACGACCATTTTCATCATAATACTTCTCTTGATTATCAGCGTATTCCTTTTCAACTGCTAAACGGTTTGCTTTATGGGCATCGCGTGTTAGAGGATCCATTACCGGAATAGCGGATAAAAGTCGTTTCGTATAGATGTGTTGTGGATTGGTGTAAATGTCTTGTTTGTTTCCAAATTCAACAAAACGTCCACGATACATAATTGCCAAATCTTCACACATATGTTTCACAACACCCAAGTCATGGGAGATAAACAAATATGAAACGTTGTATTCTTCTTGAATACGTTTCATAAAGTTCAACACTTGTGCTTGAACTGACAAATCAAGTGCTGATGTAGGTTCATCGGCAATGATTAATTTAGGATTTGTTGCAACGGCACGGGCAACCCCAATACGTTGTCTTTGTCCCCCAGAAAACTCATGAGAATATTTATATAATGCATCTTCTGGCAAACCAACAATATCCAACAATTCAATAACACGACGTTTTGTTTCGTCAGGTGATAGACGTTCAAAATTATCAAGCGGTTCCGAAATGATGTCCAACACACGTTTTCTCGGGTTTAAGCTTGAGATTGAGTCCTGGAAAATCATTTGCACATTACGATTATAAGGGGAAGTACGTTTACGGGCTTTGTTCGTTACATCTTCGCCTTCATAAACAACTTGTCCACTTGTTATCTTTTCCAACCCGATGATAGCTTTTCCGATTGTAGATTTACCAGAACCGGATTCACCAACCAAACCATATGTTTTTCCTTCTTCGATTTCCAAGTTTATCCCGTCAACAGCATGAACATGGTCCGTCACGCGGTTCCAAAATCCACTTCGAATAGGATAATGCACTTTTAGATCTTTAATTTGCATAAAACTCAAATTATTCTACCTCCCCTTCGAAATGGAAATGTTCATGACATGTACATCTCACAAAATGATTAGGAGAAATTTCATGCAGTGTCGGGTTTTCTTCATGCTCTTCAGCAGGTATCCAAGGAATACGGCTAGCAAAGCGACAGCCTTTTCTTGGAAGATTTTTCAATGAAGGCACTGTTCCCTGAATAACGTGCAAATCCTCTGAATCGCCTTCTAGCTCTTCAGATTGTGGAATTGATTTTAAGAGCGAACGTGTATAAGGGTGTTTAGGATTTGTAAACAATTCTGTTGCAGTAGCCATTTCAACGATTTGGCCGGCGTACATGACCGCTACACGGTCTGCAGTTTCAGCTACAACGCCAAGGTCATGGGTAATCAGGATAATTCCTGTTTCCATTTCATCCTGGAGATCTTTCATTAAATCCAGAATTTGAGCTTGAATTGTAACATCTAGTGCAGTAGTAGGTTCATCAGCAATCAAAATTGGTGGTTTACAGGATAATGCAATCGCAATGACCACCCGTTGTCGCATACCACCTGAAAGTTCGTGTGGATATTGTCTTGCAACACGTTCTGGTTTTGGAATACCAACTTGATTCAACAATTCCAATACACGTTGTTTACGTGCAGAAGAGTCCATCTTAGTATGGTAAATGAGTGCTTCTTCAATTTGATCTGATACTGTCATCAGTGGGTTCAATGCTCCAAGAGGATCTTGGAAAATCATCCCGATATCATTTCCGCGGATACGATTATAAAGGGTTTCATTTAAATCAATGAGATTTAAATCTTGGTACAGTACCTCGCCTTCAATGCGAGTATTTGCCTTATTATGAAGTCCAACAATGGTAGTTGCTAATGTACTCTTACCTGATCCAGATTCTCCTACAATAGCTAAAATCTCATTTTTCTCAAGTGTAAATGAAACATCGTCGACAGCGTCATAATAATCATCTTTAATTCTAAACGCTGTGTGAAGATGATTTATCTCCAGTAGCGGTTTCCCTGTTTGCATGGGATACCCTCCTTCTAACCAGTGATTATTCGTATTTTCAAGCGATTAACTCAGAATTTTGTCACAATAACAAAAAAAGACTTAAATAACTTGTCTATTTCGAACTCACCAGTGTGTTTATTAATATTTCTAATTATACTGACTAAAAATTAGAAAGACAACCTTTTTTTCACCAATTCTTAACATTGTCTAGATAAGTTACCGGTATTAAACTTTTGTTCAATAAAAAACAACATGACCACAATAACCTTATGGTCATGTTGCTTTTAATGTAGCATATTATTTGTGTGCATCGATATAGTCGACTGCATCTCCGATTGTAACAATCTTTTCTGCATCTTCATCGGAAATTTGGATTGAGAAAACATCTTCCAATTCCATAATTAATTCGACGACATCAAGTGAGTCAGCTCCCAAGTCTTCCTGGAAAGTTAAGTCACGGGAGACTTTTTCTGCATCAACCCCAAATCGTTCAGTAATCATAGCAGAAATTCTTTCAAGTGTAGTATTCTCTGACAAAATAGCACCTCCTAATCGTTACGTTTCTTTGATTAACAAGAAAACATCTGTTTGAATTTCACAATGTTTATTTTACCGTTACCACTATATTTTGTCCAATACTATTTCAAAGTGGCACTCTTGAATTACGAGGGTGTTTCTTCTTTATGTGTTTCAAAATAGGTCACAAGATCCGTGATTACATGAGAAGAAATAATTTTTCTAATTTGTTTTATAGTATGGTAAACAGCGACTTTGTCGGCAGAGCCATGTGTTTTTACGACAGGAGCTCGTAAACCAAACAAGACAGCTCCCCCATATTTAGAGTAATCCATGGTATCTTTTACGTTTCCGAGTGCATCTTTTACTAGTAAACCACCTATTTTTGCTTTAAGTCCTCCTGAAAGGACACTGCTCTTCATTAATTTCATGATTCCGAATGCTGTTCCTTCAATGGTTTTCAGCACTGCATTACCAGTAAAGCCATCTGTCACGATAACATCAGCATCTCCGGAAAATAATTCCCGGGCCTCGATATTACCAATAAAGTTGATGGATTCTTCTGCTTCCAGTAATTCAAAAGACTTTTTAGATAAATCACTACCTTTACTTGCTTCAGTTCCATTGTTGAGTAAAGCAACTTTTGGTTTTTCTTTCCCGAGCACAAATTGTGCGTAGTAAGACCCCAAAATTCCGAATTGATGTAAGTTCTCAGGTTTTGAATCTGCATTTGCACCTACATCCATAAATATGAATTGGTCATCTTTCCCGATTACTGGTAAAACAGGCATTAGTCCTGGACGGTCGATTCCTTTAATCCGTCCAATAATCAATAAACCAGCTACTAATAACGCCCCTGTATTCCCTGCCGAGAAAAGTGCATCGGCTGTTCCTTCTTTAACGGCTCTGGCAGCCAAAACGAGTGAGGCCTCACGTTTTGAACGGATTGCCCTAACCGGCTCGTCATCGCTATTAATTTTTTCAGTTGTGTGGACTATCTTAATTTTATCTGTATTGTATGCGTCTCCTAGAACGGGTTTAATTTGTTCGCCGTCGCCAAACAAAATAAACTCAACATCAGAATATTCTTTCGCCGCTAGTAGAATACCTTCTACGATTGCTTGAGGAGCATGATCGCCACCCATTGCATCGACTGCAATTCTCATTTATTTACCTTCTTTCTTTTTCATCTAAATCTATTTTAGAGAAGCTTATATGAATTGTCATCTTTTTAATGAACATTATTGTAATTTTTTCGCTAGATTTTGCTCTGTTTCCAGATATTCACGTAAGGGCAGACATTCAGGTTCATCAAAGAAAGATTTATCGCTCAACATCAGGATTGCATCCCGGTTCGCTGTATCCAACACATCCGCGTGCTTTATGACGTCAGCATATTTGAATACTGGCATCCCAGCCTGCTTGACGCCAAATACATCTCCAGATCCCCTTAATTCCAAGTCCTTTTGACTTAAGTAAAAGCCATCTGTAGATTCCGTCATGATCTGCATACGTTCTTTCCCGATTTCAGTCTTGGGATTTGCAAGCAGAATACAATAAGACTCTGCACTTCCTCTACCAACCCGCCCTCTTAATTGATGAAGTTGGGCTAAACCGAATCTTTCGGCATCCTGAATGACCATCACGGTAGCATTGGGAACATTTAAGCCTACCTCGATAACGGTCGTTGAAACCAAAACTTGATAGCGATTATCTTTAAAGGCATGCATGATTGCATCTTTTTCCTCAGCCTTTTGTCTGCCGTGCAAGAGACCGATTTGCCATTTCCCTTTATAAAACTCTACAACCTTTTGATGGACTTCTTCAGCATTTTTGAGGTCTATCAGTTCTGACTTTTCAATCAACGGGGTAATAATATAGGCTTGTCGACCTTTTTCCAACTCCTGCTCGATAAACGTCAATGCACGGACCAATTGATCTGACTTGCTCCAGACCGTGCGAATAGGAATGCGACCATCAGGCATTTGCGCTAGTACTGAAACATCCATCTCGCCCATTAATGTAATTGCCAGGGTTCTCGGTATAGGCGTAGCCGTCATATAAAGCACATTGGGATTATTGCCTTTTTCATTCAATTTCTGCCGTTGATTCACACCAAATCGATGTTGTTCATCCGTAATAACCAACCCCAGATGGTGAAATTCGACATCATCCTGTATCAAGGCATGGGTCCCTATCACCAAATCCAATTTCCCAGCTGCTAAATCTTCCAAAATCTGTCTTCTATCTTTTGTTTTCGTACTTCCTGTTAACAATGCGACAGAATAATTTGTATTTTCAAAGAAAGACGAAACGGTTTGAAAATGCTGCTCGGCTAGTATTTCGGTGGGAACCATAAATGCCCCTTGATAACCTGCGAGAATAGTCGCTACCAATGCTATTACTGCCACTACTGTTTTCCCACTTCCAACGTCCCCTTGCAAAAGACGATTCATCTCGAATGGGGCTCGCAGGTCACGACAAATTTCATTAACGACTTTTTTTTGTCCATCGGTCAGTTCAAAGGGCAAAACATCAATAAAAGATTTCAGTTTTTCGACATCATATAAAATAGGTTGCCCCTGTTTGCTTCCTTTTCGTTTGAAACGGATGAGTTGTAATTTTAATTGATAAACCAAAAATTCTTGGTAAATGATTTGGCGCGTTGCTTGTTGGAATTCATCCTGGGTTTTCGGAAAATGCATCGCCCTGATAGCGTCTTTATGAAACATCAACCGATACTTTTGGCGAAGGCCCTCAGGAATTATCTCGGGAACGAACGCGTAATAGTCATCAATGGCTGCTTGGATGAGATTCATTAATGTTTTTTGTTTTATACTCTTATTAACATGATACACCGATTCAAAATCTTGGTTTTCCTGATTATTGCTGGAGCCCAGAATTTTGAATCCTCCTAGATTTTGGCGTATGGCATCCCATTTACCAAATATGGCAATTTCATCTTCTAGAATCACTTTATCCTTCAAATAAGGTTGGTTAAAAAAAGTAACACCAACAACTGCGTTATCCAAAGCTATTTTAAAAGATAGGCGGCTTTTACGATACCCATAATGTTGAACGACAGGTTGGGTCACCACGGTCCCTTTTAACGTAACTTTTTCTTGATCTTCAATTTCGTCCAAAGAACGCACTTGAATATCTTCATAGCGAAAAGGAAAATGCGTTACCAAATCATAGATCGTGTAAATACCCAAAGAGTGCAATGATTCCAGCCGTTTTGCTCCTACTCCGTTTAAAACTTCCACTGAATCGTAAATCGTCTTCATTTTATAGCAACACCTCCCCTAAAATGGTAAAAAAGCTGGAGCAAAAGCCCCAGCTCCTTTAGCAAAAATTACTCAACAGAAATTAAATAACTATATACAGGTTGATTTCCTTCTTGAATCTCTACTTCGACTGCAGCGAATTCTTCAGAAATTTTTTCTGCGATTGATTCACATTCAGTTAGGTCAGTATCTTCGCCATAAATTAAAGTTACGATTTCACTGTCTTCATCAATCATTTTGCGTAGAGTAGCTAACACAGCATCAATGCGACCTGGTTGAGAAATCATGATTTTCCCATCGACAATCCCCATGTAATCGTCTTTAGCGATCGCAACACCATCTATTTCAGTGTCACGAATAGCATTGGTGATTTGACCACTCTTAACGAACTCAAGCTCAGCAGTCATATTTTCTTTATTTGTCTCTAAATCGACTTGGTCGTTGAATGCCAACATGGAAGCCAAGCCTTGAGAAATAGTGCGTGTAGGTACAACAATGACATCTTTGTCGGATACCTCAGCAGCTTGCTCAGCCGCCATAAAGATATTTTTGTTATTTGGCAAAATAATCGTCTTTTCAGCGTTTGCTTCATCCACTGCTTTAAGGATGTCTTCCGTACTTGGGTTCATCGTTTGGCCACCCTTGATAATGGTGGATACGCCTAAACTACTGAACAAATTATAAATACCTTCTCCAGCCGCAACTGCAATAACCGCATACGGTTTAGCCGGTTGTTTTTCAGGTGTAGTCTTGCCTTTTTCTAAAACTGCGTCATGTTGTAAGCGCATGTTGTCTACTTTGATTTTTAAGAGTGAACCAAATTTTTGGCCATAGTTCATGACTTCACCCGGATATTCGGTATGAACGTGAACTTTTACAATTTCGTCATCAGCTACAACTAATAGTGAATCCCCTACTTCATTCAAGTGGTTACGGAATGTATCGTAATCGAATTCTTCCGTTACTGTTTTTCCTTCACCAAGTTGTACCATAATTTCAGTACAGTAGCCAAATTCGATATCTTCACTTGAAACAGCATGTCCGATATGTTCAAAGTTTTCGTGATGTGCAATTTCTGTAACATCGGCTTGTAGCGCAATTTTCGTTTTAACTGAAACCTTTTTACCTGTTAATGATTCTAAAAAGCCTTGATAGATAAACAATAGTCCTTGTCCACCACTATCAACAACGCCAACTTCTTTCAATACTGCCAATAAATTAGGAGTATTCGCAAGGCTAACTTTAGCAGCATCGACTACCGTCTCCATGATTTCAATAATGTCATCGGATTCTTTAGCTTTTACTTGTACTGCTTCTGCTGATTCTCTTGCAACGGTCAGGATTGTCCCTTCCACTGGCTTCATAACTGCTTTATAAGCAGTTTCAACACCTTGGGAAAACGCAGCTGCGAATTCACTGGCACTTAATTTCTCTTTCCCTTCCATTGCTTTGGAAAAACCACGGAAAAGTTGTGATAGAATGACGCCAGAGTTTCCTCTCGCACCCATTAAAAGACCTTTAGCTAAATCTTTACTCATTTCGTCAATACGTTTTGATTCTGACAACGACACGCGATCCGCTCCGGATGTGAAAGACAAATTCATGTTTGTACCAGTATCACCATCTGGAACCGGAAAAACGTTCAACGAGTTCACATATTCAGAATTTTCGCTAAGCCGTTCCTGTGCGACTTCCACCATTGCTTTAAAATCACTTGCAGTCAGTTCTAATTTATTCACCTTGCTTGTCCTCCTTCACCATGTCAATGGTGATCTCTCCATTAATCATTTAACACGCGAACGCCTTGTACGAACACGTTAACTTTTTCTGCTGAAAAACCTAGCATTGTTTCCAAATTGTATTTCACTTGAATTTGGACATTTCGACAGATTTCAGATATTTTTGTTCCGTAAAGAACAACAATATAAACATCAACCGCAACGATATTATCTTCTTGACGAACGATAACACCTTTGGAGTAGTTTTCTTTCTTCAGGATTTCACTGATATTATCCCGAATCTGACTTTTGCTGGCCATCCCGACGACACCATAGTTGTCTGTCGCAGCCCCACCAACCACTGTTGCGATTACTTCGTTTTCTAAACTGATTTCGCCTAAATTTGTTTGGATTTTAACTGCCATTTTATATAGCCTCCTTGAGTTTGAATGGAAACAAACGCTAATCATCATCCATAATAGCATATTTTTCCCTAAAAAATAACTTCTATTAAAGATATTATAACAAAGTTTCATTCATAATAAGAACTATTAGCGTAGTTATGCCTTTTTTGCTGGTTAACAGACCATAGTATGGTGGTTCATAAAAAGAGTGTCAAGTAAATTTACTTTAAAGTGTTGCAATTCAAATTGAATTATGATAAATTATTCAAGTGTATGAAATGAGGTTTATCTTAGTCTGTCTTTAGTTTTTGGAACAATCAAGGGGAGGTAATAATATGTCTAAAGAGTGCTACATTACTGGACGTAAAAGCCGTTCAGGTAACAACCGTTCTCACGCTATGAACTATACAAAACGTACTTTCAAACCAAACTTGCAAAAAGTTCGCATTTTGGTTGACGGAACACCTAAAAGAGTTTGGGTTTCTGCTCGTGCTTTGAAATCAGGTCTAGTAGAACGCGTTTAATAAAAAAAAGAAGCCATAGTGGCTTCTTTTTTTATTTTAATCTTTACTTTGAATGACTGCAATTAGCCCATTTGTAAATGAAAATTGCATTTCCTCACCGACAAATTCATTGCTGACTAAAGCAATGGGTGCTTCGTAATTCTTCCCATCCAAGTTATACTTCACATTTTGCAAAATTAAATTCGATACCGGCGTCATACTTATAAAGGACAAGTATTTCTTATCATTTTCCTTCTTGATTACATAATTCCCCGGTTTAAAAAACGCTACCGTATTCTTTTCAGCTTTCATAATTATTTTCTCAATTATGTCCTGATAACTCGGATGGTACGCTAGCCATAAATTACTGATCATGTGATCTACCCTGCCCCCGAATAAACCATACATTTCAATAACAGCCACAGAAAGATTTTCCTTGATGTACTCCAAAGCCGCTTCTGTATCTGTTAAATCTTTTTCTGATGGCAGCTTGACAACTGTTGGAATAATCGCTTCGAGTTTTTCAAGTTCAGGCTGGCTGATCGAATCGAAATCTCCGATGGCAATATCAGGGATTATCCCCTCATTAACAAGATGAATGGTTCCTCCATCTACACCGATGATAATACAATCTTCAGTATCGTCCCCGATTAACCGCTTGAGCCCTTCTTTATTTCCGCCTGCGACCACAATTGCTTTTTTAAGCATTTTCTACATCCCTTAAAGCTTTCAATGCCTGATCGAAGTCTGGTGCTCCAAACAGATAAGACCCTGCCACGAATACGTCAGCACCTGCTTCCAGCACACGTTTAATGGTTTTATCCGAAATGCCACCATCAACTTCTATCTCATACGTATAACCATGTTTTTCACGTAATTCCTTAAGTAGAGCGATTTTCGACAAGGTGCTTTCAATAAAGGGCTGGCCGCCATTTCCAGGGTTAACCGTCATAACCAATACCATGTCAACGTCACCCAGAACGGATTCGATCATGGCTACTGGTGTACCCGGGTTGATAACGACCCCTGCGGCTATTTTTTCCTTTTTAATCATCTGTATAGCCATATGGATATGGGGTGTCGCTTCCACATGGACTGTAATGATATCCGCGCCTGCTTTAGCAAATGCAGAAATATGTTTTTCTGGATTCTGAATCATCAAGTGGCAATCCAAAGGTAATTTTGTATGGGGACGAATCGCTTGAACGATATTTGGCCCCAAGGTAATATTATCCACGAATTGGCCGTCCATAGCATCTATATGAATATAATTGGCACCTGCTTTTTCGGCACGTTTAACATCTTTCTCTAGGTTGGCAAAATCTGCACTTAAAATTGATGGAGCAATTTTCATCCATTATCAAATCCTTACTTTTTATTTTTATGGTACAACGGTTTACGATTTTGTATCTCATCCAAAAACTGTAAATAATGATCATAGCGGTACTGCTTTATTTCACCCGTACCAACCAGTTCCTTAATACGACAATTGGGTTCGTTTAGATGTTTACAGCCTGAAAAACGACAATCATCGCGGTTTTTCAGGAATTCCGGAAACAAATCTGGCAAATCTTGTTCTTCTATCTCCACTAAATCAACATTACTGAATCCAGGTGTATCCGCAATAAGTGCCTCTTTAACAGGAATTAATTCTACATGTCGCGTTGTATGGCGCCCTCTTCCCAATGCTGTAGAAATTTCTGCGGTCTCGATTTCGAGTTCTGGTAAAATCCGATTGAGCAATGAGGATTTTCCTACTCCCGATTGTCCCATAAAAACAGCGGAATGATTTCCAATCCTATCAAGCAGTTGGTCTATGGACTGATATTCTGGATAGTCAGAAAATAACACGGTGTATCCAAGTGCTTGATAATCATTTTGAAAAGCCAAAATTGCTTCTTGACCTGATTTGTCCAGCAAGTCTGTTTTGGTAATATAGATGATGGCACCGATTCCTTGGCCTTCCAAATAGACCAAAAAACGATCTAATAAATAGGTGGAAAAATCAGGTTCAATAGCAGACATTACAATGACGGCAATATCAATATTAGCAATAGGCGGTCGAACAAGTTCATTCTTTCTCGCTTCAACCGATACCAAGATACCTTCTTCCAGGTTATCACTTTCAAATTCCACATAGTCGCCGACTAGCGGAGTAGTGTCTCTTACCCTGAAATTCCCTCTTCCTCTTGTTTGGTACGTTTTTTTATCTGCATACACATAATAGAAGCCACTTAAGGCCTTTCTTATTTGTCCTCTAGGCATAATTCACTTCCTTTTCCCGAGTTTTGAATCTTTATTCCATTATACTACAAATTACCGGTGATTTTTAAGCAGGTTGTCCACTAACCGATAAACAAAATAAAAGCTGGAACGGAATGTCCCAGCCTTGGCTAATTATTACCGAGTTAATTCGGTTTCTTCTATGATGACTTCACCATCACGTTCAACCGTGTACGAGCCTGTTTCTCCCTCACGAATACGAAAGTTTAATGTTACTTGTGTGTCGGCATCAATATCGAATTCTCTAAACACTTCAGAAATTTGATGATCCAAATCCGCCATATAAATCACGATATGGTTTTTTGTTTTGACGGAAGAGCTTGATTCAGATTCATTATCACTCGCGGAAGATTCACTTGTTGATTCTTCCTTAGGTGCTTCATAGGGAATTGTAATGGCTTTTGAGAACACGACTATTTCTGGCTCTGCTGGACCTGAAGAAATAACGACTCTTAATTCATCCCCTCTTCGAAAATTACTTCTGGGGCTAATTGATTGTGAAATCATCAACCCTTCAGCAACATCTTCAGAGTTTTCCGTATCAATCGTTAAATTCAATCCGAATTCTCCCGCGAACGCTTCAATTTGCTCTTGATTGAATCCAGCCAAATTATCCATAGTAAACACTTCTTCCTCCATACTAACTTGAAGGGTAATCGTTGTTTCTGACGGAATGACTTCCGTATCGGCCGCGATACTTTGTTTTACGATTGTGCCAAGCGCACTTTGATCATAGACATCCTCACGCACTACGGTAATACCCAAATCGCGCAATTCAGCCCGTACTTGGGAATAGGCCGCCCCAACATAGTCATTCAATCTAACCGGTTCTTCTCCTTGACTGATATATAAATCAATCTCTGTCTCCGGGTCTACTAATTCTCCCGATTCAGGATTTGTCCGGATGACCTCGCCTTCATCTATGTCAGGATGATATTGGGTATGTACGTCCCCGATAACAAAATTCAAGTCAGATAATATTCTCCTGGCAGTTTCTTCATCTTCGTTCACGACTTCAGGAATTTCGATCTGAGTTGGTGGGCGATTTAACCACAAGGTTGCCAAGAGAACCATGAGGGCAGCAAATAAAACAAGGAATATCGTGACCAGTTTTCCGCGTTTTGTTTTTTTCTGTGTATTTTGACGTTCATTTTTTTTCGCTGTTTTATCTGAATCTGGTTCATCTTCAATCAGAACCGCTTTTGTTTCGACTGTCTCTAAAGGCTTAATAGGTTCGAGGACTTTTGTTTCATCAAGCATCGCAACTGGTACGAAGGTCGCTTCCTTTAACCGAGAAGGGCTTAATGATGTCAACAAGTCTTGTTGCATTTCCTCACATGTACTATAGCGATCTGTAGGCTCTTTGGATGTCGCTTTTAAAATAACATTTTCCAAGGCTTGGGGAACGGCAGCGTTTTTATCACGCACAGAAGGCATCCCTTCCTGGAAGTGTTTCAAGGCAATGGATACCGCCGATTCGCCATCAAAAGGAACTTCTCCACTCAGGAGTTCGTATAAAACAATTCCTAAAGCATAAATATCAGATTTAGTTGTGGTGACACTTCCGCGTGCCTGTTCTGGCGAAATATAATGTACTGAGCCAAGTAATGAGTTCGTTTGGGTAATTGATGTATGGGAAAGTGCAACTGCTATACCAAAGTCAGTCACTTTTATCGTGTTATCTCTACTAATCAATAAGTTTTGCGGTTTGATGTCTCTATGGATGATACGATTTTGATGGGCAAGCGCCATAGCTGACAGAACCTGACTCATAATATGAATTGCATCTTCTGGTGTAGATTTTCCATGTTTCTGGATATATTCTTTTAAATCGGTCCCTTCGATATATTCCATAACGATGTATTGCATCCCATCATCTTCATCCACATCATAAACCGAAACAATATTAGGATGAATGAGCTGAGTTGTGGACAATGCTTCCCTTTGAAAACGACGTAATGCTTCTTTATTGTTTTGGAAGTCAAATCGCAAAATTTTAACAGCCACATCTCGATCCAAAATTAAATCTCTGGCTAAATAGACATGGGCCATTCCACCAGTTCCTAATAAAGATAGCACTTTATATCGTCCGCCGATTTTTGTGCCGACTCCAATCACTATCTCCCCTCCTCTCCTTGTTCGAATTCTGCTATAAGTACGGAAATGTTATCTGGCCCCCCCGCCTCATTAGCAAGTTCTATAAATTTGTCTACTTTCTCATCAATGGTCATCCAGCTTTTCAGGACCTGTTTCAGTTGTTCATCACCCAAGACACTGCTTAAACCGTCTGTACAGAGAATCAATAAATCACCTGCCGCAACTGGCAACGATGTTAAATCAACTTGAATTTTTTCTTTTACCCCTACGGCACGGGTAATGAAATTTCTCTGCGGATGATTTTGGGCTTCTTCATGCGTCAGTTCTCCTGATTTAACAAGTTCTCGAACTAATGAATGATCCTCAGTCAGTTGTTTCATATGGAAATCACGATAATAATAAGCCCTACTGTCACCAACATGGGCGATTATGAGCTGTCCTTTTACGTGAGCTGCAGCAATAAGGGTTGTCCCCATTCCATCTAAGTCTACAAAATCAAGCGATTTTTGAAAAATCAAGCTATTCACTTTTTGAATAGCGTTTAATAACCAGGTAGAGACAGATTCAGGATTTGAAAATGACGTATCTTTCCAGGCTTCACCAATATGTGAAACGGCCATTTCACTTGCAACATCTCCCGCTCGGTGACCGCCCATCCCATCGCAAAGAATCATTAATGGTTGCTTTCCTCTATTGTTAAACCAATTTACATAATCCTCGTTTGTTGATCTGTTTTTGCCAACATCACTTTTATAAGCAATATGCATCGTTATCTGTCTCCTCTACTTGGTCTTTTTCTCCATTGTGCAGATGAAAAAGCCGTCCGTCCCAAAATCATCTGGGAAAATTTGCAACATTCCCTCTTCAATGCCGATCGTTTCGGGAATCTTAACTTGATTAAAATCAATGGTTTGTTTAAGCATTTCAGGGTGTTCTTCTAAATAAGCTGCAATCGTTCCTTGATTTTCCTCCGGTGCCAGCGTACATGTACTGTAAACTAAACGACCGTTATCTTTAAGTAATGGTGTGACAGCATTTAAAATCGCCATTTGCTCACTGTGTAATGCTTTTATCGCTGCATTCGTAACCCCATACTTAATCTCAGGTTTACGCCGCATCAACCCAAGCCCTGAACAAGGCGCATCCACAAAAATAGTATCGAAGCTTTTTTCTGGAAATACCGTTTGAACATCCTTGGCATCTAATAGATGGGTTTTCACCCTATTCGAAACTTTCATGCGATCCGCATTTTGCGCAATTAAATGTATTTTATGGTCATGTATATCAAGAGCGTGAACAACGCCCTCATCAAGAAAACTAGCCATATGAACGGTTTTCCCACCCGGGGCTGCACAAGCATCCAAAACGGTATCTGTAGCCTTTAAATGTCCTAATAAAGCTACAAGCTGGCTTGATTCGTCTTGAATCGTTATTTCACCATTGATAAATAAAGGAGAATCTGTCACCTTCCCTGATAGGATACGTAAGCCAACGGGTGATAGTGGGCTTGGAACGACATTTTTTCCTTCATCTCTCAATTCTTCCATAATACTTGTCAGTTTTTCAGTATTTTGAACACGCACTGAAACATAGGGCGCTTCAAGAAGTGAGAAAAATAAACGTTCTGCTTTCTCAACGCCTAACTCTTTGCTGAATTTTTTGACCAACCATTCCGGCACACTGGCTCCGATGCTGATACGTTTTTTTGGATCTGTGATTTCATTCCAATCCTGTAGGCCCTTACGTTGAACGTTTCGCAAAATTCCATTGACCAACTTCGCAATGCCTACATGGCCTTTTTTCTTGGCAATTTCTACCGCATCATACAAGACAGCATGATCGGGTACTTTATCCAAATACTGCATTTGATAAACTGATAAGCGAAGTAAGTTCAAGACCCAATTTTCCAATTTCTTGGGTGCACGGATGAAAGGAGATAACCCATAGTCCAGAGTTAATTTCCTTTGTGTCACACCATAGACAATCGTAGTTAATAAACCTGCATCTTTCGCATCCAGACCTTCTTTTTCAATGGTTGCATTCAAAAGGATGTTGGAATAGGCCCCTTCCGTTTCAATTGCAGTCAAAATTTCCATTGCCAAATAACGAACTGAATGGACGATTTTATTCGTTTTCCCTTTTACCATATTTAATCAAATCCTATCTCTGCTATTGCTTCCATATCGTTCCCATTTAAAAAGTCAGTTACGGTCATTCTTTTTTTGCCTGCTGGTTGAAGCTCCGTTACTTGTAAGACGGTATTGTTCCCGCAAGCTACATAAATTCCCTGTTTATCCCATTTGATGATACTGCCTGGAGCTGATTCACTGGTTAATTCGGTTGGAACAGCTGCCCACATTTTACATCTTGCGCCTTCAAAGAGAGCATGAGCAACCGGCCATGGACGCATTCCACGAATTTTGTTGGCAATTTGAGGGGCTGATTGTTGCCAATCAATCCGTTCTTGTTCCCGAGTAATATTAGGTGAGAATGTCACTTTGGATTCGTCCTGTGGAATCGGATGAATGTTCCCGGCAAATAAATTTGGTAAAGTTTCCATCAAAAGGTCTCTTCCCAATAAACTCAATTTGTCAAACATGGATTGAACATCATCTTCTGCTTCAATTGGAATGCTTCTTTGCGCCAATACATCGCCCGCATCCATTTTCTTTTCCATGTACATTATGGAAACGCCCGTCTCTTTTTCCCCCTCGATGATGGCATAGTGTACAGGAGCCCCGCCACGGTATTTTGGAAGTAAAGAGGCATGCACGTTAATTGCACGGTATTTAGGGGCATTCAATAATTTAGTGGGTAAAAATTGCCCATAAGCAGCTGTAACGATTAAATCTGCTTCTAAATTGATTAATTCCGTCATCTCATGAGAACCTGATATTTTCTCAGGCTGGAAAACAGGCACATGATACTGCAATGCCAGTTCCTTTACAGGTGGCGGTGTCAATGTCCGTTTTCTGCCTACCGGTCGATCCGGTTGGGTAACGACCGCTACCACTTCATATTCACTTTCAAATAGGGCTTTTAAAATAGGGACTGAAAATCCCGGTGTACCCATAAATATAATTTTTTTCATCGGTAATTGCCTCCTTAAAAGAAATTAACAGGTTCTGTATCAATAGAAATGTACAAACCCTTGGCATTATCTTTTTGTGATTGGTCCAATATTTCCTTCAGTACATCGTGTAAATCTGGTTCTTGTTTGTATTTAATCAATAATTGGAAATAATAACGATTGTTCATTCGCGCAATCGAACTTCTGGAAGGTCCAAGTATAATCGTTTTTGGACCAAGTTTATTTCGCAATTTTGCATTTATTTCATAAATTTTTGCCTGGGCTTTTTTTTCGTCCAAATCGCTGACAGTGATTTGGGTCGTGAAATAGTAAGGAGGGTACCCACCTTGATGACGTAATGCCATTTCTTGGCGATAAAATCCGTCATAATTATGGTTTTGTGCATAACGGATTGCGTAATGATCCGGATTATAGGACTGAACGATTACTTCCCCGACCAACTCCGATCGTCCTGCCCTTCCACTCACTTGTGTTAAGAGCTGGAACGTTTTTTCAGATGATCGAAAATCAGGCAGGCTGAGCGATGTATCAGCATTGATAACACCAACCAAGGTGATATTGGGGAAATCCAGCCCCTTGGCTATCATTTGCGTTCCCAATAAAATATCCGCATCGCCACGACCAAATGCTGCTAAAAGCCTTTCATGGTCCCCTTTTTTCCGGGTCGTATCCACATCCATACGAATGATTCTGGCTGCAGGAAATAGCTCTTTTAGTTCAGTTTCCACTTTTTGGGTTCCTGTTCCATAATAACGGAACTGATTACCCTGGCATTTTGGGCATCTGTGCGGCACTGGTTCTTCATGGCCACAATAATGACACTTCATCCCTTTGGTATCCATATGGAAAGTCATACTGATATCACAGTTCGGACATTCATGCACATACCCACAATCCCTGCACATAATGAAAGAACTGTATCCACGCCGATTCAAAAGCAGAACGGTTTGTTCCTTCTTTTGAATGCGGTCCTGTATTTTATCCTGCAATATTTGAGAAAAATTACCACGATTATTATTTTGGAATTCTTCCCGCATATCAACAATCTGAACGTCAGGCAAATCTTGCTGGTTCGCTCTTTCCTTCAATTCCAGCAAATGAAAAACATTCTTCTGGGCGCGTGCCCGTGATTCCAGAGAAGGCGTAGCACTCCCTAATACGACCGGACAATGATTGTACTTCGCTCGGTAAATGGCTACATTCCGCGCGTGATATTTGGGATTTTCTTCTTGTTTATAAGTCGTTTCATGTTCCTCATCGATAATCACAATCCCCAGATTCTCAACAGGTGAAAAAATGGATGAGCGCGCACCTACTACGACACGTGCTTCGCCACGTTTGATTTTCCGCCATTCATCGTATTTTTCCCCGGTTGATAGACGACTATGCATAACCGCTACTTCTTCACCGAATCTTCCTTTGAATTGCCGAACCATTTGCGGAGTCAATGCAATCTCAGGAACAAGCATCAAAGCGGTTTTATTTTGCTCGAGAACATCTCCGATCAACTGTAGATAAACCTCAGTCTTACCGCTTCCGGTTACACCTTTCAACAGGAACACGTCATGTTGATTAGCATCAATGGTAACTTTAACAGCCTCATAAGCTTCCAGTTGCCCTTCATTCAATATT
The DNA here is from genome assembly GCF_052266715.1 of Jeotgalibaca sp. A122. NCBI lineage: Bacteria > Bacillati > Bacillota > Bacilli > Lactobacillales > Carnobacteriaceae > Jeotgalibaca > Jeotgalibaca sp. A122. The sequence goes on along the minus strand of NZ_JBQPRB010000014.1, from coordinate 16,749 downwards.
TTCGCGTCAGTCTTTTCAAAATGATGTTTTTTTAAGGGATCACGGTAAACTTCTTTTTCCTGGGAGTTGAGCCATCCTTTTTCAACGCCAATTTGGAGCGTTCGAGGAGTGATATCAAATTGTTCACGAAATTGCTCTTTGGTTAACATAGCACCTGGTTCAATTTCAGCAAGGATTTCCAGCAACGAACGTTGGCTTTTTGCTTGTTTGGAGAGTTGTTCCATTTCTTCTTTGATTCGCAAATCTTCAAGGTTTCTTTGATAAACGGTCACTTTTTTTACTTTAGCCTTATTTTTAACTAAGTAACGGATGTCAACGAGTCCCTTCTTTTTCCACTCCAGAAGAAGCGGTAAAGCTTCCATTTCCAAAGCCCTTTCCCAACTGATGACTGTTTCACCCTGAAAAACTTCATAAACTTCTTTACCCTGCTCCCCGTTTGTTAAATAGAATTCTTTTTCGTATTTAGCTTTTAGTACAGGCGGTAACATGGTTTGGTAACAATGTATCCGGAATGCATAGATTTGATCTGCCATATCTTCCCCAAGCTGCAATAATTCCTCGGTTAAGACAGGTTCTAAATCCAAAGGCCCTACAATTTCTTTCAGTTCCCCTTCAAAATCGGCTTCGTCCACAATGTCGACGATAAAACCTTGTATTTGCCGGGGCCCGAATGGGACCTCAACTCGCATTCCTTTTTGTAATCGATCCTTCAGTTGGGGAGGAATCGCATAATCGTATGGTTGATTCGTTTGCATCACCGGAACATCCACTACGACTTTAGCAATTTGCTTCATGTTTACTCCTCCTTCAAAATTAGGCTTCCATTTTTAATTTTACTCGATAACGTATCCAATGTCTTGTCTATTTTAGACAAAATTAAAAAACTGCTGAATTTGACGAGCAAATGCAGCAGTTCTGTTTATTGGCAATACTATTTATCGTCTGTGGCAGTTAATTCACCAGCAACAATTTCTTCCAATGCGCGGCCCACATTTTTGTAAGATTTGTATTCATCCAACAATGGCTCACCATCGTTATGCAATTCATGTGCACGTTTAGCGGATAGAATGACCATTGTATATTTTGAATTCACTTTATCCAATAACTTATCAATAGATGGATATAACATCATAACTGAATCACTCTCCTTGGTTAGGTAATTTTGACTCTAATAAACGTGAAACTTTTAAGTGTTCACTCTGAATAATGGCCAGTACTTTGTTTACGGCATTTTCTACCGTATCATTTTCAACAGCATAGTCATAATACCGCATTAATTCAATTTCTTCAATGGCTTTCTCCATGCGCTGGCGGATTACAGGTGACTCATCTGTTCCACGATTCACGATCCGAGATTCCAGTTCATCCATATCTGGTGGTGTCAAGAAGATATAAATACCTTCTGGCATTCTTTCCTTGACTTGCATTGCACCCTGTACTTCGATTTCAAGAAAAATATCTTTTCCAGAATCTAATGTTTTTTGAACATAGTCGACAGGAGTTCCATAATAATTGCCTACATATTCGGTATATTCCAACAATTCATCCTTCTCGATCATTTTTTCAAACTCTTCACGTGTTTTGAAAAAATAATCAACTCCATCAACTTCGCCTTCTCGTTTTTTACGAGTGGTTGCAGAAATAGAATACATAAAATCACGTTCGCCTTTTGAAAAAATTGCTTGCCTGACTGTCCCTTTACCCACACCAGAAGGTCCCGACAAAACAATTAATAACCCTTTTTCGGTCATTAGTAACCCACCATCCATTTTTATACTTTGATCCATTCGATATCACCGTTTAGGTAACGTAATATTTCTTATCAGTGTAACACAAAGTTACCCTTGTGAAAACAACCAGGACTATTTTTCATTTTTTTATCATTTTTGCGAGTCTGTCGAGGGTTTAAGCTATAGGTGTGATTACTCAGCTCAATATTTGCTTTTGAGTAATCGTTTTTGTGACAAAAGTGATTACTCAAACCTAAATCCCCCTCTGAGTAAGCAGGTTAAAGCAAAAAGTGATTACTCAAAGCGTAAAACGCATTTGAGTAATCACTTTGCTGATTTATAGTTTTAATGACACGCTTCCTAGCGTTCTATCTTCCCATGTCCTTGACTTTCATCATGCGGACTATCGCAGAGCGTTCGTTTTCTTCCAATTTCATCTGAATATAGCGGATGGTTTCTTGTAATTGCGGAATCATCCGATATTCCAATGCATTAACCCGTCGCCTTGTTTTTTCGATTTCATCCGCCATTAATTGACAGGTTTTTTCGATTTCACTTAACTCGAGTAGTTTTGGCAGAACAGTCTCAATCCGCTCAATTGCATCATCCAATTCACTGCTTGAATTCAGATAGCCGTACTGCACATCACTAGAAACTTCCGTTTCTTTAACATCAAAATGCATTTCAGGAACAATGACACTCATGACATTTTTCTCCTGGATATCCAAAGTCACATTTGTTTCCGAGCCAACAAACAACTCTTCAATGAACGATTCATTTATGAGCGATTTAGCAACGACGAACTCTTGCATGGATTCAATCAATTCCGCTTCGACTTCGTCACGTAATTGATTGTTCTTTTTGATAAGAATAATGAAACGACGCATTAATTCATCTTGCTTGTCCTTCAAGAGTTTATGGCCTCGCGTGGAAAGTTGGAGTCGATCCTTCAAGGACGCCAATTCCATCCGGGTAGGCTTGACATTTAATCGTGCCATAGGATCACTCTCCTTTCAGCATGAACTCTTCAATCATGTCTGCCTTGATTCGCTTCAATTCAGACTTAGGTAAAATGGATAGCAATTCCCAACCCAAATCCAATGATTCTTGGATTGTTCGATTGTTGTAGAAACCTTGATTGATATACTCTTGCTCGAAACGGTTGGTAAATTCAACATATAATTTATCCGTTTTCGAAAGTGCAGACTCTCCCAAAATAACTGCCAATTCTTTCGCTTGTTTTCCTTCAGCATAAGCTGCGAACAATTGGTTCATTGTTGGGGCATGATCTTTACGTGTTTTGCCTTCCCCTGTACCTTTGTCTTTCAAACGTGACAAGGACGGAAGAACGTCGATTGGTGGTTTGATACCCGCTCCGTTCAAATCACGGGAAAGGATAATTTGTCCTTCCGTAATATACCCTGTTAAGTCAGGGATTGGATGCGTGATATCATCTTCTGGCATTGAAAGGATCGGAATTTGGGTAACAGAACCTTTTTTACCCACTAGACGTCCCGCACGTTCATAAAGGGTCGATAAGTTTGTATACAAGTAACCGGGATAACCACGACGACCTGGCACTTCACGACGGGCAGCTGAGATTTCACGCAACGCCTCACAGTAGTTCGTCATATCTGTCATGATTACCAATACATGCATATCCTTCTCAAATGCCAGATATTCAGCTGTCGTAAGAGCCATTTTCGGTGTTGCAATTCTTTCAATAGCTGGATCATCAGCCAAGTTAACAAACATCACTGAACGATCAATCGCACCCGTTTTACGGAAATCTTCCATGAAGTACTCTGCTTCCTCGAAAGTAATTCCCATTGCCGCAAATACGACCGCAAATTTTTCATCGCTATTCAAAACACTGGCTTGACGCGCAATTTGAGCTGCCAATTCTTTATGTGGTAATCCTGATCCAGAAAAAACCGGCAATTTTTGCCCACGCACAAGTGTATTCAAGTGGTCAATGGCGGAAATGCCAGTCTGGATAAATTCATCCGGATAATCACGGGCAACGGGATTAATTGCTTGACCGTTGATATCCAACGATTTTTCGGGAATAATTTCTGGACCATTGTCTATTGCACGGCCCATCCCATCAAATACACGGCCAACCATATCTTCGGACACGTTCAGGGACAAAGGCTTGCCCTGGAAACGCACTTTTGTGTCCTTGATGTTGATACCAGATGGTCCCTCGAAGATTTGTACCATGGCTTTATCTTCAGAAACTTCCAGCACTTGACCCGTACGGATTGTGCCGTCTTGCATTTGAATTTCTACCAATTCATCGAATTTGACGCCCTCAATGCCTTCAACGGCCATTAGAGGACCGACGACTTCTGTAACTGTTTTATATTCTTTAAGCATTCTTCGTCATTCCTCCCTCAGCCAAGATATCACGCATTGTATCTTTCAAATCAGTCTTGATTTGTTTAATGTCTTCAATTCTATCTTCAGAGATGAACTTACTGCGCGCAATCCGGTCACGAATTTCCGCCGTGCCTTCGTAAATTTCCTTGAAGTAGGCACCCAACTCCATTGCTGCTTTTGCTTCTTCCTCCAAACTCAGAATAAGATCCAGCATCACGTATTGTTTTTCTTGAGACGTGTAAGTATCCACATCATCAAAAGCATTTTGTTGTAAGTAATCTTCACGGATAGATTCAGCTATAGCCATTGTCAAACGATCTCTTTCTGACAAGGAATCGAGACCAACCAATCTAACGATTTCTTCAAGTTCTGCTTCTTTTAACAATAAGTTCATCGCATGTTGTACTTTTTCTGACCAATCGGAATGGGTATGAGCATCCATATATTCACCAATTTCCGTGTTATAAAGGGAATAAGATGTTAACCAGTCCATTGACGGGAAGTGACGTTTTTGTGCCAAGGAAGCATCCAGGGCCCAGAAAATTTTAACGACACGCAATGTATTCTGAGTAACCGGTTCGGATGTATCTCCACCAGGAGGTGAAACAGCACCGATAGCAGAAATGCTACCTTCACGTCCTTCACTGCCCAATGTGACAACTCGACCTGCACGTTCATAATATTCAGCAATACGGCTTCCTAGATATGCTGGATAACCTTCATCCCCTGGCATTTCTTCTAGACGACCAGACATTTCACGCAATGCTTCTGCCCAACGTGAAGTGGAGTCAGCCATAATTGCAACGTTGTAGCCCATGTCACGGAAGTACTCTGCAATTGTGATACCCGTATAGATTGAAGCTTCACGAGCAGCAACCGGCATGTTGGATGTATTGGCAATTAGAATTGTCCGTTCCATCAACGATTCACCAGTATTTGGATCGACTAGTTCTGGAAATTCATTCAATACGTCGGTCATTTCGTTTCCACGTTCACCACAACCTACATAAACAACCAAGTCCACGTCAGCATATTTTGCAATTTGATGTTGAACAACGGTTTTCCCAGCACCGAATGGGCCTGGAACTGCAGCACTACCACCTTTAGTAATTGGGAAAAAGGTATCAATAACCCTCTGCCCAGTCGTTAAAGGGATATTGGGATTTAGTTTCTTTTGGACAGGACGACCTCGACGAACAGGCCATTTTTGTACTAAGGTAAATTCCTTTGTCCCATTCTCAGTATCGATTGTGTATACGACATCATCTAATGTGTAAGAGCCACTTTCGATTGAAGCGATAGTTCCCGTTATGCCATGAGGAACCATAACGCGATGCTCGATAACTTTTGTCTCTTGAACCGTTCCAACAATATCACCAGGAACAACTTTGTCCCCGATGTTCACTTTTGCTTCAAAATCCCAATTTTTACTGTGATCCAGGGCATCCACATGGACACCACGAACCAAGTAATCACTATTTGTCTTTTCCATGAAGGTGTTAAGTGGACGCTGAATCCCATCAAACATTTGGGATACAATTCCAGGTCCTAATTCCACCGATAATGCTTCACCAGTCGTCACAACTGGTTCTCCTGGTCCAATACCTGAAGTTTCTTCATAAACTTGAATGGAGGCAACATCTTTACGCATTTCAATGATTTCGCCAATTAGACCTAAATCGCCTACTTGACAGATATCTTGAATATTAGCTTCTTCCATGCCTTCTGCCATTACTAAAGGACCGGAAACTTTTATAATTCTACCTTTTTTCAAATAAGTTCCCTCCTGCTCTTATAAAATGTTTTGTCCGACTGCTTTTTCAACATTGTCTTGAATTCTCTTTTTACCAATTCCCAATGACCCACTATGATTCGGGATCAGGATAAGGGCCGGCGTCAAGGTGGCATCATAACGGCTGATTGTATCCGGCATATGTTGGGCCAAAGATTCCGTTAAATAAATGATGCCGTACTTTTCTTTAGTCAAGCGATCGATAATTTCACGCGCTTCAGTCGGATCTGTGGTTGCAAATACCGAAAATCCTAGTATTTTGAACGGGAGGATGGAATCTTTATCGCCAACAACTCCAATATTATGAGCCATAAACTTGTCGCACCCTTTCCCTCAGAATTTCTTCACTTATATCGTTATCTTTACCCACTAATACCAAACGCAAATTTGTTATTTCTGTTTCCTTGGCATAAAGGTAACCCATCAGTGGCATCGGTCCAAACGGTTCATATAAACCACTTGAAACGACTTCGTGAATCAAATCATCCATCATTTTGTCTAATTTCAAAGTATTTACAGAATCATTGTTAGTTATAACTTTTTCCAATTGGTTGCTGTAACTTTTACCGCTGTATAACTTTCGAATAATAGCCACTGAACCATTAATGGATTCATCGATTATATCTTGTTTAGCGATTGATCCAGCAGATGATAATAACGCATATAAATGACTACGCGGTTTATCCTGTTTCTGACTTCTCACTACCGTACTCAAGTTATATAAATCGATGATCAAATCTGTGATCTTTGTAATCGCCTCATTATCAACCTCGGCACTGATTGCGCGGAGATGACGTAAATAATACGTATCCATATATACTGTCACAGCTTCAATACGGTGACTTTCTTCATAATCTTCCAATACAGATCGAACAGCATCCACCATGATGGGATGAGCAATAGAACTTTCACGTGTTTCAACTAACTTACGTAATGAGTCTATGGATATTCCAATTGGGATTAAAAGTTCGCTTTGTTCTTGTTCCAAAAAACGTTCTTTCAACAGAACTTTCAAGTTGTGATAACTGTATCGCAATGTGAACAAATCTATCAGTTCAGATTGGGGCACTATCTCATACAATTCGCTATACACACGTGCCAGATGTGCCATCAAAAAGTCATTGAAATTCTTTTTATGCAGGACCTCTTCCATATCAAAGTCATAATCCGTACTTTTCAGAAAATCAAGAGCCGCTTTTAATGAATCTGCTTTAATTAAACGTTCGAAATCTTCATTTTTTAGTAACCGCAATTCGTAAGTACGAATCATGGTATTGATACCTTTGTAGTCAGTATCTCTCATACTTGCTTCACCCCTTATTCATTTGTTTGAAATGCAAGGGAGGCCAGTTTGGGTGTAAAATCTTTTTTGATTTCCGTCACCATTTGGTCAAAGAAATAATTGTAATCAATGCCACCGACTTCCACGATGAACCCTGCTTTTGCTGGAACTGTTTCTTGGGAATAAGTAACGGTCGGATATTTTTTCAAGAACGCATCTGTAAAGTGTGCAACTGATTTTTCACCAGCAGTTACTTTAATAGCTTGTCCTTCAAATTGCTTCAACACGTTACTAGCAAAATTCTGGAAAGTGAGAGTATCCCATTCGGTCATTCTCTCAACTGCGCCAGCATAAATTTTGGTCATGATTGCTTGTTTTTCTCCCAGTAACACATTACGTTTCTCATTGCGCAATGATTGAGACTGGCGTTCATACTCCGCATGACTTCTCGAAAGGATTGAGGCTTTTTGATTTTTCTGATAATCAACAAAACGGAGACGATTTTCTTCCAATTTTTCATTGAGTTCTTTTTCTTTGGCCGCTATTTTTTGTTGGCCTTCTGCTTTCGTACGATCAAGTATTTGATTTGCTAATGTTTCTAATTCTTTCATTGGTAATCAACCATCCCTTCGTTCGTTTTTATCCGTTTAGAACTAATAGGAAGGAAATAACAAATCCTAAAATCGCGTAAGTTTCAACCATCGCAGAATAGATAATACCTTTAGTATTATGTTCTTCGCGTTTAGCCAAGATTTGCAGACCTGCTGTCGCTACACGACCTTGAGCAATACCTGATGTCAAACCTGTAAAAGCAATTGGCAATGCCGCCATGAACATGTACATGCCATCTTGCAATGCCATATCCGGTGTCATATTCAAGTAAATCAAGAAGCCAATAACGAAGCCGTACAAACCTTGAGTACCAGGTAATAGTTGCAAAATCAAAGACTTACCAAATTTTTCAGGTTGTTCTTTAATCAAGGCAGCAGCTGCTTCCCCGGTCATCCCCACACCTCTTGCGGAACCTGTACCAGCCAAAATAACTGCAATTGCCACACCCATAGCGGCAAAAATGAACCCACCGTTGTTTTCCATAAAGAATTGTAACCAAGTCATGTTTTCCATAAAAATATTCCTCCAATTTATCCGTTGTAATTATTTTTTAATTCAATATATTCTTCTGAAGTTCTTAAAGGATCTAGTGCTTTTCCGCCACCTTCGTAAAATTTCCCAAAAAACTCAACGAATATCAACCGGGCACCGTGAACATAGGCACTCAACAGTGATAACCCGATATTAATCAAGTGCAGAACGATAAACAGCAAAATCCCTACCGTGAAGCGTGCCGGAGTCGGCAAGAAGTCTATGATCATGTTGAAAGCGAGCGCGATACTACTACCAGACACTCCCAACGCCATGAGACGTGTATAACTGACGATATCCCCTACATAACCTGTGATACCGTACAAGTTGTATAAACCGAGCCCAAATCCAAGCCCTTTATTTTTGGATGCTAGCGTTGTCGCCAATAGAATGGCAATGACTCCTGCAATCGCAATACCTTGACCGATTGTAGCCAAGAAAGCATTTGGGAATACCATACTTGCGATAATCAAGACAATCAACCCGACGAAAATAACAATCCAACCCACACCATCGGAAATGGCACCTAACACATCTTTATCTCTAAAGAGCAAATAAGCCTTAAGACCAAGCCCCAACAAGATTTGCACAACCCCAAAAACGACCGATAATAAAAGAATCGTATTGACGTCATCCATCGTCGAGAGCAACATGAAAGGTAGTTCCAGTCCGAAAAACGAACCATAAATCAATCCCCAAATGATGGTTGGATAGGAGAGTAGGTGGAAAAAGAGAATGTTTTTGTTCATCGCTTTATTCATATGGAAGAATTTAAGCGCGGCGCCTGTAGCCAAGAACATGAGCAGCCCATAGCCGGCATCTGCCATCATCATCCCAAAGAATAATAAATAGAACGGCATCAAGAATGGCGTAGGATCCATCTCGTTATATTTCGGCAAGCTGTACATGGCGGTGATATTTTCGAAAGGAGCAACAAATTTACTATTTTTCAGTACAATCGGAACTCTGCTGATTTCTTCTTCCTGGACATCATCGACTATTATTGCATAATCCGCTGATTCGAGCCTTTGTTCAAGAATATCACGCATATCTGCCAATTTGCTCTCTTCCAACCATCCTTCAAGAACAAATAAATGACGTTCATCAACAATAAGTTGTTGTCCTCGGACACGCTGTAATTCAGCATAGGCATCTTCGATCATGAGTTGCAATGCCTGTTCTTCATTACGCATTGTTTTCAACTGCTCTTTAACTGCTTTATTTTCTTGAAGCAGTTTTTCCCTATCCCCAGCAACCCTTTTTAGTTCTAGTTCGGGTATTTGCGAGAAAGGATAATCGAGCGGGGAAAAATGATTTTCATCTAGATTTTTTCTCGCTTCATTTTCATCAGTGTGATCATATACAATTGAAATTCCGTATTCATCTCGCGTTTGAAAAATCTCTTCAATATAAAAGAGCCCACTATCTCGGATGGTTCGGATGAATGAGTCGGAGTCTGATTGGGGAACTGTACCAGTAAGCATAGTCAGATGTTTTAAGTTATGTGATTCAAAAGGTACATAATTAAGTTTTTCCCATTTAGATAAAAATGCTTCTTCTTCCAGAAGATTACCTAGTGCCTGTTCATTTTCCCTTAATAATTTGCGACTTCCTTCGATTTTTTCCAAAACTTCATGTTGGTTAATGGCTGCCACGCCTTCTTCCAACTCCTGAAGAGATAGTGCTTGTTTTGGTGTTCTTAATTTTTGCAACAACTTAGGTTGAGGCAAATATTGAATCAAAAAATTGAGCTGATCACGGTATTGATTGTACTTATCTTCCAAGGTCTTACTTTGGATTTCTAGTTGTTCTCTACGTCCTGAACTCATCGCTTGCACTTCAGCATATTCGGCTGACATGTCAATCAATTCCACACTCTGCAAACTCTGTAACTCTTTTAGGATTGCTTCCTTGTGGTCTTGAAAGGAAATGAGTTTCAGTTTACTCATTTTAGCTATTGCCATACTGTTTTATCACCTCTTCAATTACAATATCGACAAGTTTAGAATGTTTTTTGTCGTATAAAGACGACAGCGCTGCTTTTTCTTTCGTTTCTTCTAGCTTTAGCTCATCCTTCATCATTTCAAGTTTTTGTCGTTTCAATTCATCTTGTTCGCTTTGGTAAGCATTAAGATCTTTTTCGATAATATCTTTCATCTCAACAATTCTGGAGCCGGTATGCTTTTCCATTTCATCCAATTTTTCTTTATAATGCTTCTCCAAGTCTCGCGCTTCTTGTTCAATTTTTTTAACTTCCGCTATCATATTCATCTATACCACCTCCATTTTTTAATAATTTTGTAATCATGATATTATTATAACGTTTATATTATGAGGTATCAAATCGATTTCAACGGCTTATTCCTAATCTAGCACCAACTTATAATAGGAAGATAATGAGAATTTTCCCGAAAAAAGATTTTTTCCTTGCTTTTCCGAACAGATGTTCTATAATAATAACATACAAACAAACGTTCGGAGGAAACGCTATGGAAAACTACTACAATGAGCATTCTCGTCCTACGCTACTTAAATCTGGTAATATTTTACATAACAAAAATAACGAAACGACACATGCCGATCCAGTATTAACTGAGGCTGTGATGCCTTTGTACCAAGTAATCCGTTTTGCCAACCAAGCAGCCGAAAGAAAACAAACTGTCCTTATTACGGTTGAACATAAACTGGGTAAAAATGCATACACGCGTTCGACCATGAAAGGGATGTTCCGTTCTGGTGTGAATCAAAACAAACAAGTAACTTTTGAATCCTTTAATCGGAAGTTTCTCCATTTTTTCAACATTGATCAAATTTTAGCAATCCAGATTGCCGAATAAATCCAAATTGAGGACGTACCTTTTAACCAGGTAGGTCTTCTTCTATTATAAAATCGGTGATAACAATCGAGAGAATTGCTGTTTGAATTTCCGCCATTTCGATTGGTTTTCAAAATAGTCTCCGTCTACTTTTAAGCTTTTTTCGATGTCTTTATTAAAAAGAGTCATTAATTCTTGGGCAATATCAGGATCATAAATGAAAGAATTTATTTCAAAATTCAAACGGAAACTGCGAACATCCATATTTGCTGATCCAACAGTCGAAACCTCATTATCAATAACCATTACTTTTGAATGGAAAAAACCATCTTGGTAAATATAGACATTCGCACCGAACGCCAACATATCTTTGGCAAAATATTCAGTCGCTCGGTAAACAAACGGATGATCCGGCTTACTGGGAATCATGATATTAACTTCCACACCTGACATTACAGCCATTTTAATAATTTCATAAACACTCATATCCGGTATAAAGTATGGCGTTTGGATGTAAATTGATTTTTTAGCCTGACTAATCATTTTGATGAAACCCATTTTGATAGCTTGAACATCATTCTCTGGACCACTGGCTGCAATTTGCATGGTGGTATTTCCCACTTTTGATGAAATCGGGAAGTAGCGATCCTCATATTTCACACGCTCTTCTTCAGGTACAACAGCATTCCAGTCCATAAAAAAACGACTCTGAAGTGTCAATACAGCATTACCTTGAATTCGCAAATGCGTATCACGCCAGTTCCCTAAAGGTCCTAAACCTAAATATTCATCCCCGATATTAAATCCACCCATATAGGCTACTTTACCATCCACCACCAAAATTTTTCGGTGATTTCGGTAGTTCATTCGTAAGTTAACAAAAGGAATTTTCGAACCGAAGAAAACCTCGGATTTTCCGCCTAAACTTTCCAAACGGTCAAAAAAATCACGGTCATTGCCGCGGCAACCCAATGCGTCGTATATAACCAAAACTTCCACACCTGCCTCCGCACGTTCTTCAAGGGCATCCATGATGCGTTGACCTAAAGCATCCGACCGAAAAGTGTAATAGAGGAGATGGATATGCTCTTTGGCACTTTTGATATCTTCAATAAAGCGATTAAATTTCTCTTCTCCATCGGTTATGATTTCAACCTTATTCCCACGTGTCAATATCGATTCATTCGTTTCTAAGAGCAAAATAGCCGTGTTAATGCGATATTCCTCATCTGCATCTGCCTTTTCGAATTCTTCTTCTTCAAGCATTTCTTTTTGAAATGCTGCCAATTCAGACATTCCCAGACTTTTTTGTGTCTTCAAGTCATAGATTTGATCCGATGACATTTTCTTTCCAATAAAAAAATATAGGATAAAACCTATAACAGGAAGCATCGTTAGTGTTAAAAGCCAAGCCCAAGTTGCTGTAACATCCCTTTTTTCATGAAACACGGTATAGATTGCCCCAACTGTATTCAAGAAGATAATTGCGAGTATGATTTGTCCCCATAAGTTCATCCATTTCACTCCAGCTTCAGATTGTTGACTCATAACAAAAAAGGAGAGGGAATTAAAATCCCATCCCCTTTATTTTAATCATTTAGTAATCGTGATTTTTCTTTTCGACTTAAAAATGGTGTGTCTTTGGGTATAAAAGCTTTTGGCGCGACTTTCGCGACAATCACCAAAATTATTGACACAATAGCAGCCGTAATGGACCATCCAATCAACTCACTCGTTAATTCCCCTGACTCGACTAACAGCCAAATGAAGAATAAGAAACTACCAAATATTGAAGCAGTCACAATATTCAAAGCAGCATTGGGAAACCTTTTATTATTAAGGGTTCGTTGCGTATTTCTAGCAAACAAGCCGCTAAGACCAATAAATCCGTAAGGACCGAAATAAGTAACCAATCCGGACATCACATCTGCTTCGCCTAAATTCATTACCAAGATGGTAATTCCGACCAGAATACTGGCCAGAAGACCTTGAATCAATCCGCGTCGAAGAGCGAAAAACACCAACGGCAAAACAGCTAAAACAATCAAATAACCACTAAGTTGTAATGATACCAGTGACAATAAAACCGTAACAACGACTGTCACCATAGCCTCAATCCAACCTTTTAAACTTGTTGAACCCATCTATCTACTCTCCTTTTATTTCTTTGAATAACTGGAAGCTTCCATAATAATAGGCAAGATAACGGGACGTCGTTTCGTTTCTTCAAATAAATAACGGCTGAGAGAATCCCTGATCTCCTGCTTCAGTGTCGCCCACTCAAAATCTTTATTCTTTAGGTTATCTTCGACTACCTTACGAGCAATCTCGGTACTGTTCTTGATTAGGTCTTCACTGGCTTTCATATAAACAAAACCACGAGAAATAATTTCTGGACCTGATAAAATTTTACCTTGTCGACGCGAAATGGTGATGACAGCAATAAAAATACCATTATCAGCCAGCAACTTACGGTCACGTAAAACAATATTTCCGATATCCCCTACGCCGATACCGTCAATTAAGACGTTTCCAGCCGGGACTTGACCTGCCATCCGAATACGGCCATCTTTATATTCAATGACATCCCCTTTACTAGGAATGAAGATATTTTTGAAAGGAATGCCTACTTCATTCGCTAACTGTGCGTGAGCGGCTTGAAGACGGTATTCGCCTTGCACGGGAACAAAGTATTTTGGTTGTAGTAAATTAATCATCAGTTTCAGATCATTTGGTGTTGCATGGCCTGACACTTTAAATGCTTCAGAGATTTCTTTAACAGTTGCCCCAGCACGATAAAGTAGGTTTTTCGTTTTAGCAACGGTTTTTTCCATTGATGTAGAGGGAGTCGTTGTAATGTAAACAAGGTCACCTTCAATAATGTTCGTTTGTTGGTGTTTGTTATTAGCCATGCGTTGCAATGCTTCCATAGGATCGCCTGCTTGACCAGTTTCCAGAATAATAATTTCATCCGGGCTGATGCTATCTAGATTTTCTTGCGTTACTAGAACATCACGGGATGGTAATACTAACTTGCCTAATTTTATGGCAGCATCCACAACTTCAACTAATTTAGACCCCGTCATGAATATTTTACGCTTTGTTTGAAAAGCTGCGTCAAATACTTGTTGCAGGCGCATGATATTGCTGGCAATACAAGCAACGATAACACGCCCATCAGCATTGTTGAAGGTATCAACCATTTCTTCCGTTACACGTAAATCACTTACATTTTCCACTGGAGATTCCGCATCACTGGAATCACTAAGTAGGGCTAAGACACCTTCTGAGCCAATAGCTGTGATTTTACTGAAATCAGTTCGGTACATTTCCGGTGCACTGTGATCAAACTTGAAATCACCGGTATAAACAATACTACCTTCCTTGGTTTGAATACAGATACCTACTGAATCCGGAATTGAGTGAGTTGTCCGGAAGAATTTGACTACAACATTCTCAAATTCAATCGCTGTTTTTTCATTGACTACATGGAAGCCATCAAATTTTGGTGATAAGCCGGTTTCTTTAACCGAGAGCTTTGCCAATTCAACGGTTAACTCTGTACCAAATACAGGAACGTCAATATTTTCCAGGAAATATGGTAATGCTCCTACCGCATCTTCATGGCCGTGTGTCAAGAAAACACCTGCGATACGATTTTTATTTTCTTCTAAGTATGTGAAATCTGGAATAACAATATCGATACCCAGCAATTCATTTTCAGGATATAACAAACCACAATCCAACACAAAAATTAATTCGTCTACTTCAACTACATACATGTTTTTTCCGTTTTCGCGTACGCCACCTAACGGAATAATATTTATTTTACTCATAAAACACCTCTTCTTTAAACTTAATTAGTTATTGGTCATCTTTTCGCTGAAGGACTTTAGAACTTATAAAACACAATCACCTTTTTTCAGAAAAATAACCTCTTTAATGCAACCTGCTTCCTGAGATGTTCAAATGAATTACATAAGAACATCCGCAGTTTACATTCGCATTAAAAAGGTTTCACTTCTCAGTCACGAAATAGATGGTAATAATGAACGAACTTTCCAATAGTTTCGTCAGCGATACTCCCTTTTCATCCATTATAACCTATCCACTACCAATTTGTCACAATAAGCACAGTAAAAGAAGTTTATACAAGTGCCATTTCGATCATTTTTTCGGCAATTTGGATGGAATTCCATGCTGCCCCTTTAATAAGGTTGTCAGAAACAATCCACAAATGGAAACCTTTGGGATTGTCCACATCTCTTCTAATTCTTCCTACATAAGTATCTTTCTTATCTACCGCAGTTATTACCATCGGATAAGTTTGTGTAGAGGGGTCATCTTGAAGGACAATTCCTGGAGCATCCTTCAATACTTCCCGAATCTCATCTGCCGTAACCCCATCTTTTTCAACTTCAATATAAACAGATTCAGAATGTCCACTCATAACAGGAATACGTACACAAGTTGCTGCAATTTTCAAATTTGGCAGCCCCATGATTTTTTTCGTTTCGTTCATCATTTTCCACTCTTCAAAAGTATAACCATCTTCAGAGAAAAGATCGATTTGTGGAATTGCATTGAATGCAATCGGATAGTGTTTTTTGTCTCCACCAGATGGCAGGATATTTGCTTTAGGTTCTTCCCCAGCCAATACAGCTTTTGTCTGCTCTTCTAATTCTTCCAAAGCATGTAAACCTGCTCCGCTGACTGCCTGGTAAGTGGAAACAATGACGCGATCTAGCCCAAAGGCTGCTTCAATCGGCTTTAACGCCGCCACCATTTGGATGGTAGAGCAGTTCGGATTTGCAATCAGGTAGGTATGATCTCGCAGAGCTTCAGGATTTACTTCCGGAACAACCAATGGTGTATTCGGATCCATTCTGAACGCACTCGTATTATCAATCACAATTGCACCGCTATCGCGAGCTGCTTGATGAAATTTTTGGGTGATAGAACCGCCTGCGCTAAAAAAGGCAATATCAATACCTTTAAAGGCGGATTCAGTTGTTTCCTCAACGGTTACTTCTTGGCTATTAAAAATTAGTTTTCTTCCTGCTGAACGTGCAGAAGCCAACAAGTGCAACTCATTGATTGCAATACTTGAATCTTCCAATAACTGGATTAATTTTTCACCAACAGCACCCGTTGCTCCAACAATTGCTACATTATATTTTTTCACTGTTTAGTCCCTCTATTCCATTTGCTTATTTGATTATGAACTATAATAGCACAAAAATGAGAAAATTTTAATGTTTTTGTTTTAATTCGTAAAAATACCAAAAAAGACTAATTGCAAAAATCGCAATTAGTCTTTGATTATCATTAATATGTAATCGTTACTTCCTGGATAGGAACATCATAAAATGGATCTTTGCGTTTTTTCAAGAAAGGCAAAGCTAACGAAGGGAACAATGCGTACATCAAGACGTCCTCGGTTGACTCCCCTAAATCTCCCAATTCAGCTGCGAAATCAGCCATTTTAGGTTCCAGCAAGTCTGCCGGACGAACCGTCAGAACTTCCTCATTCCCAATGATTTTTTCAGTCATTTCTTCTGAAATTGGAGCTGGGGGTTGGCCATAAAGTCCTTTTACATAGTC
>NZ_JBQPRB010000013.1:0-43684 GCF_052266715.1 Jeotgalibaca sp. A122 | reverse complement strand
CGGAAAGAAGCCGCTCCACATCCGCGAATGGACCTGTCCGGGATGCCACGCGCATCACGACCGGGATATCAATGCTGCAAGGAATATCCTTGCCAAAGCGTCCGCCGGACGGTAAACGGCACGAGTCAGGGACTGGCTCTGGTCAAGAGACGTACCCGCTGCCCGTTGGAAACCCATCGGGTAAGGCAGCGTTGTTCCCAGAAGCTCGGGCATTCATGCCCGAGTAGTTCACGTTTATGTTTGGTAGCGACAAAAAGGCTCCAGTTTTGATTAAAAGATTGCGCGTGGTTATAATGGCATTGAGAAAGCGGTTGCTCGTCTGGTAAGTGAGAAGGGTGAGTATGGTGAATGATAAAAAGATAATTTTTCATATTCAGCTGTGGTTTCTATTGTTGGTTCTATTGGGGGCTTGTGGCCCAACTCAAAACGAAGCCGAATCTTCTGAAGTGGTTATTTCTGAAGAAATGACTGCCATTCCGATGAATGAAGAAGTAACGGTCGCGAAGATGATGGTATTGGTTTCATCTGCTTATTCTACCAATATATTCATCAATAGGGAGTTTGGAATGGCAGGTCAACCACTGGAAGAAGTCATTGATGGTACTTATCTTTTCATGAATGTGAAAGTGACCAATTATTCTGATTCAGAGCTTGAATTATCACAGAGATTTGGGGTCTTAGGGGTCCCTGAGGATGGTTATATTTGGCCAAAGTTCGCTGACATGACGGAGCAGGTAAATAAAAATGATGTAACTTATCATCTGGATGAAGAATTTTATGATAAAGATATGACACTGGGAGCAGGGAAAACAAAAGAAGTGCAGCTGTTTATTGCCTTATCAACGCGCACGTATCCCGTCTCTCTAGTTCTATTTGACCCCGAGAGTGGGGAACCGATAGAAATGCTAGAAATCATCCCTACAGAAGAATGGTATGTCATAAGTAACATGAAAGCCCAAGAATTGATTGAAGAACGTTTCCCTAGCAGTCGTATTGTGGCGAAGGAAATAATGGGGTATCAGTTCGAGGACGAAGCGGAAGGTGGTTTCTATTATCCTTTCGAAGTCACCACAGACGGAGAAGTATCCTATTACTTCGTCAAACGCGATACGAGCGAAATCTATTCTGCAACGTTTGATGAAAGATATGCTGATTATCCAGCTGTTCCGGGGGGAATTGTTAAGTGATGGATTAGGAGGATAGTCTCTAAGGAGGGAGTGGAAGAGATGGGCGGAAATCCGAAAGAAGTTGAAACATTACATCTTATTCTCTTGGCTTTGGTATTCGTCGCTTATGTTGTATCTGCCATTAACCCTTTAGATCGTTTCGCCTGGATTGGACAGACAATTGGTGCTGTTTTACTCATCATATTTATGGTTATTCTTTATCCTCGGTTCCGCTTTTCGAATTTCGCCTATATAATGGTTGTTCTGTATGTATTGTTATTGTTTTATGGTGCGCACTATACCTACTCCCTCAATCCCTTTTTTAATCAATTGAAACAACAGTTTGGATGGCAACGAAATTATTTCGACCGCGTTGGTCATTTTTCTCAAGGATTCGTACCCGCTTTTTTATTTAAAGAATTGTACTTAAAAGGTGGCTACGTGAAACGAGGAAAGATGGCAACCTTCATCGTCATCATTTCATGTTTAGGCTTGAGTGCAGCTTACGAATTGGGAGAATTTGCATTGGTTAAAATTTTAAATGTGCCGGTCGATGCTGTCATGGGAACACAGGGGGATATTTTCGACAGTCATTGGGATATGGTTTGGGCTTTGATTGGCGCGAGTTTGGCAACGATTGTATTTGGACGCTTCCACGACAGGCAGATAGATGTTTGATAAAAACTGTTGCAATTGCACTGAAAGAAGGGTGAGTAAATGAAAGAACCGGTCAATAAAATCCAACTCCGTTCCAAATTAGGATGGGGTGGGACCACCCCGCTTCCAGGCGAGGAAGTTGAGCAACGATTGACTATTACCGAAAAAGGCAGGGTTTATTTTTCGGGGTATGGTATTGAAAAGGAAATCCGGACCATAAATAAAACAATCTCAAAAGATGTTGCAAAAGATATTCTTCAATCGATAAGCGCATATTTTCAAGTGGGGCATCAAGAAGCGTTGGTGACTGATGTCGGCTACTGGGAATTAACAATCACAACTGCGAATGAAGAAGTCCATTTATTCCGTGGTTCATTGATAGGGCTGATGCCTACAAATCAGCCAGATTTAACAAATATGATTCGCGAATTGATTGAGATTCGCAATCTGTTTGTCTTTGGTGGCGGAACGCCTTCAGACCAGATTGAACGTGTATATCTGGAATTCGACGATGAGACTGTGATGATTGATCGCAAAGGTGGTAGTTTAGAGTATGCCAAGCGGAAGAATTCACAGAAGTTTTTTTATCATCTGTATCAAGATTCAAATGAGGTAAGTAAATTGCTGGATGCTTTGGGACTGTTGAAAGTGCCTAAGGATAGTGCAGAAAATTCCTGTAAGTTGACGATCGACTATTACACTGAAAACCAGCGTATGATTAAAGGGAATCTCGAAGGTGAGAACTGGTTTTCTTTTTTGGAAAAAATAAAAGACTTCATTGTCTCCCAGGAGGGCAACCAAGTGTTGTTTAAGTGAATTCAGCTCATTCTGTGATGGTTAAAAGCGATAAGGAGTGTTTCAAATGGCAGAAAAAATAAAAGTAGCAACTATGGTCGATGCACCTATGAAAACTGTTTGGGAAACTTGGAATGATCCCAAGCATATCGTAAAGTGGAATCAAGCATCCGAAGATTGGCATACCACCGAAGCTAAAAACGATTTGCGTAACGGAGGGAAATTCCTTTCCAGAATGGAAGCAATAGATGGTAGCGTAGGCTTTGATTTTGAAGGGATTTACGATGAAATAATTGAACATAAAAAAATCAGTTATACGATGCCGGATAACCGACAAGTTGAAATTCGTTTTAGTGAAGAAGATGGTAAGGTGAAAATTGAAGAATGGTTCGACGCAGAAGACGAGAACCCCGTGGAAATGCAAAAAGCCGGTTGGCAAGCAATCATGGATAGCTACACCCATTATACTGAAAGCATATAAAAAAGCGCATCGCTGCGCTTTTTTATAGTTGCGTGCTAGAGCCTGTGTTCTTTTCTCCAATCTACCTCAAAGTAATCATTACCTTGTTGGATGAATATGGGATAATTGGTCCGGTAAATACTGCCCTCGGAATCCTGTTCCAAATACATGACAAAATTCTTGGGATAAAGTGAAAGTAATTTAGAAAAGACATGATCTTGATCAATAATGATTGTTTGAATTTCTTGATCACTTTCAAACCAGTCTGTTTTCAGATGGAAGTAAGCACCAGGAGCAATTTTCGTTTCATAACAGCAAATAGTCAATACCGATTGAGTCATAATAAACCATCCTCTCCAATTATTTATCATTTTCCGCACAACTCCCTAAAAAATCAAAAAAGTTGTGCACTGTTTCTGCTTACGCTTACTCTGGATCATGTTGGCTTCCCCAACCGAATTTTACGTGGTAGGGATTCAAGTTAATTATATCACATGAATGTCATGAGGATACATTTCTATCTGAATCATCACGCGGAATGTAAAGAAGGGGCTACAAATGATGGAAACCAAGAGACGATTGCTTGTATTGGCGGTATTGGAGCTTGTTTTGATGGCACTCGCCGTACTGTATGACTTTCTCCTGCCAACTGTTGTTGTTTCGGCGATTGGGGCTCTCTTCATCCCCCTGAGAAAAGAAAAATTCGCGATATGGGCTTTAAAAGGCAGCAGGACTTTCCCAAAATGTTGCTTAGTATTTTTGGGATGGCATTCGGTTGGACATTCGTGAATTTTGGATTCGTTATTCCCACATTGAACCATCTGACTGGCACAACCCGTGATGTCAGCGCATTTGCCAACCGGGCGACGGGAATCGTTGCGGCCATTCTGGCGTCTTCGATTTTTTTGCCTTAGCCCGTATTGAACAAGGATTCATCGGTGTAGTAACCACATACATCTATGCACTGTTCTTCAGTTATATCCGGTATGAGTATGACAAACTGTGGGCAGCTGTTTTGGCACATGGATTTTTGAATTCAATCGGCATCATTACTTTCTTTTTCACCGGACCGCTCTACGGACTATGGTGAATTAATTAGAGAAATGCTGGATTTACTCAGCGTGGAATGGCTCCTTTTCTGCACATAAAGGCTTGACTAAAGGTAAAAAAATGTATAATAAACCCAAAGACAAATGGAGGTAATTTATGAACTGGAGTAAAATGAAACAACAATTGGAGGGTTTCCTCTATCCGGCCTTAGCGGGCAGAGTGGCATATATCGCCACTAGCTACCGCTATACACCGGAAAAAGCTGGTCAGTGCTACCTCACTGTTGATAAGAAGAAAGTGTTCAACATGAAAGATGCAACAACCGGGATTCGTTGGTTCCAATCAGAGCAAGAGATAAAAGGCGATTCTAACCTAAACATTCCTGTCAGTCAGGATGATATTGAAAAGGTCAGAAAAGATATGGGTGAAAAAGTACCCGAGGAACGTCTGGTCGTGATTGCCAAAGACCGTAAATTGCAGAGTTATGCAAAAGAAATGATTGCAGCCCAGACAGCTTTAAGCAAAGCTGATTTCAATACGGTTGCGAATACTTTCTTGACGCGGTCCATTGAAGAGAGTCTTGCGAGCCAGGATATTCTGTTAAATGTTTTGGCTTTGGTTGACAGGCGTGTCGGAAAAAAACGAATTTTGGACATGGAGAATAAGATGAAACTGAAACATCCTATCGTACAGTACTTTTATAAACTTCGCCGCAGTGCGCTTTAGAAAATATTTGTTTAAGAGAGGCATCCTAGCAGTTCCGATAGGGTGGCTCTTTTTCGAGTGGAGTAAGTGTCTGTATGGTATAATAAACGTGTAAAAGAAAGCGTTTGCAACTTTGTGTGGTTATGATAGATTGCTGATTGGAAAATAAATAGGAAAAGAGAAGATCATATGGAAAAAGTATTGTTTATTGTAGCACCGGATGACTTTCAAGATGAAGAGTTGTTCAGGACACAAAAGGAACTGAAAGATTGCGGTTATGAGACATGGATAGCCAGCCACAAAGCGGACACCTGCAGAGGTGTGAATGGCGGCATTGCCCAGTCGGATATGGTGTTGGAGGATGTCGATACCAATGATTTCGAAGCAGTCATTTTTGTTGGCGGAAAAGGTAGTCGCGTATTTTTTTCCGACCCCCATGCCTATAAAATAGCCCAAGCCATGCATGGACTGGGAAAAACAATTGCGGCTATTTCCATTGCTCCGGTTATTTTAGCTAATGCGGGTATCTTGAAGAAAAGATATGCGACCGTTTCACAGAGCGAAAGTAAGATGCTTGAAGGCAAGGGCACCCATTATTCGAATGAAGGAGTTGTCGTGGATGGGAACATCGTTACAGCGGCAGGTCTTAGAAATGCGGAAGAATTTGGGCAAAAAATATGTGAACTATTGAGTAAACGTGACTAGCAACGGGCCTTGCTAGATAAAGGCCTAAGGGGGCGATAAAATGCTGACAAAAAGAATGAAGATTTGTGTTGCCACAGGTGCTGTTTTGGGGATTATCTGTATCATCGGTGCCCAACTGCGTTCAGGGTTTGGCAGGGATGCAGGCTATTTGTTTGCCTTCTGGTATAACCGGTTGCTCATGGGCATCGTCATCGGATTACCTATTGGGAAATTGGGCTTGCCCAAAGCTTTGGGTAGAGGTGCCTTTTTGGGAACCATGATTTCTTTCGCCTTTTACAGTGCTACTGGTTTCGATGATTTGGTCGGTTTCCTGGCTGGAATCGGCTACGGTATTATTATTGAGTACGTTGCGGAAAAATATGTTGCGTAGCAAGTAAGTAGAAACAAATACATCAACCAACCACCATTCCCTTGTTTTATCAGAAAGTAGGGATTACTGATGCGAGTTACAACAGGCAATAACAGTGGGACATCTAGACCTAAGCACCTAATGATTCTTTGGATGCTGCTACTGGTGGTTTTGTTTTTGTTTGGTTGCGGCACCTCCAATTCCGGTGATGCGGAAAAATCCAGTATCGAAGAATTGGTAAAGGTGGAAGTGACCGAATACGAAGGCAAAGACCTATCTTCGATTGCTGATTTCAGGGAAAATTCTATCAAAGGACCTCAATATATTGATATAAGTGCCTATAGACTGAAAATAGACGGATTGGTTGGGAAACCAACTGAATGGACCTATGAGGAAGTATTAGACAATAAGCCCTACACGAAATTGGTGACGCTGAACTGCGTCGAAGGCTGGAGCGTCGACATCCTCTGGGAAGGCGTCTTACTCCAGGATTTATTTGCTACGGTCGACGTCAAGGATAGCGCCAATACTGTCATCTTTCATTCCGAAGACGGCTACACCACTTCTTTACCCCTGCAAACCATTCTGGATAGGGAGATGCTGCTTGCTTACAAAATGAATGATGTCGTTCTGCCTCCGGAAAGGGGCTTTCCTTTCCAATTGGTTGCCGAGGATAAGTTGGGATATAAGTGGGCCAAATGGATTACGCGCATCGAACTATCGGATGATGTGAACTACAAGGGATATTGGGAACAACGTGGATTCGATAATGACGCAACAATCAATTGAGAAAATGACAAACGTATAATTTTAAAAGGGGGAATTATGAAAATCCACAAATGGCGAAAGAAGAAAATGCTGATGGTGATATTAATGATCATGGGATTCGTTGCTGCTGGAGTGGGTGGATACATCATTTATGGTTCCTATAAAATCAATGAATTATCAAAGATGACTTTTGAAGAAATGCTTGATTTTACAGTCAAAAATAATAAAGACGCGGTCATTACAGTAGGGATTATCCAGAACGGCAAAACGACCTATAAGGTGTACGGTGAAAATGGCATGGAATTACCCCAAGAGGAACATATTTATGAAATTGGATCTGTTACCAAAACATTTACAACCGCCCTGCTTTTCAAATCGATAAGTGAAGGCAAGGTTAGTCTCGACGACTCCATAGATGAATACTTGGATCTCCCAGAGAAGTCCTATTACCCAACAATTAAAAGGCTGGTAACGCATACATCCGGCTATAAAGGATCCTATTTTGAAATGCCCATGGTAGCTAATTTTCTGCAAGGGAAAAATGATTTTAATGGGATTTCCGGGACCATGCTGATAAACAGACTCAGTAAAATCAATTTGAACGATTCGGATTATTCATACCGATATTCCAATTTTGGGATGGCAACTTTGGGAGCCGTGCTTGAACAGATACACGAAGAGGATTATACGGCATTAATGAATGCGTTTGTCAGAGAAGATTTAGGACTTTCAAATACAAAAGTTTCAGAAAGCTCGGGTGATCTGGATAACTACTGGGAATGGTCAGAATCAGATGCTTACATTCCTGCCGGTGGAATCCTGTCGACTATCACGGATATGCTGGCGTATGTCCAGACCCAGTTGAGCAATCGTTTAACTTATTTGTCTTTGGCGCATGAACCGTTGACTGATATAAATGCTTCAAGTGAAATGTATCAAAAAATGGGAATACATATGGACGCAATAGGAGCGGGCTGGATGATTGATAATGGAAATAACATTATTTGGCATAATGGCGGAACGGGAAATTATAACAGCTATGTCGGATTTGATAAAGATAATCAAATAGGTGTAGTCATATTGTCAAATTTGCCACCAAAATATAGAATCCCGACAACTGTCATGGGTATTGAACTCCTGACCTCATTGCAAAACTGACTATCTCTGTAGCTTAAGGTTGTATATTTAGAACCTTATAAGGAGACGAACAACATGACATATATAATCGAAATGGTGGAAACACAGGAACAACCGACATTGGTGCTGAAAAAAAATACTTCCGTTCAGGAATTGCCCAAAATATTGGGCGATTCCTTCATGGCTGTCCTGAATCATGTCTGGGAATTGGGTGAACAGCCAACTGGGCCAGCGTTCGTAGGTTATTTTAATATGGACATGGCACACTTGCAGTTGGAAATTGGTTTCCCGGTTTCTAAAAATCTTCCGGGAAAGGGTGAAGTCCTAGCTGGGACGATTCCGTCTGGAAAACAAGTGACGTGTCTATATAAAGGCCCGTACATGCAGATGACATCTGCCTATCAAGAAATAGAGGACTGGATAGAGAAACATGGCTATACAACACTTGGTCCTGTGTACGAATTTTATTTAAATTCCCCGGAAGAAGTGCCTGAAGAGGAATTACTGACAAAAATCGTTTTTTTGGTGAGATAATTTATTCAGTTATTGGCTTACATTTGGATCTTGTTAAATATAGGCATGATGGCGCGTTATGACACAATGGGGTAACATTTAGGGGGGGGACAAATGGACAAAGAAATTATTGGCGGGGCTGATGGGGCAACAGAAATGTTTGTATCATCACCTGTTAATTGGTTTTTGATTGCGGGAATCGTAACGGTAGCTGTGGGTCTTATTTTATGGGTAGTCGGAAGGAATAAAAAATGAAGCGGGTTTATCTTGATCGAACCGCTCACTCAGGGGCGGTTGGAGTAATAGTACCGGATGTCCAAATTATTCCCGTAGGTACCACGATATATTACATGCCAATCGCACTGAAGAGTGAAGAATATGATAATTTTGCGGACAAATATGGTATCCATTTTATCTTCGCGGATGATATTCCGGAAATAGATTTCTATACGGTGCCACATATAGATATTTTTGCCACAGATGGAAAAGGTGGTTTCTTGGGAACAGTGGGAAATACGTCGGATTTAGAAAGTGTTTCGCCTATCTGTTTTATTTCCAAAGAAAAGATTTGTTATTTGCTGTTTGAGAACGGTAGTGAATTTTTGGAAAAAGTTGAGAATTGGCAAAAGCAAATGAAATTATATGAGGGTTTTAAATTTTATAACAACAGGACAGACGCTGAAGAAGAACTGGAGTTTATAAACTAAAAAGTATGGCAGAAAGGGTTCATCCCGTCTGCCATACTTTTTTAGTTTAGATTTTCTTCACGAGTTCTGACTTCAAGTACATGCGGCCAAAGCCGTCAATTGTACACTCGATGTCATGACCATCAACAGGGTCTTCTAAAATACGGAGATTTGTTCCTCTAGTACCTTGTTTTAACTTGTTGGCACCTTTCAACTTTATCTCGCGCACAACAGAAACATTGTCACCATCAACTAATTCAGTACCATTTGCATCACGGACAATTTGTGCTTCTAAAGCAGCAGCTTGTTCTGCTTCCGTCCATTCATGACCACACATCGGACAAATCATCAATGTTCCGTCTGTATAGGTCAAATCACTGCCACACTCAGGGCAATTTGGCAAACCACTCATTCTTATTACCTCCCGTAACCTAATCCCAAAAGGGTCTAACTCCATTGTACCTCTTTCTAAAGTTTTCACAATCCCATATTTGGCACCTTGTAGAATGAAAGTTATAATAGATGGAAAAGGGGTTGAAGTAATGGACGGGAAAAATAGAAGTAATATTAAAGTAGGCACAAAAGTACGTGTTGTACAAAAACAAGATCAACGAACGGGCAAGCTAACGGAAGGGACTGTTGCACGTTTGTTGACCAAATCGCCTAATCATCCACACGGCATCAAGGTTATGCTGGAAAACGGGATAGTTGGAAGAGTGAAAGAGATTATTTAGCGTTACAAAAAATTATAATGAAATCAAAGGAGTCTTTAAAAAAGGATGATAAATGACCTGATTATTCGAAAAGTAACACCAGAAGATTTGGATATTGTTACAAAAGTAGAAAAGGAGTGTTTCCCTGAAGCGGAAGCTGCAACAAAAGAATCTTTTGCAGAACGGATAGCAACTTTTTCAGACAGCTTCTTTTTAGCGGAAATAGAGGGTGAAGTCATCGGTTTCATCAACGGAAATGTAACCGATGAAACAGTTATTGCCGATGAAATGTTTGAAGATGTCACATACCATAATCCTGAAGGGGCCTACCAGGCAATTTTTGGATTGGACGTTATTCCTAAACACCAAAAGCAAGGAATCGCGGCCCGGTTAATGAACCATCTAATTGAAACGGCACGTGAACAGGGAAGAAAAGGTGTCATCCTGACTTGTAAAGAGCGTTTGATTCCTTATTATTCGCGCTTTGGTTTCAAGAATATGGGACGCTCCGCTTCAACACATGGTGGCAGTGTTTGGTACGATATGCTATTGGAATACAAGGATTAAAAAAGCCTCCAACGGTTAGATTAAAACTAACTGTTGGAGGCCTAACTTTTCTTTCACTATAGACGCCGTCTCCGCCAATTTTTCTGGAAGATTGCTATCATTGCCACGGTTGATATTATCACTAAATCAATGTCGCGTCTATTGATAAGGGTTGCGGCAAGCGAATGAATGGTTCCACAAAAGACAAGCGCAAGAAATGAAAACAATGCGACACAATATTAAATACCGACATTGAAATGAAAGTATATGGGTGGTAAAATTAATGTCAGCAATTGCGTTGTGTTTTTTATTTACGTTTATATGTGATTTAAATCACAACTATTTTGCTGAACAATTTAATTACTGCTATGGGAACCGAAAAGTTCTTGATAGTCACATATATAGGAATGGATTGTGAGGTGCAAAGTGGGACAAGAAAGTAAAATCATCCGTTTGATGGGGACGGTGATTGAAGTAACGTTGGAACATGATGCTCCAGAGATTATTATTGCGAATGTTGAGCAAAAGCTAAAAATGTATGAGCATCGCTTTAGTGCAAATAATCCAGCTTCAGAGTTGGGGCAAGTAAACCAAGCAGCAGGGCTTCACCCTGTAAAAGTGCATCCAGATTTGTTCAAACTCGCACAAATAGGAAAGGAGCATAGTTGTGCTTCCGCCAGTAATTTGAACGTTGCCATAGGGCCTCTGGTACAAACGTGGCGCATTGGTTTCGCGGATGCAAAAGTTCCATCAGCAAAAGAAATACAGGAACTCTTGGCCATCACCGATCCAGAAAACATTGTTCTGGACGAAGAGGTGCAGACGATTTATCTATCAAAACCAGGGATGAAATTGGATCTCGGGGCTTTGGCGAAAGGGTACATCGCGGACCGAATCATAGAGTATTTGAAAGAAGAAGGCGTCACTTCGGCACTCATCAATCTCGGTGGCAACCTGGTAGTTTCGGGAAATGCTCCGCACCGCGAAGATGGTTATTGGCGCATTGGTATTCAGAATCCTGCCAAAACACGGGGGGATTCCCAAGTTGTTCTCAAGGTTTTAAATCAATCGGTGGTAACCTCGGGTATTTATGAACGTCACCTGGAAAAAGACAGTCGATCCTACCATCATATTTTGAATCCTGATACGGGATATCCCCTCGAAACGGAAATAGCCAGTCTAACCATCGTTTCCGATTTATCCATTGACGGTGAAATTTGGACGACACGATTATTTGGGAAACATGTTTCCGAAATAATGCAACAAATAGAATCATTACCCGGAATTGAAGGTTTGATTATCACTCAGACAGGCCAACTACTCCCATCCAGTGGTTTGAAAGAGATGTTAGCTTAAGGCGCAAGCGTCAGAAAGGATTGTATAAAGATGAAAAAATTAATCGGATTAGTAGGTACAAATTCAGATAAATCTACAAACCGTCAGTTATTACAATATATGAGCCGTCATTTCCAACATTTGGCAGAAATTGAATTGGTGGAAATAAAGGAATTTCCAATGTTCAATAAACCGGATAGCCAAGAACTGCCTACAATCGTCAAAGAAGTTGCTGCAAAAATCGAAGCTTCGGATGGGGTTATTATTAGCACACCGGAATATGACCATACCATTACAGCAGCACTTTCAAATGCCTTAGCTTGGTTGTCTTATGGTATTTATCCGTTTGTCGATAAAGCGGTCATGATTACCGGAGCATCATATGGGAAATTGGGATCTTCCCGTGCGCAACAACATTTGCGTCAAATCCTTGATTCTCCTGAGTTAAAAGCCCGTATTATGCCAAGTTCTGAGTTTTTGTTGGGCTATTCTTTACAAGCATTTGATGAAAATGGCGATTTGGTGGATGCAGAAAAAGCAGAACAATTAGAACGTATCTTTGATGATTTCTTGTTCTTTATATCCATTACCAGTCAA
Source organism: Jeotgalibaca sp. A122 (assembly GCF_052266715.1). NCBI lineage: Bacteria > Bacillati > Bacillota > Bacilli > Lactobacillales > Carnobacteriaceae > Jeotgalibaca > Jeotgalibaca sp. A122. The sequence continues at coordinate 31,502 of NZ_JBQPRB010000013.1, read as the reverse complement.
TTGATGGAAGCGCACGCTGCAAATAAAAAAGAAGCTGAAAACTTCTCTTGGGATAAGAAATAGATAAGGAGAAACATCACTATGAAATTAATCGGTATTGTAGGATCAAACGCGGAATTTTCATATAACCGCCTTCTATTGGAATTCATTGCTAAAAAGTTTGGAAATTTATTTGAGTTGGAAGTTATGGAAATCAAGGATGTTCCACTTTTCAATCAAAGTGATGATCAAACAAACAACCCGGTCATTCAAAAATTCAATCAAAAAATTATGGCTGCAGATGGGGTTATCATCGCAACACCCGAACACAATCGGACAACGACTCCAGCTTTGAATAGCGTCATTGAGTGGTTGTCGTTTAAGATTCATCCAATGGACAAAAAACCCGTTTTAATCGTGGGAGCATCTTGGTATGACCAAGGTACTTCAAGAGCACAATTACACTTGCGCCAAATTTTGGAAGCACCTGGGGTTGGAGCATTTGTATTCCCGGGGAACGAGTTCCTCTTGGGAGAAGCAAAAGAAGCATTTGACGAAAATAACAATATCAAAGATGAAGGTACAGTTAAATTCTTGGGCACAACGCTTGAAAAATTTATTCGTTACGTAAATTTGATTAATGAGTTGGAAAAACCAGCTAAACCTGTAGCAAAACCAGAGGATCTATATGCAACAGGTAAAGTTGATACAACCATCGAAGGCGTGGATATGTACGCGGAAGACTGGGTCGAACAAGCCGCAGCGAAAGTGAATGCGGTAGAAGGCAACACTTACGTGAAATTAGACCGTGGTATTTTGACCGTGGATCAACTGAATCACTTTTTGAATTCCATGCCAATGGAATTAACCTTCGCGGACAGCAACAACCAATTCCTGTACTACAATCATACAAAACCAGCTGAAGAAATGCTGGCTTCTCGTACACCGGGGCAAGCAGGTAATCCTTTGGCAAAATGCCATCCAGAAAGTAAACATGGAAGCGTGCAATGGGTTATCCAACAATTACGTTCAGGTGCAACCGATGTAATACGCGTTAACGTACCAACACACGGACCGGACAAATATGTTGTCCATAACTATCAAGCAATCCGTGACTATGAAGGTAATTACGTTGGAATCAACGAGTATATTCACGACTTAAAACCAACGATTGACTGGTACTTAAAAACAACTGGTCAGGAACTTGTAGGTGGGAAAGCAGATGGTGTTTCAGGTGCATCCGCACATGACAACACAGCTGACAGCGTATCGGGTGCCACTGCACACGATGCCCACGCAGAAACAGCTGATAGCATCTCAGGTGCCTCTCAAACAAACCCGGTTGAAAAAATCGATAGCGTCTCAGGCGCTTCCGAGAAATATTAACACCCTTTTTGTGAAGAAGCCTATTTCTGTAGGCTTCTTCTTTTTTGGGTTAAAATAGGCTGTAAGGAGGGATACTATGAACGATGTTTATCAAGAATTTAAAGCAGCTATCATGAAAGACCCAGCCAATGCATCCTTTACCGAACAAAACATCGAACCATTATTTTCCGCACCCAAAAATGCCAAAATAGCCATTATCGGCCAAGCTCCAGGAATCAAGGCACAAACAACCGGTAAATTTTGGAACGACCAGAGCGGTGTCCGTTTACGTGAGTGGATGGGCGTAACGGATGAACAGTTTTACGAAACGGATCTCTTTGCGATATTGCCCATGGATTTCTATTATCCTGGCAAAGGAAAATCCGGCGACTTACCACCGCGTAAAGAATTCGGATCCAAGTGGCTTCCCAGGATTTTTGCAGAACTTCCTCATATTGAACTCGTTATCCTAGTTGGTAGCTATGCCCAAAAGTTTTACTTGAAAGAAACAAAATACCGAACATTAACGGAAACAGTCGCGCATTACCGCGAATATTTACCGGAATATTTTCCAATCGTGCATCCATCTCCGCTCAATGGTCGTTGGCTGAAGAATAATCCGTGGTTCGTTGAAGAAGTCGTGCCGGACTTAAAACAAACCGTAAAGAGCATAATCGATTAATAGAAAGCATATTAATTTCAATATCTTACAACTTTTTAAAAATTAGACTTGCATTAAAAAATATCTCGGGTATAATTTGGATAATTTAATCCTTTAACTTGCGTCCAGAGAGACGAAGAAGGCGAAACCGTTACGGAATCATGTTATCTATGAGGCCCCTTCTTTTTGCGCGCAAAGAGAAGGGGTCTTTTTCAGGAGGGAAAACATGGGAAAAGTAATCATGAACGAAACAGAAATGATGCGCGCTTTAACACGCTTGTCCTACGAAATCATAGAGAGAAACAAAGGCGTCCAGAATATCCTTTTGATGGGTATCGAAACACGGGGTATTCATTTGGCGCGTCGCCTTGCTGATAAAATCGCCCAAATTGAGGGAACCGTAGCAGTAGAAAGCCTGGATATCAAGCCTTACCGGGATGACTGGAAAGGTGAGTCCCCAAAGTCAGCTGTTTCCAAAGACCTTACTGGAAAAAAAGTAATTTTAGTAGATGATGTTTTATTTACCGGACGCTCCATTCGTGCCGCACTTGATGCTTGTATCGATCGCGGTCGTCCCACCGAAATTTCCTTAGCTGTGCTAGTAGATCGTGGGCATAGGGAATTACCGATTCGTCCAGACTACATCGGCAAAAATATTCCAACCTCCCGCAAAGAGCATGTGAGTGTTCACGTTGTGGAAGTGGAAGGATACGATTCAGTCGAAATTGAATAAGATAATTTTGTGATTTCACTTTAAGTGGTTCAGAGAGACCAGAAGCGAGAACACCTTCTTAAGGTGCGCTTGGTCTCTGGACCAGGCGCATTTTTATATAGATGTTCCAGGCAATAAACGTTGACACGATTTGGGAGGAAAAACATGAGAAATTTTTTATCGGTAGAACAATTCAACAACGATGAGGTTATGCACTTACTTGAACGTGCATGTGCATTCAAATCAGGCCAAGACATGTTCAAAAGTGGTGCGACTGTCGTCAACATGTTTTTCGAAAACAGTACCCGAACCAAACACAGCTTCGAGATGGCACAACATAAAATTGGCATGACGCCATTCAATTTCGATGTGGGTAGTTCTTCTGTCAAAAAAGGTGAAAGTTTGTACGACTCTGTTTTAACCATGCAAGCACTGGGGGTGGATATTGCGGTTATTCGCCATCCTGACAGTAACTACATGGATCAGCTCGTGAACCTCAAAATTCAAGTTGTAAATGCCGGTAGTGGGAATGGACAACACCCCTCGCAGTCATTTTTGGATATCATGACGATTTACGAAGAATTCGGTAGTTTCCAGGGTTTGAAAGTGGCCATTATTGGTGATATCGTCCACTCCCGAGTAGCAATGAGTAACATGACCTTGTTGAATCAGCTCGGAGCCCATGTCATTTTTGCCGGACCGATGGATTATTTTGATCCCACTTTTGAACGCTACGGGACGTTCATGACCATGGATGACGCCATACGGGAAGCCGACGTGGTGATGATGTTGCGCGTGCAACTTGAACGCCACGAAACGGAAGAATTGGAACGCTTTTCCAAAGCATCCTATCACGCTGAATACGGCTTGAATCGTGCACGCTATGAAACGATGAAAGACCATGCCATCATTATGCATCCTGCCCCGGTCAACCGCGATGTCGAACTGGATAGTGAACTTGTCGAATGTGAAAAAAGTCGCATTGTACAACAAATGAGCAATGGTGTGTATATGCGAATCGCGATTTTGGAATGGATATTGGAGGGACGTTACGAATGAAAATGATACTTAAAAATGGGCAACGCATCGTGAAGGACAACCAACTGGAACGGATTGATATTGCCATCGAAAATGGGAAAATTATTGAAATTGGCACGGACTTAACGGGCGATAAAATCATCCACTTGGATGGAAAACTGATTACTCCTGGCTTGGTTGATGTTCATGTTCATTTCCGTGAACCGGGTTTTACCGATAAAGAAACAATCAAAACGGGTGCGCAAGCTGCTGCACGTGGTGGTTATACAACCGTCTGTGCGATGCCGAATACCAACCCCGTTCCCGATACAAAAGAAAAAATCGAAGCCATTCGTGAAATTATTAAACGCGACGCCTGTATTGACGTGCAAACTTACGCCCCCATTACCCGTGGCCTCAAAAGTGATGAAATAGTAAGAATGGATGAAGTGGATGCTTTCGCATATACAAACGATGGCGTCGGTGTACAAGACACGGGTACCATGTTCTTGGCAATGACTCAGGCAGCCAAATATAACCGCCCAATCGTCGCACATACCGAAGAGGATAGTTTGTTATTTGGAGGGGTTATGCACGAAGGTTTCAAGAGCAGGGAACTGGGGCTTCCGGGTATCATGGGCATTGTCGAAAGTGCACAAATCGCCCGCGATATTCAACTGGCTAAAGAAACCGGTGTGCATTACCATGTTTGTCACGTTTCTTCCAAAGATTCCGTTGCCGCCATTCGCGAAGGCAAGCGTCAAGGCGTTCACGTAACGGCAGAAGTTGCCCCGCACCACCTGATTCTCAATGAAGGGCATATTCCAAGTGATGACGCTACTTATAAAATGAACCCTCCGTTGCGGAGTGAAGAGGACCAGCGGGCGCTTCTGGAAGGATTCCTTGATGGGACCATTGATATCATCGCAACGGATCACGCGCCCCATACTGAAGAAGAAAAAGAGGGTGGGTTCTTGCATGCACCGTTTGGCATCGTGGGTATCGAAACAGCTTTTGCCTTGCTTTACACGCATTTTGTTAAACCAGGTATTTTTACTTTGGAATTTTTGATCAATCGTATGAGTACCATTCCATCACGCATGTTTAACTTAAGACAATCCGACCTGCGCGTTGGCAGTGCGGCTGATTTGGCCGTTTTTGATTTGGATACGGCTTACACCATTGCAAAAAAAGATTACCTATCCAAATCTTCCAATACGCCCTTCAACGGCAAAACAGTACATGGCATGTGTGCCTTGACTCTATATGATGGTAAGGTGGTTTGGACAAATGCAAATTGAATGGTTGGAAGTAGTTACTAATAAAGAAGTTGCCCATAACATTTTCGAATTAACGCTAAAAGGGAAAATGGTAAGCAACATGAACCGTAGCGGCCAATTCTTGCACATCAAAATGAAGGACCCAAGTCTCGTGTTGAGACGTCCTATTTCCATCGCATCCATTGACGATGAAACTTGTACCTTACTTTACCGCGTTGTGGGAAAAGGAACACTGGAAATGACCGAGTGGCAACCAGGCGACTTGGTGGATACATTAGGCCCTTTGGGAAATGGGTTCCATCTTGATTTTTTGAAACGAGAGGAAGAAGTTTGCATTATTGGTGGGGGAATCGGGGTGGCGCCTTTGTATGAACTGGGCAAGGAAGTGCACGCACGCGGGAATAAAATCACGTTCATTCTCGGATTTGCAAATGCTGACGATATTTACTACCTCGAAGAATTTAAGCAACTCGGTGCTGTTATTGTATGTACGGATGATGGCTCGGCAGGGTTAAAAGGCCATGTGGGGGTTGCGTTGGACCAAGTGAATCCAACAGCAGTTTTCGCATGCGGACCTACACCATTATTGCAATTGGTGCAAAGTCACTTCAGTCATCTGGAGCATGTCTATTTATCGCTTGAAGAGCGTATGGCGTGTGGCATTGGTGCTTGCTACGGTTGTGATACGAAAGATAAAAAGAAACGGGTTTGTTCAGATGGCCCGGTATTCCAAAAAGATGAGGTGATGGTATGAGTCGTTTAACAGTAACTTTACCAGGTCTAGAATTAAAAAACCCAATCATGCCTGCTTCAGGATGTTTTGGTTTTGGTGAAGAATATGGAAAGTTTTATGATTTAGGTCAGCTGGGTGCCGTGATTGCAAAAAGCGCGACATTAAATGAGCGGGTAGGGAATCCATTGCCGCGTATTGCCGAAACACCAAGTGGTATTTTGAATGCCATTGGTTTGAAGAATCCTGGTTTGGATGTTATTTTGTCAGAAAAATATAATTATTTGGATCAATTTGATGTACCCGTCATTGCGAACGTAGCTGGTTCAACAGAGGACGAATATATTGAAGTGTGCCGTCGTATCGGGGCAGCATCCAACGTGAAAGCAATTGAATTAAACATTTCTTGTCCAAACGTTAAAGAGGGCGGGGTGGCATTCGGAACCGATCCAGAAGTTGCTGCACGCTTGACCCGTGCATGTAAGGCCGTAACAGATTTACCGATTTACGTAAAATTAAGCCCGAATGTGACGGATATTGTGGTTATCGCGAAAGCAGTTGAAGCAGCGGGCGCCGATGCCATCTCCATGATCAATACCATTACGGGAATGGCTATTGATATCAAAACGGGCAAACCCATTCTAGGGAATGTGACCGGGGGATTATCTGGTCCCGGAATCAAGCCCATTGCACTGCGGATGATTTATCAAGTATCACGCGCGGTAGATATTCCAATTATCGGCATGGGTGGAGTTTCCAGCGTGGATGACGCTTTGGAGATGATAATGGCCGGCGCAACAGCCGTTGCGATTGGAACAGCGAATTTCTCCGATCCAATGATTTGCCCTAAAATTATCGAAGGTCTGGAACCACGTATGGATGAATTGGGCATCGAATCGATTCAGGCATTGGTTAATAAAGTACGGGAAAGCAGATAATAACAGTAAAAGCCAGGCGGCCGCCTGGCTTTTTTACAATAATTCTTTTACGAAAAACTCGGTTACTTTTTCCATCGTTTTGGTACGCACAAGATGCGCTTCTTCTTCGTCAAGGAAAGTGATGTTTGGTGTATCTTTCTGTTCCATCATGAATTCCGCAACGTGATCATAGGGAACGACTTTATCCTCGGTACCATGCCAAATAAGTAGGGGGCGACCGGCTAAGGTTTCGGGGTTTAGCGAAAGGTCATAGGCTGGAAGCCAGTTCACTAATTGGTCATAGTCCGCTGGCAAGTAACGACCGTACTCCGCTGCAAAATGTTTGATACGCTCTTTGTAGGCAACGGGTTTGGGAGAACCCATCACGCACGCGGCGGCCTTGATTTCGGGGTGATGGGTGAGTAGGGCACAGGTCGTCATACCTCCCATAGATGTACCACCAACCCCGATAACATCGCCAACCACACCAATTTTACGGAAGTGGTCAAGGATAAAACCGAACTCAAATAAATTTGATTGAATACTTTGCCAAAAAGTCAGGGATGGGATTTTGGATATGGGTTGCTTGCGATCCCCATGATTCATGGCATCGGGCAAGAGCACCCGAAACCCTTCGCGCGCCAGATAACGGGCTTGGGTTAGATTCAATTCTTTGGACGATTGCCAGCCATGATAATAAATGATCAACGGCAATTCTTTGTTGCGATTTGCATGTTCAACGACCTCCAGAATGGGAAGCGTTCCTAATACTCTTTTGCGAACAGTCATTTTCACTGCTTTCACCTCATGAATATAATAGCAAATGAAGCAGGTAGTGACTATTAAGTTGTTTGGGAATGCAACGGATGATTAATCGTCGTCATCATCATGATCATCGTCGTACTCATCATCAAAATCGTCATCGTCGAAATCATCGTCATCAGAATCATCGAAGTCGTCATCGTCAAAGTGTGAAGCATTGTAATGGTTAGATTCAGCATGGGAATCACTGACGTCGTCGCCTTCATTGCTGTCATCATTAAGGTGCGATTCACTAGAATGGTTTGATTCGTCATTCGAATCATCGTGTTCATTCACAACGTCCGTTTGTTTCACTTCTTCAACTGGAGGAGAAGTTACCGGAGCCTTCCAGCCTTGATTACTTACTACGTCGCGTACATCTTGAACGATATCACTCAAGAAATCGGTACTTGGTAGAATAGAGCCGCGTTCAAGTTCAATGGTAACCTTACGCGCTTTACCTTCAACTTCTTCTATGAAGTAACCCGCTTCACCAATGGTTGAGACAAGTTGCATGACCACATCACGTACTTCCAGACCTTCAAAGGCCGCTAATTGTTCCACGATTGTTGTACCATCATCATTTTTACCGGAAAGCGCGGTTACTTTGCCTTTTTCATCATAGTAAACCGCGACCTCTGGGTTAACACGTACGTAAAGGACGCCTGTCTTTTCAACCTGGGACTCAGAAACAGGAGCTACAGACTCACTTTCTGTAGTTGGGGATTCATTGGCGCATGCCGCCAAACCTCCTGCCACAAAAATAATGAGTAAAACCGCCGCAACTTTGTTAAGCCATTTATTAATCATCTTCTTCACTTCTCCTTTTCTATATAGGGTCTATATAGAGAGATTACGGATTAGTAATGGCAAAAGTGGGGTCGTGTTAAAATTTTTTTTAATCGTCGTCCAAATCATCATCACTATCATCGTCATCGGTATCATTATCGTCGTCCAAATCATCATCGCTTTCCGATTCCGGGGCAACGTATTCAGGTTCTTCAAAAACATTTCCACCATCGTTTAAGTCATCATCCAAATCGTCGCTTATATCATCCGCTTCATCCGATTCAACCGGCTGGGAAGGGATGGAAATATCGAATTCCATCGTTGATTCTGTTGTTGGAAGTATTGGTTCTTCTGGTTCCTGTTCTCGATTTTCTACGGTAATTTTGAAACGATGCTGGAAGTTTTGATCCAATTCAGCCATCAATCGATTTTCCGTTGCGTGTATCCATTTATCATCATCCCCAACCACAGTTAAATGAATTTCGTCGCCATTCGAAAGGAAGCCAAGTTCAAGCGCGCGTTCGGTCAATGCATTAGAAACTTCATCCACGTCGCGGCCGAACGTTTGAATATCCTTGACCAACACATCACCATCCGGATTCAAACCATCCAATCCAATCACGTTATCAAAACGGTTTACAGTCATTTCCACATCTGGGTTGATTTGCATCCTGACTGTTCCAATCGAATGGAAGAATAGCGGCCAAGAACCCACAAATAATAGGAAAACGCTCGCCACAGCGAACAGGATATGTTTCACTTGTCGGTTCATGGGAAGGGGTGTCACTTTCGTATCTCCTGCTTCAACAACGAAGTCAACTTTTTGCCCTACCTCGTAACCTAAGTTCGCGACTTTCAAAAAACGCCCCTCATTATCTAAAACGATTGCATAGCTACGCTGTATTTCCATTACGAGATAGCTCATTCCGGTTGCCCTCCTTTCGGAACAATTTGTTTCAAATGGCCCCTGATAATTTCAAAGCCATTCGTATAGGCTAATAGTATGGCAATCATATATCTCCTGTGCCTTTCTAGGGTTTTCTTGCTGACATCCGCACCGTGCGATAATTGTCGGATAGGTAGTTTTTTCGTCTCAATCAATGCCTCAAAAATCATAGGGTTTGCTTTCGCATATTCAAGAGCTTGATGACAAGCTTTCAAGGTACGCTTTTGCTTAGGGCAGTTGTCCGCGATGTCAGTTAAGTTCAAATCGTAAGCGTTCAATTCTTCCGCAAAATGGTCTATTTCGTTTTTCGCGACATTTCGTTGTGCGTACTCTGCCACATTGTTCTCGCTAAGGCCCGCTTTTTCCATCATGGTCCGGTCGTCATCATCATTGTTAGAATCATCCAACGGAATCAAGTTCATATGCCTTTTTTCGCGACGGCTGAAATCAATCAACCGATTGCGGATCGCGCGCGCCGCAAAGGGTAAAAACGCCCCTTTTCCTTTTTGATAAGCCACCGTCGCTTCATGAAAAGCAAACATTGCAATCGACAACTCGTCATCATAGCCTTCCCGAGCTGGGCGTTTGATGAATTTGGCTGTTTCCGATTTTATAAAAGGTAAATACTGGCTTAACAGTTCATCTGCGGCCGTATTGTCTTCTTTCGCTGCATAAACCTTCGCAACAATCTCATGTTCTTCACTCATCCTTAAAAGTCACCACCTCTACTCCCTATATAAATAGATTACGAAAATGGCTGTTCATTTTCGGGGTCGGGAGTCCTAATTTTATTTCTTCTATCATAACTTCTCAGCTAATTAGAAGCAAATTGAGTCGAATATAAGGAAAGTAGGAATTATAATCACTCATTTTCATTTATAATTCCGAGTATTTCTAAAAGTCGGAATTAAATAGGGGAAAAACAACTTTTACTTCCGATTTCGCATCATTTCTCTTTTCATTTAGTCACATGCTAAACTAGAGAGAGAATAATCAAAGTGGGGAGTTGGTGCCATGGAAATTAGGGAAGCTGCCAATCGCGATATCCCGGCAATTGTAGAAATGGCCAAAGTTTTGTTTGACGAATCAGACGGCGATATGCTTCAACAGGAATTCCAGCAATTCCTGCGCAATGAAAATGATGCTCTTTTCGTTGCTACCGTCAGTGGTATTTATGCGGGTTTCTTGCATATGTCGCTCCGGCATGAATACGTTGAAGGTGCGGTTCGTTATCCGGTTGGTTATATGGAGGGGATTTTTGTGGAACCAGAATTTCGCCACCAACATATTGCCCAAGCGCTAGCTGAGGTAGGGCAGACCTGGGCTTTGAAAAAAGGTTGTTACGAAATGGCTTCAGATGCCGAACTCACAAATACCGCGAGCCAAGCATTCCACCAAAAAATAGGTTTTCAGGAAGCCAATCGCACCGTCAACTATATTAAAACAATCAGAAACGGGGAATAAATCATGATTGAAACATTCATTCAAAATCTCTCTGAAGAGAGAAAAGGCCCCTTTAAGAAAATTCGCCAAACGATTCTAGAAAACTTACCTGAAGGATTCGAAGAAATTGAAGCGAATGGCATGCTCTCGTATGTCGTTCCTCATTCTATTTATCCAAAAGGCTACCATACTAATCCTGACCAGCCGTTACCTTTTATAAGTCTAGCTTCGCAAAAGAAACATATTGCGGTATATCACATGGGGCTTTACGGGTCGCCTGAACTGCTGAAATGGTTCGAGGAAGAATATAAAAAACAAGTTTCCACTAAATTGGATATGGGGAAATCATGTATCCGCTTGTCGAAAATGGAAGCTATTCCTTATGAACTTTTAGGAGAACTTTGTCAAAAGATGACACCACAAGAATTCGTTGCTCAGTATGAATCATTCATTAAGAAATAAGGAGCAAAACCATGCGCACTGAAAAAGAAATGTATGATCTTATCTTGGATTGTGCCAAGAGTGACGAACGCATCCGCCTCGTCACCTTGGAAGGATCGCGTACCAACCCGACCATTCCAGATGACGAATTTAAGGATTACGACATCTCTTATTTCGTAACGGATATGGATTCGTTCCAATCCGATGACATGTGGCTAGATTATTTTGGTCCCAGACTGATGCTTCAAAAACCAGAAGCCATGACGCTTTATCCACCCACCTTAGGCAACTGGTTTTCCTACCTCATACTTTTCGAAGATGGTAATAAGTTAGACCTGACATTGATTCCGATTGAAGAAAAAGACACCTACTTCACCAATAGCGATGGTTTAGTCGCTATTCTTTTAGACAAAGACGAAAACAATCCCGAAATCACACCAACCGACGAACAATACTGGATTCAGCCACCAACCTCAAAAACTTACGATGATTGCATTAATGAATTTTGGTGGGTCAGTACTTATGTTGCTAAAGGACTTGTCCGGGACGAAATCCTGTTTGCCATCGACCATCTGAACAGCATCATAAGGCCAGCTCTCCTGCAAATGATGGCTTGGGAAATCGGAAGTCGTCAGGGGTATACCTTTAGCCTTGGTAAAAATTATAAATTCATCGATAAACATTTACCCGCTGAACAATGGCAACAAATGCTTTCGACATATCAAACGCGCACCATCACTGAAACCTGGCAATCCTTATTCACGGTGCAAGAGCTGTTCCGAACCTACAGCCATAAAGTTGCAACGCAAAATAACTTTGTCTATCCCGATTATGATGAAAAAATCACCCCGTATATTCAATCGTTATTTATCAAATCTGATGTACAATAGAAATAACGATTGAGAAAGGGGCAAGATTAAATGACAGTAACAACTTTTGGCGAAGTGATGATGCGCCTAAAACCACCAACAAATGAAAGGATTTTACAAGCCCATTCCTACGAGGCAACTTACGGAGGGGCAGAAGCGAACGTCGCAACTTCCCTTGCACTCCTGGGTGACACTGTTTCATTTATAACCAAACTACCGAATAACTTACTTGGCGAAGCAGCCCTGTCAACACTGAGAAGATACGGCGTCGGCACACATAATATTATTCTCGGTGGCAACCGACTTGGTTTATATTTTTTTGAAAAAGGGGCAAGCGTTCGCGCTACAAATGTCGTTTACGACCGGGCAAACAGTGCGTTTGCTACAGCGACAGCTGACGAATTTGACTGGCCCACCTTACTGAAAGGCACCAAAGTTTTCTATTTCTCCGGCGTAACCGCAGCTGTTTCCAAAGAACTGGCTGAAGCGATTCTTTCTGCCTGTCATTATTGTCAGGAAAATGATATCCAAGTCGTATGTGATCTCAATTACCGCGGTAAAATGTGGACGCCGGAAGCATCCCAAGCTTTCATGAATGAAGCCATGCAATATGTGACCATTTGCCTGGCACATGATGAAGATTTCGAATCTTCCCTGGGAATCAAGGCTTTCGATGGCGACATGACACACGGCATTGCCCAAAAAGACCAATACGAAGCGGCAATGAAAGAAATTACTACCCGTTTCCCCAATTGTCACACTGTCGCAAGTGTCTTGCGGAATATTCATTCTGTCGAAGACAGTGAATGGATGGCCATGCTCTATCGAAACGGTACTTTCTATGAAACGAAAACGTATCAGATGCATATTATGGAAGGAGTTGCCTCGGGCGATGCTTTTGGTGCCGGCTTCGTTCACAGCTTGCTTCACAACTTCGATCCCCAAGAAACAGTGCAATATGCCCTGGCAGCTTGCGTGTTAAAACTGACGATTACGGGCGATTTAAACTTGGTTTCCGATGCTGAAATACGTGCCATAATGGGCGACGGTGACGCGAACGTCAAACGGTAATTTAAAGAATGGGAACTGGAAGAAATGAGGAAATATAATGAACAAAGATACACTATTCGAAACATTAAAAACCCGTTTTGAAGAAAACATGCATCGTCATGAAAATACGAAATGGGTGGATGTAAAAAAACATCTCGAAGCGAGCCCAGATGCAATTAAGTCCTTGATTGCGATGGAAGAGACCGGGGGCGAACCAGATATAGTCGGAGATGACTTCACCTTCGTTGATTGTGTCAAAGAAACACCGGCTGGCCGTCGCAACACGTGTTACGACCGTGCTGCCTGGGAAAAGCGTAAGAAGAATAAACCCGAAACGGATGCCATGACGATGGCGGAAGAAATGGGAATCGAAATGCTGACTGAAGAGGAGTATCGCAAACTTCAAACTTATGAAGAATTTGATGTAAAAACATCCACATGGGTTAAAACGCCAGAACACATTCGCAACAAAGGCGGGGCCATTTTCTGCGACCGCCGTTATGACACGGTCTTTACCTACCATAACGGGGCGGATTCCTACTACTCATCGCGCGGATTCCGCGGAAAAATAACCATTTAATAGGGGTGGGAAAAATGGTGTTTGATTTTAAAAAAGAATACAAAGATTTATATCAGGCGAAAAAGAAACCGACCATCGTGGATGTACCCGAAATACCGTACCTTGCTGTACGGGGCCAGGGTGATCCGAATGATGAAAAGGGCGAATACTCGCAAGCCGTTTCTGTTCTTTATGCGATTGCCTACACGATTCGCATGAGTCATAAGAGTGGAACAAACCTCCCGGGCTATTTCGAGTACGTGGTACCGCCCCTGGAGGGAATGTGGTGGTTGGCGGACGGATCCCCAGGGATGGATTACGGGAATAAAGGCGGACTTGCCTGGCTTTCCTTGATTCGCTTACCGGATTTCGTGACGCCCGAAATAGTTGAGTGGGCGAAAACGGAAGCGATCCAGAAAAAGAATGTCGATACATCCAAAGCAGAATTTTTGAAGATAACGGAAGGCTTGACCGTTCAAGTTCTTCATCAGGGGCCGTATGATGAAGAACCGGAAACGGTTGAGGCGATGCATGCATTCCTGGAAACGACCGAATACCAAATCGATTTGGGGCCAACCCGTCACCATCATGAAATTTATCTGAGTGACCCACGTAAAGCAGCACCCGAAAAAATGCGGACCATTATTCGGCATCCAATTAAAAAACGCTAAATTCTTATTCCAGAAACTACTCCAAATCGGGGTAGTTTTTTTATGTTGCTCTCACATTGAAATATATTGTTATTTTGTGTACAATCTATAATTGTTAAGATAATTACAAAAGAATGGGTGGAGCGATTGAAGAAAGAAACTGGAATGAAGCTACTATTGTTGCTAGCCAGTTTGGGGTTATTACTTTATTTATTTTTTAATCTTGATTTTAACACGCGAACGACGTCCTTAAATCAGGCTTGGGAAACCACAGCTGAAATGAATCAAATTAAGGATGAACGGCAAGAGCGAGCTGAAACCATAGAACTAGACATTTTTTTTAATGAACAACAACTTATTTTCGACAAGCAATCCCAAACCTATTTCTATCCTATAATTGGAGAGAGTGAAAATGCTGCAAATCCAAAAGTTAGTTCACAAGCACATAACGGGAATGATTATCGGATTTTATTTGAAGGGGAAGGAATCACGAAGGAAACCGTTGAACAAAATAGACAGCATAAGATTTTGGTATATGGAGATGAGTGGTACCAAGAATTCAATTTGGTTGTGACAACACTCCCTATTTTTTCGATTGATTTGGATGATCCGTTCATCAACAAGGGAATTGGGGATCAGGATAAAGATGCGATGGTCACGCTCTACGATACCGACTCACAAGCAACACCATCACAAAGGAAAATCGTCTCCAAAGCTCAAGTACGCTACCGGGGAGCATCCAGTCGTATTTTTCCACAAAAACAAATTCGTGTTTCTTTGAAAATCATGTCTCTTGGTAGAAACATCCGAAATAATCATCTCTCATTGCTGAACATGCGTGAAGATGATGACTGGATTTTGTACGCACCTTATAACGATCCGGAAAAAATGCGTAATACTCTATCGAACAATCTTTGGTATGACACAATGGCGGACAATAACCGCTTCGCCATCAAAAACGGTACACAAGGCCGTTTCGTTGAAGTGTTTATCAATGGTGATTACTGGGGAATCTATACTCTCATGCACCCGATTGATGCGAAACAACTAGAATTGGAAGAAAACGAGGATCCGCGCAAGACGGATTATTATTACCGGATGATATCCAATCATCCGATTGATTACACGCAATTTGATGGTTCGGTAAAGGATAACGTCATTCTCCCCGTGGAATTGCGCTTCCCAGAGGAAAATACGGACCATAAAGCCAAATGGGACCCTGGCATTCGCCATTCCGTCCTGATGCGTCAGTTTTCGGAAGAATCGCAGGCATATCTGTATGAACAAACGGATATTGGTAACCAAATTGATTATTGGCTTTTTCTTACACTGACCCGAGCGGTTGATAACTACCGTAAAAACCGCAACTATATTGCAAAATATGATGGAGAACAGCATGTGGTACTGGAATCGCCATGGGATTTGGATTTGACTTGGGGACACAATTGGTCTGGTGAAGAAGAATTGCGGGCTATATTTGTGGATCAAGTCAGTCAATATACCATGTTTTATCCATCTTTTATTTCCAGCAATGTGGACCAAAACAACCAGGAAATAATCAGAATGGTTGTCGAACGTTACACAGAATTGCGGCAAGGTGGTTGGTCGGATGAAGCAATGGCGCAAAGGCTGGATGAAATGATTGCAGATATCTATGGATCCGGTGCGATTGAGAGAAACCATGATCGTTGGGAGCGTTCGGCTTACACAGGTAATCCTGAACCATTCAAAGACTATGTCTTACAACGGCTTCAAGGCATGGACCAATTCATTTATGAACAAATAGGAGGCAGTGAATGAGTCAAAATAATCAAAATGTCGTTTTACGAAACGAAATGAAATTTCTGTGTCACGACTCTACTCTGCAGATTATTCGGCAAAGGCTCCAGCCTCTCTTGCGTATGGATGATTACACCGATAAGACGGGCGGATTTTACCAAGTGAACAGCCTTTACTTCGATGACTACGACAATACTTGTTTTTATGATAATGAGTATAGCTTGGGCGAAAGACGGAAGTTTCGCGTACGGACTTACAATGACAATGGACAATTTATCAAATTAGAGAAGAAGGCGAAAGATAATAACTTGAGCCAAAAAACGAGCTGTACCGTCTCGGTAAGTGAATTCCAACAGTTATTCAGTGGGGACGTAGGTGCATTGTATTGGCAGGCGGATCGCGAGCTGTTGCAGGAATTTTGTCTGGAAGTCATGACAAAACTGTTCCAACCTAAAGTAATTGTCACTTACGAACGCACGGCATTTGTCGATTTTCCCGGCAACGTCCGTGTGACATTGGACCGAAATATAAGTGCTTCCTACCAAAAGGACCGTTTTTTGACGAATGATTATCTGAAAGTGCCGGTTTTAGATGCTGGAATGAATCTTCTGGAAATAAAATTTGACGAATTTTTGCCCCAATACATAAAACAAGCCATTCAAATGGATGGTTTAGAACAGACTACTTTTTCAAAATATTACATGGCACGATCAGCTGTACAAACTTTTGGAGGGAACAAATGGGACAACTAATAGAAATGCTTCAAAGAATAGAGGCAGGTTTCAATAACACGCAAATCACCACGGTATCAACGATTACCATGCTCAGCATGGTTGCAATCTTTTCTCTTTACGAATTTTTAGTCTACCGCTTTATCTCAAAACGCAGCTTCTATTCCAAACAATTTAACATGGCTCTCGCGGTTATTCCTTTCTTTATTGCAACCATTATCATGTCGTTGCAATCCAATTTGGTTATCACGCTGGGAACAATCGGAGCTTTAGCTATTATTCGGTTCCGGACCGCCATCAAAGATCCACTGGATATGGTTTACCTTTTTTGGTCTGTCCACACAGGAATTGTCTGTGGGACTGGGCTGTACGAAGTCGCTCTTTTAACGTCCATTTTCGTTACCATCTTTTTGATTATCCTGGATTTTGTACCACTCGGACGGGCGCCGTTTCTTCTAGTCTTGAATATGGCGGACATGGACCAGGAAACGGAAATTTTAACGACCGTAAAAAAAT
This sequence comes from Jeotgalibaca sp. A122, assembly GCF_052266715.1. Lineage (NCBI taxonomy): Bacteria > Bacillati > Bacillota > Bacilli > Lactobacillales > Carnobacteriaceae > Jeotgalibaca > Jeotgalibaca sp. A122. The sequence continues at coordinate 14,267 of NZ_JBQPRB010000013.1, read as the reverse complement.
ACGCACGTAATAGCAAAGTTCGATCACGTAATTTTTCTAAAAATGGTCTGGATATGATCATCGAATTACGAACAAAATCAGAAAGCCAACTAATCAAGGATATAACGGAAATCCCATCCGTTCGCAATGCAGCATTGGTTGCCCATGATGGTGAAAAAGAGTTCTAGACTTAAGAGTGGGAAAAAAGGCGTTTAGCCCCGAACCTTCTAACGCATACCATATCCGTAAGCTACTAAAGTAGCAACGGCTATGGCAACTGGAACGAATAAGCACAGGATGGTCGTAGACCATCTGAGCATTATTATGGAGGCACTGTGGGCTACTCCCAAGTGTATCATGCTTGTAAGCTGCTGAAGCAGCAACAACCATGACAAAGTGGCGTCGGAGCTGCCTTTTGAGCACGTTTGCGTTAAAGTTATTCTTAAATAGATAAAGGGCTGGGGGAAAACTCCCAGCCCTTTATTGAACGGAATTGTAACCCTTTTCATTATGCTTTGACAGACAGCTATCTAGAACGTATCATAGAAGCATCAGGACTTAAATTGATTAAACATAATACAGGAGGATCAAGCATGAAACCAGATGTAGTGTTAGATTTTCAATACCCCAATCCCATAAATTTCGTATGGCATGCGCTGACGGATTCGCAGATGCTGGAAAGATGGATATGGGAAAATGATTTTCGTGCGCAACAAGGTTACTCATTTCAATTTCATGCCAAGCCCAATGAACATTGGGATGGTATCGTGAAGGGTGAGGTTCTGGAAGTAGATGAACCAAACCGGTTGTCCTATACGTGGTCTAGCGCAGGTGAAAACACTATTGTTACATGGACTTTGCATTCTGGTCCGGAAGGAACAAAACTTCATCTGGAACAGTCGGGATTCAGTGAAGAAATCAAGGCCTATGAAGGCGCCTTACAGGGTGCAATTGATAGTTGGACGGCATTTGCCGAGAAACTACGTGAAGTTTTGAATTAAGGAGGGTATGATGGAACAATTTGATCACTTTCTAGAAGGGGTCGAAAATCCCAAAAATCGTGAAAAATTGAAAGAAATCCTTGAATGGACAAATGAAAAGTTCCCACAGCTGGAACCGATTGTTAAATGGAACCAGCCCATGTTTGCTGACCATGGTACTTATATCATCGGTTTTAGTGTTTCCCAAAAACACATCGCTGTTTCTCCCGAAGTTGCTGGGATGAAGCATTTTACCGAACAAATAAACCGAGCGGGTTACACGCAAACAAACAATATTTTCCGTATTGGTTGGAATGACCCCGTTGATTTCGAATTGCTCAAAGAAATGATTACCTTCAATATCATCGATAAGGCCGAAGCCACAAAGTTTTGGCGGTAAGAAAATGGATCGTGAGATTGACAAGTGCCACCATAAAGGAATAGAATGCTATTGACGGGAATGAAGTTCTCCCATGGCAAAATGCCAGAACCGCTTATTAATTTATAAGCTGATGACTTCTACGATTAAACATCGTAGGGGCATTGGCTTTTTTTGTTTTCTACGATTAAAGGAGAAGAGACATGTTATTTTCACTGGCAATTATATTTTTAGTAGGTAGTGTGTTAGGGAATGTTTTAGAGCGCTTTAAGTTACCACGTTTGATAGGAATGCTCTTGACGGGGGTTTTGATGGGGCCCTATGTAGGGAATATAATCGATCCGTCGATTTTGGACATTTCGGCTGACTTAAGACAAATCGCCTTGATTATTATTTTAACAAGGGCGGGGCTGAGTCTGGATATTAAAGATTTGAAGAAGGTAGGACGACCTGCCCTGTTGATGTGCTTTGTTCCAGCTACGTTCGAAATTATTGGGGTGATGGTATTGGCTCCGAAATTGTTGGGAATCAGCCTTTTACAAGCTGCCGTTTTAGGGACGGTCGTGGCTGCTGTTTCGCCCGCGGTGGTGGTGCCAAAAATGTTGGGCCTGATGGAAGCGGGATATGGTACCAAAAAAGGTATCCCGCAAATGGTGTTAGCAGGAGCGTCGGTTGATGATGTTTTTGTCATTGTACTTTTTACTGCCTTTACGGGATTGCTTGCAGGTGGTAGCGTACATGCGACGGATTTTCTGACGATTCCGGTTTCCATTGTATTGGGAATTATTGTCGGCGTTGTGACGGGTTATGTGTTAACAAAGGTATTTACCCACTTTCATATGCGTGACACTACGAAAGTAGGAATCATCTTATCAGTTGCCTTTTTAATGGTGAGTATGGAAAAAGCACTGGCCGGTATTGTTGGTTTTTCCGGATTGCTGGGGGTGATGGCAATGGGTGTTCTCATTCAACAACAAAAAAGCGAAGTGGCTGTGCGTCTTTCCAATAAGTTCTCCAAACTATGGGTAGGTGCGGAAGTTTTGCTATTTGTTTTAGTGGGTGCCACCGTCAATATCGACTATGCCGCAAAAGCTGGTCTAGTGGCGGTAGTCTTGGTGCTGGGTGCGCTCGTATTCCGGATGGCAGGAGTCTTTACGAGTTTACTGAATACCCAACTTTCTCCAAAAGAAAAAGTATTTACGGCCATTGCGTATATGCCAAAAGCAACCGTTCAAGCCGCAATTGGTGGCTTACCTTTAGCCATGGGACTTCCGGGTGGGGAAATCATTTTGACAGTTGCGGTCGTTGCGATCATGGTTACTGCTCCAATTGGTGCTTTGTTAATCGACAATAGCCATAAACGACTACTGACAAAATCGGTTTAGTTGCATATAATAAACGGTAAAAGTATAAGTAGGTGAAGCATGAACGAATCAATCACAATCAGGCCAGCAACAGCAGAAGATGCCAAGGATTTACTGGGAATTTATGCACCATACGTCTTGCAGACGGCGATAACGTTTGAATATGAAGTGCCGACCGTTGAAGAATTTTCAAATCGCATTACCCATACATTACAAAAGTATCCTTATATCGTGGCGGTAGAAAACAATGAAATCATCGGTTACGCCTATGCTTCGCCATACGGAACGCGGAAAGCCTTTGATTGGTCCGCAGAAGTCAGTATTTATCTGGATTCAAACCAACGTGGCAAAGGGTTGGGCGGGAAATTATATACAGCTCTTGAGGAAATGTTATATAAACAAAACATCATTAACGTATATGCCTGCATTGCGGAAACAGATGAAGAAAGTGACTATTTAAACCATGCCAGCCAACGTTTCCATACAAAACGTGGCTATAAAAAAGTCGCACATTTCAAAAAAGCCGGCCATAAATTTAAAGAGTGGTTCGATATTATTTGGATGGAAAAACAATTGCGTGACCATCCAGATGAAGCCCAATCAATCATTCCCTTTTCAAAATTATAATAAACAAAACTCCAGTGCTTCTAGCTGGAGTTTTTTTATTATCCAAACTTGACGGTGGTCAAGGTTTAACATTCCGCACCAGCCTATACTTATAAGTGTAAAGAGGAACAGGAAATGGAGTGAGAAATCATGATGAAAGCAATTATAACCTTGGAAAAAATGACGTGTCCTTCTTGCCTGCAAAAAATAACCGATGCATTTAGCAGCATAGAGGGTGTCAACGCAGATAGTGTCAAAGGTTTATTCAATTCCCGTAAAATCATGACTGTTTTCAATGAAAAACTTGTTGTGATTGAAGAAGTTGAACAAGCCATCGCAGACCTTGGTTACGCTGTAGTCGGTTCAACCTTAAAAAATGAGACGGAGGAATAAATCATGCAAAAAAAAATACTGAGTAGTAAAAATCAAATCACCATAATGAGTGGAATCTTGATCCTCGTAGGGGTGTTCGGACATTTTATTTTACATAATACCCTGGTGTTCAACACTTCCTTCATTATTGCATCCATCCTGGGAGTCGCACCGATTGCGATTCAAGCTTATCAAGCGTTAAAAGTGAAAGTCGTGAGTATCGATGTACTCGTTACGATTGCCGTTATTGGAGCGTTCTTGATTCAAAACTACGAAGAATCCGCAATTGTGACGTTCCTGTTTTTGTTCGGTGGTTATTTGGAACAACGCACCTTGAATCAAACGCGTTCCGCAATCAAGGAACTAACGGAAATGGCTCCGGAAAGTGCGTTGTTGTTAATGGATGATGGTGAGTTTGAGGAAGTTGAAGTAGATGATGTTGACGAAGGGGACATTCTGCTTGTAAAAACAGGCGCAAAAGTACCCGTTGACGGAACTGTATTGTCGGGCGAAGGGCATATCAATGAAGCAAGTATTACGGGTGAGTCGGTGCCGGTTACTAAAATGGAAGGATCCGGCGTGTTCGCAGGAACCATCCTGGAAAATGGGACCATTCAAATCCGGGCGGACAAAGTCGGGGAAGACACGACATTCGGGAAAATCATCGAATTAGTGGAAGAAGCCCAAGATTCCAAATCAGAAGCGGAACGTTTCATTGACCGTTTTTCTAAGTATTACACACCGGCTGTTTTGGTCATCGCATTTGTAGTGTGGTTTTTGACACGAAATGTGGAACTGGCCATTACGATTCTCGTGTTGGGTTGCCCGGGTGCCTTGGTTATTGGGGTACCGGTCTCTAACGTTGCTGGTATCGGGAATGGTGCCCGCCATGGGGTTCTTTTAAAAGGGAGCGAAGTAATTGGAGACTTCAGTAGAGTGGATGCAATCGTTTTTGATAAGACGGGTACGCTGACGGTCGGTAATCCGGAAGTGGCGGAAAAAGCGTTCTATGGTGAAAACGTGGATATTGCGTTAAGTTACTTGGCAAGTATCGAGAAAGAATCGGATCATCCGCTGGCCAAAGCGGTGTTGAATGAACTTGGTGTAGTTAAAACGTTGCCGGTTGAGGATACGAATGTCGTAAAAGGTGGTGGGATTGTCGCGACTGTGGCAGGTCACCGGGTTGCGGTCGGGAACGTCGCATTGATGGAAAAAGAAAGCGTTCTGTTTGATGCGAAGGCAAAAGAAGATGTCCACCTTTTTGAAAAAAATGGCAACTCCTTGGTTATGACGGCAGTGGATGGAGAGTTGAAGGTGTTGATGGGAATTCGCGACCAGGTACGGCCAGGCGTTAAAGCTGATTTACAAAAGTTGAAAAAACTGGGTGTTAAAAATTTGGTGGTGCTATCTGGGGATAACCAGGGGACGGTTGATTTGGTTGCCCAGGAACTTGAATTGACCGAGGCGCACGGACATATGTTACCGGAAGATAAAGCGGCATACATCTCGGAATTACAAGCAGCGGGTCAGATTGTCGCGTTCGTTGGGGATGGTGTGAATGATAGTCCATCGTTGGCGCTTGCTGATATTGGGATAGCGATGGGAAGCGGGACGGATGTGGCGATTGAGACATCCGATGTGGTGTTGATGAATTCTGATTTCAGCCGCTTGCCCCACGCCTTGGGGTTGACGAAAGTGACAGCTTCGAATATGAAACAGAACATTGGGATTGCGGTTGGTGTGGTTGCCGTTTTGTTGGCAAGTTTGTTGTTCAGTGAGTGGATGAATATGTCGATTGGGATGTTGGTGCATGAAGGAAGTATTTTGGTAGTAATCTTGAATGGTATGCGTTTGTTGAAATATGACTTAAGTCACTAGAACTTGACGGTGGTCAATTTTTTATAACGGGTTTGGGCTTACAATAGGAGTAACAAAAGAAAAGGGAGCGATAAAATTATGTATAAAGCAACGATTCAGCTAGAAAGTCTGGCTTGTCCATCATGTATGCAAAAAATCGAAAGTGCAGTAAAGGGCCTGGATGGTATCGAACAAAGTTCGGTGAAGGTGTTGTTTAATTCCAGCAAGGTAAAAACGGATTTTAATGAAGAAGTAGTGAAAATAGAAGAAATCGAAAAAGCGATCGAAGACTTGGGGTATCCAGTCATTAAGTCAAAAGTGAAAGCAGTTTAAATTTAGGGGGGAACGTCTGTGGCAAAAATTAACGAATATATTAATGATAATCATGAAAAATTGGATTTGTTTACGACCGCGATTACGCGTGCTCATGGTAAGAACCATCCGGAAGCGTTCGATGTGCGGGAGCTCTACTCGCGGCTTCAAGAAAAAGTTCAAGATGCAGGCGATGAGAAACCGGATTTAGATACGGAATTTGCGCAGTTGCGCGAAGTGACTAGCGACTACGCAGTTCCGGGTGATGTGTGTGGTACTTATGAAGCAGTATATAACATGTTGGAAGAGGCGGATAAAGTTTATTCGGATTGAGGATTGGTAGGGGGTGATTACTCAGAGGTAAAGAGGTTTTTGAGTAATCAGTTTCAGGGCTAAAGTGATTACTCAAAGGCCACTTTCTCCTTTGGGTAATCACTTTTTCCAAATAACGATTACTCAAAGCTGGAAATCAATGTGAGTAATCACCCCAGATACCAAAAATAGCGTATAATAAGGATGTAAGCAGTTACAAAAAGAGGAGGAGTAGACAGTGACAACAAATAAAACGCCGCAAGAAAAATACGAGGAAGAATTGAAGCAAGAAGAACACGACCATCATCACAACCCTACCCCAGGGGCGATGACAAATCATATTCTCGCCAATATCCACACGTTACATGTAAAATTGCACCAATATCACTGGTACGTAAAAGGCCCGCAATTCTTCGCGCTGCATGAAAAATTCGAAGAGCTTTATGATGAAAATGAAGAATGGTTCGATCGACTAGCTGAAGTTCTTCTTTCCAATGGTCAGAAGCCAATTTCCACAACCGAGCAATTCCTGAAATATACCTTGCTGAAAGAAGATGGGGCAGACAAATACCTCTCCGCTGAACGCATGGTCGAGAACCTGGTTGACGACTACCGTGCCACCAGAGACCTCACAACGCGCACCATTGCTATGGCTAATGAGGCGGGCGAAGATGTTTTGGAAGATGCGCTTATCGGCTACAAAGCCACAATCGATAAAACCATCTGGATGCTTCAAGCTTTTGTTGGCAAAGAAGCCCACGAAGATGATCCGGCTTTTGAAGACGAAGAAGATGACGAATAATCAACATACAAAAAGAGCTCCGGAATTTTTCCGGAGCTCTTTGTCACTATAGGCTCAAATCCAACTCAGGTCCAAACGGTACAACCCCGTTTGGATTAATTGTTTTATGACTGCGATAGTAGTGTTCTTTAATATGTTTGAAGTCCACTGTCTCCGCTACACCTGGGTAATTATACAACTCTTTTGTATAGCGCCACAAGTTTGGGTAGTCAGTCAAATTGCGGATGTTACATTTGAAGTGGCCATAATACACACTGTCAAAACGAATCAACGTTGTGAACAAGCGCCAGTCCGCCTCCGTAATTTTGTCGCCGACCAAATAAGACTGGCTTTCTAAAAGTTCTTCCAGCTCATCCAGAGTCCGGAAGACGTTTTGCACTTCTTCTTCATAAACTTCCTGCTTCGTCGCAAAACCGGCTTTGTAAACACCATTATTTACATTATCGTAAACTTTAGCATTGATAGCATCAATTTCGGGCAACAATTCTTCCGGTGAATAATCACCCGCGATTGCACCCAAGTGGTTAAATGCCGAGTTCAGCATCCGCATAATTTCTGAAGACTCATTATTGACGATTTTATTGGTCTGTTTGTCGTATAATACAGGTACCGTTACGCGACCAGAATAATGTGGATCCACATGTGTATATACTTGGTGCAAGTAGTCCGCATTCAACACCGGATCCGCAATCACGCCTTCGTCTGGCTCAAACGTCCAGCCATTTTCAACCATCAACGGGTTCACAATCGACACCGAAATCATATCTTTCAAACCCTTGATGCTGCGCAAAATCATTACCCGACTTGCCCATGGACAAGCCAAGGAAATATACAAATGATAACGTCCCGCTTCCGCTTTGAAGCCCGCTTCACCCGTTGGACCCGCGCTCCCATCCGGTGTAATCCAGCTGCGGAATTGCGAATCTTTCCGCACAAACCGACCACCTGTGCTCTTTGTATCGTACCACTTATCGTGCCACTGTCCATCAACCAATAATCCCATGCCATTCATCCTTTCTGCTGCTCAATGTAATCATTATATCAAACTAAACCTGAACGGAGGTATTATATGAACCGCAACATCACCATAACCGGCGTCGGCAAAGCCAGCGTCAAACCCGACCTCATCGTCATCACCATGAATCTCGAAACCATCGATTACGAATACGAAAAAACGATGCAGTTAGCGACCACCGCCATTTCTAAATTGAACGAAGCCGTCATTTCGGTAGGTTTTGGGAAAAAAGACCTAAAAACCACCCGCTTCAACATTGACACTTACTATGAAAATTACCGCGATAAAAACGAGGACTACAAACGGCGCTTCGCTGGGTATAGCTGCCAACATAGTTTGAAGCTTGAATTCGACTATGATTCCGATCAACTTTCCAAAGTTTTGTCCGCGGTGGCTAAATCGGAAGTGTTCCCGGAAATCACTATCCAGTTCACCGTCAAAGACTCAAGTGCGGTTAGCGAACAACTCCTGATTAATGCGACCGAAAATGCGCACCACAAAGCTGAAATATTGGCACGTGCAGCCGGCGCGAAACTGGGAGAATTAATACAAATCGACTATAGCTGGCATGATATATATTTCCATTCTGAAACTTCCTACAAACGCGACAGCCGCATCATGATGGAAGTCGCTGCACCCGAAATCGAACCCGAAGATATCAACGTCCAGGATTCTGTTTCGTTCAAATGGGAAATTATCTAAACGTTTCAATAGCAGCATCAAGGTCCGTGTTAGTAGTGATGGTCTCAAAGAAACCCATCATTTCCTTGTAAAAAGATAACCGTACAGGAGAAGCGGCTTCAAGCTTTTTATACAGAGTGCGTGAAATGCGCTCCGGACTGCGACTGACAGCCTCCATCACCATCATGATTGTACATGTCCGAATCACGTCCTTCATTTGGTTGCGTTCAAGAGGGGCATTGGTGGCATAAATAAATTTGAGCAATTGACGGACTTCCTCATCCAGTAAGCCTTCTTTGGCACTGAAGAGAGTGAAGTGGCCGTCTTTTTTGTCTTCATCTATGTCCTGTAGATCATCAAGCAGTTGCAGGAATGCCCCATACTCAAAAGCAAAGCGCATTTCCTCTTTCGTGAGGGTTCCTTTGACCAAGAAAGCATCAGCCAATACCGATGCGCCACCTTTCATGAAACTGAGACGAAGGATTTCCTCTTTTTTAAGCGTACCATGTTGGTGAAGGCTGGCAATTTGAGTCTCATGGATAAACGCAATACTTTCGAACACTTCCGGAAACTGTTCCCGTGGGAAATGACCTTCAATCATGGCGAACAATTCTGTAAGGCGATCGGGATAGGTTGGTTCGCCCCTTAAAGCACGGCTGATATGTTCATTGAATTCCTTTTTCTCCTCCAGGGAAATATCCGGATTATCTAGATAGTTGTCCGTATAAGGGTAGAGCATGCTATAGGCATAAACAGGTGAGGTCAGTTCGAGTGGCAAATCCCAATATAACTGCAAACTATTCATAATCCAGACATTACGCATGGCTTGATAAACTTCCCAGGTTTTCAGTTTGCCATCCATTTCGGCGGCTTGATTCATAAATTGTTCAGCAACGTCCAAATAGCCCTTTTCCAGGAAATATTTCAGGAAAGGGCGCTCGAATAGAAGTTTCTCTTCATCTAATTTCAAAAGAAAAGTTGTTACAATCATTTTTATCTCTTCCCGGTCATCAGTTGAATTCAGATCCGATTGTAGTTTAGTGGCATACTGTTTCAGCTTCCGCTCGTTTTTCAGTTTGCGGAAAAAAGGAACGGACTTCAGTGACACTGGCGCTGCCGTCAGAAACATTTGGAACGCCTCTTCGAAGAGCTGGTTTTTAGGAATCATGGTTGTCATGGCCTCCTTTAATGGTTACAGTGATTATATCAGAAAAGACGAATGACAGTAGGAGTGGGACAATGTCAAAAAGCGAAGCAGCAGTGTTTACCAATATGTGTATGATTCAGGATGGACGAGGGCGGCTCTTGGTGCAGGACCGGAAGAAAGTGGACTGGCCTGGACTGACATTCCCAGGAGGGAAAGTCGAGAAGAACGAATCGTTCGTTGCCTCGGTGATTCGCGAGGTCAAAGAAGAAACAGGGTTGACGATTTTTGATCCGGTATTGTGCGGCATCAAGCAATTCCAGGATAGCAAAGATGCCCGCTACGTGGTTTTATTTTTCAAAGCATCGGTTTTCGAAGGAGAGTTGCAAAGTTCCGATGAAGGCGAAGTTTTTTGGATCGAACGCCAGGAAATCATGAGTCATTCACTCGCCCCGGATTTTGCAGCAATGCTGGAAGTTTTCGAAGATGACAGTTTAAGTGAATTTTACTATCATGGTGAAGAGTGGAAGTTTCAGCTTTATTGAGGAAAGTTTTGTGATTTTTTCTATTAATTTTTTGCAAAAATCGTGATATGATATGCAGTGGAGACTTACTCAAGAGGCTGAAGAGGACGCACTCGAAATGCGTTAGGCGTCGGAAGGCGTGCAGGGGTTCAAATCCCCTAGTCTCCGTAAATAATAATCCCTTTAAAATGACTTAGTCGCTGTTTTTGGTGACTAAGTCATTTTAAATTTAAACAAAGTGACTTAGTCAGGTAAAACTACCGAGTAAATCACTTTAAACGATTTTAAAGTGACTTCCATCCCAGTGAGTCACTTTATCGCCATTCCAAACTTCAAAAACCACGAATTCATTTAAGTTTCGAGGTTTATTTTTACCTCACAGTGGTATAATTATCCTAACTAAAGAAAAGTAGGTGACTTTATTTGAATTTGAAATTTTCTGAGTACAAATATGAACGTCCTGATTATGAGGTTTATAAAGCTGAAGCAACAGCAGCGATTGAAAAATTAAAAGAAGCACCCGATGCAGATGAAGCGGTGGCAGCAGTCATGACTATGACGAATCTGTTGAATGAAGCGGATAAGTTTGGTCAATTGGCCTATATCCGCCATTCCATCAACACAAAAGATGCATTTTACCAAGGGGAACAAGAATATTGGGATGAGTATATTCCTTTGTATTCGGAAATTAACACCCAATACTATCAAGCAATCCTTGATACTCCATACCGAGAAGAATTGGAACAAGTTCTTCCAAAGCAATACTTCAAGATGGCTGAATACAAACTAAAAGCATTCAGTCCAGAAGTAATAGAACTCTTACAAAAAGAAAATGAATTGGCGAGTGCCTATGACAAATTAGTCGCAAGCGCACAAATCGAATTTGATGGTAAAATCCTGAACCTTTCCGGATTGGGACCTTACCAACAATCAACTGACCGCCACATTCGTAAAGCGGCATCAGAAGCATATTTCAAATTTTTCCAGGAAAACGAAGAAAAATTCGATGACATTTACGACCAACTGGTGAAATTACGCGACAAAATCGCGAAAAAACTTGGCTTCAAAGATTTCGTCGAACTGGGCTACATCCGCATGGAGCGTTATGACTACAACCGCGAAATGGTCCAAACGTACCGTGAAAACGTGTTGAACGATGTCGTTCCGGTGGCGCAAAAACTTTATGAACGCCAAGCGAAACGTATCGGTGTGGACCGCATGAATTACTATGATTTAAACCTTGAGTTCCTGAACGGCAACGCCACACCAAAAGGCGACGCCGCTTATATCATGGAAATGGGTCAAAAGATGTACCATGAACTTTCCAAGGAAACGGGTACGTTCATTGACTATATGTACGACCGTGATCTTTTGGATTTGGAAACGAAAGACGGTAAACAAAGCGGTGGGTACTGTACGTTCATTCCCGGCTACGATTCACCCTTCATTTTCGCAAACTTCAATGGAACAAGTGGCGACATCGATGTGCTGACACACGAAGCGGGTCATGCATTCCAGGTATTCCAATCCCGTTGGATCAAACAACCGGAGTTGGTATTCCCGACCAGCGAAAGTGCTGAAATCCACTCCATGAGTATGGAGTTTTTCACTTATCCATGGATGGAGCTATTCTTTAAAGAAGAAACTGAAAAATACAAATACAGTCATTTGGGCGGAGCCTTGCAATTTCTTCCTTACGGTGTCTTGGTTGATCACTTCCAACATGAAATTTATGAAAATCCGGAAATGACACCGTCAGAACGGAAAGCAACGTGGCGAAAATTGGAGAAAATGTATAATCCGCATAAAGATTATTCCGAAAATCCATTCTTGGATCAAGGGACGTTGTGGTTCCGCCAAGGACACATTTTCGATACGCCTTTCTACTATATAGATTATACGTTGGCGCAAGTATTGGCATTCCAATTCTGGAAGCGTGCAATTATCGACAAGGATGAGAATGCTTGGGATGATTACTTGGCAATCTGTGAAGTGGGCGGAACAAGTAGCTTCCTCGAGCTTGTTAAATTGGCGCATTTGAAATCACCGTTTGAGGAAGGTTCGTTGACGGATGTCATTCATGCCATCGATGCAGAACTTTCTGCAGTGGATGACAGTAAATTATAAAAAAAGGAAGAGCGGAAGCCGCTCTTCCTTTTTTTGATAAATTTCGTAAATATAGTACAATAGAAAGTGAAGTTAAAAATCAAATCAGAAAGAATGTGTATAGTTCAATGTCGGAGGGAATAAGGAACAGGATTGCTTTTAAGAGTGCCATTAATAAAGATATTATGAATATCGCGTGGCCCGTGCTGATTGAATTGGTGCTAGGTTCGGTTTTTGGGATGATTGACATGATGATGTTGGGGAATATTGCGGACACAGGTTATGCGGCTGCGGCAGTAGCCTCGGTTGGGGTTGTAAATCAACCGCTGTTTCTGGGACTTTCGGTTGTTCAGGCGTTAAACGTCGGGGGAACGGCGATTATCGCACGGTATTTTGGAGCTGGTAAGAAGGATCAGATGGAAAATGTCACAAAGCATGTCCTAATAATCAGCATGACATTGGCCTTGCCACTTGCAATTTTAGCTTTTATTTATGCCCGTGAAATTATGGCCTTTATGGGAGCGGAGCAGGCAACAATTGATATCGGTATCAGCTATTTCCGGATTATTTGTGTCAGTTACTTATTCCAATCCTTTAACTTTGGGGTGACAGGGTCCTTGCGTGGGATTGGTGAAACGAAAGTACCGATGAACATCAATATCCGGGTTAACTTTATGAACGTAATCGGGAATGCCATTTTGATTTATGGACTTTTGGGCTTTCCGGAACTGCGGATTGCCGGTGCGGCTATTTCAACGGCCTTGGCGAATTTCACGGCCAGCATCTTTATGGTTCGTTACTTGATGTCAGGAAAAAGTGATTTACGTTTCTCGTTCAAGAATAAATTTAACTTTTCCAAACGTACATTGAAAAATTTGATTACGATTGGTTTGCCGTCAGCGATTGAACAATTAGTGATGCGAACGGGTATAATTTTATTTGTGCAGGTTGTCTCAAGTCTAGGCACAGTGGTCTTTGCAGCGCATCAGATTGGAATGAGTATTCTTTCACTGTCGTTTGTAATTGGGCAGGCATTCGGTATCTCTGCGTCGGCATTGGTCGGAAAAGCGCTCGGTGCCAAGAAATCGGATGACGCAGAAAAGTATGCCCATAACAGTTCCATGATGGGAAGTGCCAGCGGGATAGTGGTGGGAATGGTGATGTTCCTCTTTGCGGAAATTCTAGTCGGTCTTTATTCGAATGATCCGGCTATTATCGAAAATGCCTCATCGGCTTTGCGAGTTGCGGCTGTGATTCAACCTTTCCAGGCGAATCAGTTAATTGTAGCTGGTTCCTTGCGTGGGGCAGGAGATACACGTTTCCCACTGGTTTCAACATTTATTGGGGTTTTGGGAATACGGGTTATCTTGGCAAATATCTTTATTCAGGTATTTGGTTTTGGTTTGATAGGTGCTTGGCTAGCGATAGCAGTAGACCAGTTTGTGCGCTGGATACTTATTCGTTTACGTTTCCGCTCCGGCAAATGGAAAACAATTAGTTTGGCTTAATATAGTAGAACGCTAGCGGATCTTGATGAACCGTTGGCGTTTTTTTAAATAATATAAAAAAACACTTGACCGTGCTCTTTGCAGATGCTATTATATAAAAGTTGCCGCGAGCACTTCATGGAAAACACGAAAAAAGAAATTTTAAAAAAGTGTTGACAAAGAGTTGCGCAGGTGATAATATTAAGAAGTTGTCACGAACGGAACATCACGTAACACGTGATAACGGATTGGCCTTTGAAAACTGAACAAAGAATGAACGAACCAAACGTGCAGGGCATCCTGACGGATGCACATTAAGCCGACACGCAAGTGTCGCAACACAAGTA
>NZ_JBQPRB010000012.1:0-47806 GCF_052266715.1 Jeotgalibaca sp. A122 | reverse complement strand
TGCCTGCCTGTCACGCAGGAGATCGCGGGTTCAAATCCCGTCGGAACCGCCACGCGGGTGTAGTTTAGTGGTAAAACCTCAGCCTTCCAAGCTGATGATGGGAGTTCGATTCTCCTCACCCGCTTAATTGCAAGAAAAAAGATTGGCTAGTCATATGACTAACCGATCTTTTTTGGTTCTATTATTTATGGTGTTGGTAGGTATTCTTCGCGGAAATCCCGAAGGACGGTGGGGTTGCTTGTGGCCGTGTCAAGGATGCAATGCGAAAGTAGGGAGCGTTGGCGCTTCAGCGTCTACGGTCCCTTTGAGGCTTGCAAGCCCAGAGACTACAGGCTCAGGGCGGTCCCACGGCAGTACACAAGCAAACACGCAGGCCGAAGGGCTTTTCCTTCACCAACTCCAGATAACCAAGAACCATCAAGTATAGACGACGATTAAGTTTTGTTGTTTGGTCTAATCGTCGTGATTTTCCAAAAAGGCGACAATTGGAATAGTTGCGCCTATCTAATAGGCGCAGAATCACCAAAAAACGACGATCAGCAATTTTCTAAACAGCTGATCGTCGTTTTTTTTATGTATACTTCACCATAAATGCATAAAGAATAATGGTCACCATAATGACAAAATTCATGTAATTATCCATTCGCATGTGAAGACGAAATTTTTTCAGCAGCAACAAGATAAAAAATAATAGGAGTGGTGCAGTAAAAATCAAAAATTGAGTTAAATTTGCCCCTTGAATATTCAAAAGGAGCATTATAACCCCCACACCAATTAAATAACTACCAATAATCAGTGGCAAATAATATATTCCGATAAAAGACTGGTAACCATTGTTTTCATATTTTAACATACCGCGTTGCCGGTAAACGATAATAGCCAGGAGAAAAAATATAATCGGTACTAAATATAATAAAAAGTGTGGTTCTAGATAACCTGTTTGAATATAAAACGAAATGTAGCTCATCATATACACTTTAAAGAACACCTGTAATATGACATAAAAAACGGTTTGTTCCATTTTGAGTATAGGATGATAAGCAGAATAGATAAATAATATATACAAAATTAAAATACTTGCACATAACCAATTTGTTGTTGCCCAGATTAAAATCAGAAGGATAGCAACTGCAATCCAGAATATATGATTAAGCAGTCGGGGTGAATCCAACTGTTGCTTCGTTTTTTTTATAAGGAGTCGTTCCAAGAGAACTGTTAATAAGAGAAAAATAAACAAAAGGAGGAAAGGCAGGAGCTGAAAACCCGTTTGTTTAGCGCCAGTTACAGTCCCAAAAATGATTATAGAGATAGGAAGTGTTACCCAAGATAAGAAGGGGTGATTAAGCGTTTTTGTAATAAAGGTAATTGACTGTTCCATATTACACATCCTTGCATGCTAATTTGTTAAACTCCATCTAATCAAATTATGAACACGATGTCAAGACAACATAAAAAATAGCTTGCAATTGGGGTTCGAAAAGTGTATAGTATAGCCGTTGCTGTTTAAAAGGCAGAGAGCAATATCCCGATAGGATCCATTAAGTTGGAGAAGCCTTGTAACCAAAAAAATGGGGGAATTACATATGGAAGAAAGAAAATTATTTACATCAGAATCTGTAACAGAAGGTCATCCGGATAAAATTGCGGATCAAATTAGTGATGCAATTTTGGATAAGCTGCTATCTATGGACCCACAAGCACGTGTGGCTTGTGAGACAGTGGTGACAACTGGATTGGTATTTGTATTTGGAGAAGTAACAACTTCTGCTTATGTAAACATTCAACAAGTTGTGCGCGATACCGTTACAGAGATTGGTTATACACGTGGTAAATTCGGTTTTGATGCGGATAACCTAGCGGTAATGGTAGCGTTAGATGAACAATCAGACGATATCGCTTTAGGCGTTGATAAAGCTTTGGAAATTCGTGAGGATGAAGTTGTTTCTGAAGAAGATACTAAGCTTATCGGAGCTGGAGATCAAGGTTTGATGTTTGGTTTTGCAATCAACGAAACTGAAGAGTTAATGCCACTACCAATCAGTTTGAGTCACAAATTGACCAAGAGACTAGCTGAAGTCAGAAAAGACGGTACAATGGAGTATTTGCGTCCTGACGGCAAAGCACAAGTTACTGTTGAGTATGATGAAAACGACAAGCCGCTACGTGTCGATACAGTGGTTTTGAGTACACAACATGATGAATTAGTTACTTACGAGACTTTGAAAGATGATGTTATGGAGAAAATCATCGCATCAGTGATTCCAGCAGAATTACTTGATAATGATACAAAATTCTACATCAACCCTACAGGACGTTTCGTAACAGGTGGGCCAAAGGGTGACTCGGGTCTTACAGGACGGAAAATCATCGTTGATACATATGGTGGTTATGCACGTCATGGTGGTGGTGCTTTCTCAGGAAAAGACGCGACTAAGGTAGATCGTTCCGCAAGTTATGCGGCTCGGTATATTGCAAAAAATATTGTTGCTGCAGAAATTGCTACGAAATGTGAGATTCAATTAGCTTACGCTATCGGGGTAGCTGAACCAGTATCAATTTCAGTAGACACATTTGGAACAAGTGAAGTTTCTGAGGAAAGATTAATCGCTGCAATCCGTCAAATTTTTGAACTAACACCAGCTGGTATAATTAAAATGTTGGATTTACGTCGTCCTATTTACCAAAAGACGGCTGCTTACGGACATTTCGGCCGTAACGACAGCGACTTTACATGGGAACAAACTGATAAAGTCGATGCATTGAAAGAAGCTCTTTCACTATAAGAAAACGCGTTTTCATCAAATTAAGATGAAGACGCGTTTTTTCTTTTTTCAATGGCTAAGACAAAAGGTGGATTATTTTGTTGATTAATGAATCCGTATTGTAAAACAGAGAATTCGTTCTGATCTAAATTTTTTGCGAAGTTCAATACGCCATTTTTTTCTGTTTCACCTTCAGGATGTCCACTATATACAACCAAAATCATTAAACTACCGACACGTAGCAGCGGTAATAATCTTTTGATGCTTGCTAGTGTTGATTCAAGCAATGTGGTAATACTTTTATCGCTACCTGGTAAATAACCTAAATTATAGATGATTCCACCAAGTTCGGTGTTAGCCGGTACGAATTCATCTGCTTTTTCATGACCAATATGGTGCAAAGTCACTTGATCTGATAAACCAGTTAAAAGACATTTTTCTCGGGTCAGCCTAATAGCTTTTTCTTGCACATCGAACCCAATGACGCGCCCTGACTTTCCAACCAGAGAAGCCAATAAAATAGTATCATTTCCTTTTCCCACGGTAGCATCTATAACGGTATCTCCCGGACTCACCGTGCTTTTAAGTAGGCTGTGGCTATAGTCTACAGCTTTTTCCAACATGAAATCACTTCCTTTTTTATATTCATTATAACCACATGTTTGTTACAAATACATTACAAATGTAACATTTAAAAGATATGTACCAATTTGGTAGCTAAACTCTATATAATGATAATTATAGAAAAAATTAAATTAAATTTAAGATATGAACGGAGTGGTCCATATTGGAAAGTTCTAGAAAACAATTTTTTTATAAAAAACATACAACTGATTTAAACAAAAAAATCAGAAAAGCTTCTGCATCAATGCGTAAAAGCATGGTTTTGGTAGGAGCATCTGCTCTTGTTTCTACGTTAGCTGCCCCATTTGTGCAAACAAAAGCAGTAGATGCGGTAGAAAAAGGACAAACCGTTCAATCCAGTAATCCTTTCCTGAATTCAATTATTCCTTCTGCAACTAAAATTGCAGATAAAAATGATCTCTATGCTTCCGTAATGATGGCTCAAGCCATTCTGGAAAGTGCTTGGGGTCAAAGTACATTAGCTAAATCTCCTAATCATAACCTTTTTGGCATTAAAGGCGACTATAAAGGCGAAACTGTCTCCATGAATACGTTGGAAGATAGTGGGAATCAAAACTATTACCAAATACAGGCAGAATTTCGTAAATATCCTTCATATGCAGAATCATTGGAAGATTATGCGCAATTATTACGAAACGGAACAAATTGGGACCCCATGTATTATAGCGGAGCCTGGAAAAGTAATGCTGCAACTTATCAGGATGCGACTCAGTATTTGACTGGGCGTTATGCGACAGATACTGCATATGCAAGTAAATTAAATCGCATTATTGAGTCCAATGGGCTGGCAACATATGACACGCCATCCACGGCAGTTGAAACCGCACCTGTCCAACCAGTTACACCAGCGCCGACTGGTAGTTATGTTGTTCAATCAGGTGATACATTGTACGGAATTGCTCGTAATCATGGAATTTCAGTTGTTCAATTGATGGAATGGAACCAATTAAACAGCGCCACTATTTTTCCGGGTATGTCTTTGAAAGTAAGCACAGTCCCAGCTCCAACTCCAGTTACCGATACTAAAACTGAAACGCAAACACCAACAACGCCTGCACCAACTAACGGTGGAACATATACAGTTAAATCAGGGGATTCTTTATGGAAAATAAGTCAGGCATATAATGTGACTGTAGCGCAGCTGAAAAATTGGAATGGATTGAAGAGTGATTTTATCCATCCGGGACAAGGACTTAAAGTTTCCAATCAAGCAACGTCGACTAAACCGGCGACTGGGCAAGAAACAGTCAAACCTATAGTTAGTGGGTCAGATTATACCGTGAAAAAAGGTGACACACTTTTCCAAATTGCAAGTAACTTGGGGGTAACTGTCGCTGAACTAAAATCAGTGAACAACTTACAATCAGATGTGATTTATCCTGGCCAACAATTGAAAGCTACGAAAATAAATACTATTCCAGCAACGCAGGATAATGTGCCTGCCCCTAAAGAAGAAAAAAGCAAACAATCCTATACAGTTCAAAAGGGTGACTCTTTATTCAAGATTGCTTCTCAGTTTGGAGTGACCGTGGCAGAATTGAAGAAGACAAACAATTTATCAACGGATATTATCTATCCAGGACAAACTTTAGTTACCGGTAAAACGACCACTACAGTTACTGAAACGGATAATAAGACTGTAACGCCCGTGACGCCGCCTGTTCAAAAAGAAACAACGACTTCCAGTTACACGGTTAAAAATGGAGATACCCTTTATAAAATTGCTTCTCAACTGGAATTGACTGTCTCACAGTTAAAAAGTGTCAATCAGTTAAGTTCAGACATCATTTATCCAGGTCAAGTACTGTTTTCTAATAAAGCTACCGTTGTGGAGCAGCAACCCGTGGAAACTGCAGTAAGTGGACAAAACTATACGGTTAAACAGGGAGATACTTTATATAAAGTAGCCACAAATGCCGGCGTCAGTGTTGCACAAATAAAAGAGTGGAACAATCTATCTTCCGATATTATTTTTGTAGGACAAGGCTTGGTGTTGAAGGCTAATACCCCAGTAATAGAAAAAGCTGAGAAGGCAGTTTCGACAACCAGTTATGCAGTTAAATCTGGAGATACACTTTATACTATCGCTCGCATCAACGGTATCTCTGTAACACAACTGATGGAATGGAACGATATTACGAGCAATACAATCTATCCAGGCCAAAATCTACGGGTCAAGTAAGGGTTCTTGAAAATACCTGCTTCATCTGCTAAAATAAGGCAAATAATAAAAAAACTGTGAATAGGATTAGTAGGAGATTGATTCCTGTAGAGAGTGCATGGACGGTGAAAATGCATGGATGACATTTTTGAACTCACCTATAAGTTGTAATGCTGAATTTTTTGAGTAAGCATTACCGTCTCGTCGCGTTATTGGCATGAAGAGAACTAATTATAGGTGGTACCACGAAAATTCGTCCTATAGACTTTCCAAAGGGGGAAGTCTATAGGTTTTTTTATTGAGAAAATGATCACTAAAGGAGAATAGTCATGTCTTATAATCACAATACGATTGAAAAAAAATGGCAAAAATATTGGGAGGCTAATGAAACATTCAAAACGGAACAGCCCTCAGAAAAACCAAAATACTATATTTTGGATATGTTTCCTTATCCTTCTGGACAGGGTTTGCATGTAGGGCATCCTGAAGGCTACACTGCCACAGATATTGTCGCTCGGATGAAACGTGCGCAAGGTTTTAATGTTCTTCATCCAATGGGATGGGATGCATTTGGTTTGCCAGCGGAACAATATGCATTGGATACAGGAAATGATCCTGCCGAGTTTACAGCGCATAATATCAAAACGTTCAAACGTCAAATTCAATCACTAGGTTTCAGTTATGATTGGAATCGTGAAATTAATACGACAGATCCAGATTACTATAAATGGACCCAATGGATTTTTACTAAACTTTATGAAAAAGGTTTGGCTTATGAAGCAGAAGTTTCCGTTAACTGGTGTCCAGCATTGGGAACCGTTTTGGCGAATGAAGAAGTTGTTGATGGCGTGAGCGAACGTGGGGGCCACCCAGTATATCGTAAACCAATGCGTCAATGGATGCTTAAAATTACTGCCTACGCAGAGCGTTTGCTGGAAGATTTGGAACTTGTAGACTGGCCAGATAGCATTAAAGATATGCAACGTAACTGGATTGGACGTTCTGAAGGTTCGAATGTCACATTCAAAATTAAGGACACTGACAAGGAATTCACTGTTTTCACAACACGTCCGGATACATTGTTTGGAGCAACTTATGCGGTCATGGCACCAGAACTACCACTGGTTCAAGAAATTATGAGCCCAGAACAAGCGGCGGAAGTGAAAGCCTATGTTGATTCCATTGCAACAAAAAGTGATTTGGATCGTACAGACTTGGCAAAAGAAAAAACAGGAGTATTTACCGGAGCTTACGCAATCAATCCTGTAAACGGAAAAGAAATGCCTATCTGGATTTCTGATTATGTTCTATCTACTTATGGTACTGGAGCGATTATGGCTGTTCCCGCACATGACCAACGTGACTATGAATTTGCAACAAAATTCGGATTGGAAATCATTGCGGTTTTGGAAGGTGGCAATGTTTCTGAACAAGCATTTGTAGGTGATGGTCCACATATCAACTCTGAATTTTTGAATGGATTGGATAAAGAAACGGCAATTAGCCAAATGAATGAATGGTTAGTAAAAGAAGGCGTAGGGGAATCCGTAGTTTCTTACCGTCTGCGTGACTGGCTATTTGCCCGTCAACGTTATTGGGGTGAGCCAATTCCTGTTATTCACTGGGAAGATGGAACAACGACAACTGTTCCTGAAGAAGAATTGCCATTGCTACTTCCAAAAACGGATAAAATCAAGCCAAGTGGTACGGGGGAATCTCCGTTGGCAAACATTTCTGATTGGGTTAATGTCACCGATCCAGAAACAGGTTTGAAAGGTCGTCGTGATACAAATACGATGCCTCAATGGGCAGGTAGCTCATGGTACTTCTTGCGTTTCATGGACCCACACAACGAAGAGGCGTTGGTTGGAGAAGATGCGATGGAATACTGGCAAAATGTTGATTTGTATATTGGTGGAGCAGAGCACGCGGTACTTCACTTGTTGTACGCGCGTTTCTGGCATAAATTCCTTTATGACCTAGGCATCGTAAAAACAAAAGAACCCTTCCAAAAATTGTTCAACCAAGGGATGATTCTGGGTGAAAACAACGAAAAAATGTCTAAATCTAAAGGGAACGTAGTAAATCCTGATGATATCGTGGAAGCATATGGTGCAGATACGTTACGTCTATATGAAATGTTTATGGGACCACTGGATGCAAGTACAGCTTGGAGCGAAAAAGGGATTGAAGCAAGCCGTCGTTTCCTGGATCGGGCATGGCGTTTAATCATCGATGAAGAAGGCAATGTTCGTGACCGCATTACTAAAGTGAACCGTGGCGAACTGGATAAGGTTTACCACCAAACCATTAAAAAAGTAACGGAAGACTATGAACAATTGCACTTTAATACTGCCATTTCACAAATGATGATTTTTGTTAACGAAGCAAACAAAGTAGATGCTTTACCGATTGAATATATCGAAGGGTTTGTTCAAGTTCTGGCACCAATTGCACCACATATGACGGAAGAAATCTGGAAGAAATTGGGGCACACAACGAGTGTAACAAAAGCTGATTGGCCGACTTATGACGAAAAGTACTTGGTTGAAGATGAGGTTGAAGTTGTATTTCAGGTAAATGGTAAAGTGAAAGCACGCCGCAACGTTCCAGCAGCTGCCTCAAAAGAAGAGCTGACAGGTATTGCATTGGCTGACGAGAAAGTGAAAGAAGCAATTGATGGAAAACAAGTCCGGAAAGTTATCGCTGTTCCCGGTAAACTTGTAAATATCGTTGCTAACTAATTTTTTCAAGGAGCTACTACCCTATATTTTTGGTAGTAGCTCTTTGTTAGCTTGTTACTTTCTCGTAGTCTTGGTATAATTTTAGAATAATAGGTTTCCAGAAAGTGAGCAAATATATGAATTTAGAGCAGATGAAAGAAAGACAAAAGAAGATAAGGAACTTTTCCATTATCGCTCATATCGACCATGGGAAGTCCACATTGGCAGACCGGATTCTGCAACAAACCCACACAGTAGCAGAACGGGAAATGCAGGCACAATTATTGGACTCCATGGATTTGGAACGTGAGCGCGGAATTACAATTAAATTGAATGCCGTAGAACTTACATACAAGGCCAAAGATGGTGAGGAATATATTTTCCACTTGATTGATACGCCTGGGCACGTCGACTTTACATATGAAGTTTCCCGTAGTTTGGCGGCGTGTGAAGGGGCAGTCCTTGTTGTGGATGCGGCCCAAGGTGTTGAAGCACAAACGTTGGCAAATGTTTATTTAGCTATCGACAATGATTTAGAGATTGTGCCGGTTATCAACAAAATTGATTTACCTGCTGCAGACCCTGAACGCGTCAGAACGGAAATTGAAGATGTTGTCGGTATTGATGCGAGTGAAGCAGTCCTTGCTAGTGCAAAAGCAGGTATCGGTATTTCTGAATTACTAGAAGAAATCGTCCATAAAATCCCAGCTCCTAAAGGGGATTTGGAAGAACCACTACAAGCACTTATTTTTGACTCAGCCTATGATTCGTATCGTGGGGTAGTATTGAATATCCGAGTTGAGAATGGTATTTTACGTCCTGGTGATAAGATTCGCATGATGGCAAGTGGCAAAGAATATGATGTTACTGAAGTCGGAATCTTTTCTCCAAAACCTATCAAACGTGACTATCTAATGGTTGGAGATGTAGGGTATGTAACGGCCAGCATCAAGAACATCCAGGATGCTCGGGTTGGGGATACCGTAACGTTGGCCAACAATCCAACTAAAGAAGCTTTGGAAGGTTACCGCAAATTAAATCCGATGGTTTATTGTGGTATTTATCCTGTTGATTCTTCTGACTTCAACGACTTAAGAGAAGCGTTGGAAAAACTACAATTAAATGACGCATCCTTGCAATTCGAACCAGAATCCTCGCAAGCACTTGGATTCGGTTTCCGGACAGGATTTTTGGGAATGTTGCATATGGATGTAATTCAGGAACGGATTGAGCGTGAATTCGGATTGGATATCATTACAACTGCACCATCAGTTATCTATCACATCCAAAAAACCGATGGGACGACTCTTTCTATCGATAACCCATCTGAATTACCAGATGCAACGGAAGTAGAAACAATTGAAGAGCCGTATGTGAAGGCAACAATTATGGTACCTAATGATTATGTTGGTGCGGTAATGGAAATTGCACAAAAAAAACGTGGGAATTTTATGACGATGGATTACTTGGATGATACTCGAGTTAATGTTGTTTATGAAATTCCATTGGCAGAAATAATCTTTGATTTCTTTGATACGTTAAAATCAAGTACAAAAGGTTATGCGTCTTTGGACTATGAACTGATTGGCTATAAGCCAAGTAGATTAGTGAAGATGGATATTCTTTTAAATGGCGAACAGGTTGACGCCTTGAGCTCGATTATTCACCGTGACTTTGCTTTTAGTCGTGGCCGTGCCATTACAGAGAAATTACGTGAATTAATCCCGCGTCAACAATTTGAGGTGCCTATTCAAGCAGCAATCGGGCATAAAATTCTGGCTCGTACAACCATCAAAGCCTTACGTAAAAACGTTTTGGCAAAATGTTATGGTGGTGACGTTTCACGTAAACGTAAATTGTTGGAGAAGCAAAAAGCAGGTAAGAAACGGATGAAACAAGTTGGATCCGTTGAAGTGCCACAAGAAGCGTTTATGGCTGTTCTTAAGTTGGACGAAGATAAGTAAATCCAGGCAGCTCAAACTTGAATATCTAAACTTTTATAACTAAGATTAAAGCATCTCAACGAGGTGCTTTAATCTTTTTTTTAGGAGGTAAACAGATGAAAAAAGCAGTTGTATTAACAGGTGGCGCAAACGGCATTGGTCGTGCAATCGTAGAATGTCTGCACACGAATGTCGATTTATTTGTAATAGATAGAGATGAAGCAGCTGGTAAAGCTTTAGAAGGAAAACTTTCCGATCCGCATCTTCATTTTATGTATGGCGATTTAGCCAAGGAAGCAGACTTAAAGCGATTTATCTCATTAATAAAAAGTGAGACTGAAATTATTCATGGAATCATCCATAATGCTGCTATTGACAAAGGTGGTCTGAAGAGTGATGCGAGCTACGCGGATTTTATGGAAACATTTCAAGTCAATGTTGGTTCAGCCTACTATTTAGTAAAACACCTGCAAGATTATTTTTCGGATGACATGAGTATTATCCTCCTCTCTTCTACGCGTCATTCTCAAAGTATGGAAAATAATGAAACGTATGCAACATCTAAAGGAGCGATTCTGTCATTGGCACACGCTTTGGCAAATAGTTTAAAGACGAGAGCTCGGGTTAATGCTATAAGTCCCGGCTGGATTGACGTCTCTTCTTTACAGTACCAAAGTGAATCATTTCCACTTTCTCAAAGTGACCATTTACAGCATCCCGTAGGACGGGTAGGAAAACCGACTGATATAGTGTCCATGGTAGAATTCTTGTTGGATGATCAGAAATCAGGCTTTATAACAGGGCAAGAATTTATCGTTGATGGTGGGATGAAAACCCAAATGATTTATCATGATGAATTTGGATGGCGCTATTCTCCTTAAGACCATCACCGCTATAAAATAACAATATTGAATGTCAATCTTTAGACGAAAAGTTGAAAATATGTTATACTTCTAGGGTGAAATTTTCGAAGGGAGTAGGTTAAATTGAACGCGTTAACAGAAAAGTTTAGAGAGGTATCACTTTCAATTATTCCAATCATCGTTTCGATTTTGTTGTTACATTTCTTTGTAGTGCCGATTGAATCTGAAATAATTTATCGGTTTATTATTGGATCTGTTCTTATAATGATTGGTATGCCTTTATTTCTTAGAGGTGTCGATATAAGTATCGAAAAAATAGGAGAAGACATGAGTCAGGCGCTTATTCAAACGAATAAGATGAAAATTGTTATGATCGGAAGTTTTCTATTTGGCTTTATCATTTCTGTAGCCGAACCAGATTTACATATATTAGCGCAACAAGTAAGTGCTGTTACTAATAATGCCATTCCTCAAATGACATTAGTGATCGTCGTTTCACTGGGAATTGGTTTAATGATAGCTTTAGGGATGTATCGTATTTTAAAGAGCGTCCCCTTGAATAGATTTATAGCAGTTATCTATGGCATTATTTTTATTTTGGCTCTTTTTAATTCCGGTGATTTTTTAGCCATCGCTTTTGATGCATCGGGATCTACTACCGGATCGATTACCGTTCCTTTCATGTTGGCACTGGCAGGTGGAGCATCTGCTATCACAAGGAGTGGTCTTGAAGAAGACACGGACAGCTTTGGTTTGTTGGGTATTGCCTCAACCGGGGCCATATTGGGAATACTAGTAATGGGAATTGTAAGTCCGGACAGCAATTTATCAGGAGAAATCCCTGTTGAGACGATTCAGTCCACAGGAGTGTGGGGCGCTTTTATCGAGCAACTACCGATAACAACTCGTGATTCCTTACTATCATTAATTCCTGTCCTGATTCTCTTTTACATTTTAAATGCCGTTAGCTTAAAGAAAAGCAAACGCCAAATGATTCGTATTAATATCGGATTAGTCTATACCATCATTGGTTTGATTTTATTCTTGACTGGTGTCAATGCTGGTTTCATGGATGCCAGCCGTAGTGTTGGGTTTCTGTTGTCTGAAACAAAAGGTAATTTATGGGTCATTGCGGTTGGAATTATCTTTGGTGTTCTTACCATACCGGCAGAACCATCCGTCCATGTTTTGACGAACCAAATTGAAGAAGAAACAGCGGGGGCTATCAAAGCCAGAACAGTAATGTTTAGCTTGGCGCTAGGCGTTGGGTTAGCGGTTGGGTTATCCATTTTAAGAATTATTATTCCTTCTCTACAGTTATGGCACATCCTTTTGCCAGGCCTCATTATCGCAATTGTATTGTCATTTGTTGTTCCAGATATTTTTGTAGGTATAGCATTTGATTCGGGCGGTGTTGCAGCGGGAACGATGACTGCTACATTTATACTGCCATTTGCCCAGGGTGTTGCGGAATCCAACCCATCTGCCAACGTTTTAACAGATGGTTTTGGTGTTATTGCGCTTGTGGCTATGACACCATTGGTAACGGTCCAGGCATTAGGATTATTATACCGTCTCCGCACTAAGAACGATGCTCGCTTAGGAAAGGAAGATATATATGAATAATCACTTAGATGGTAATTATAGCTTGTTAGCGGTCATTGTGAACCGAACGAAAGCACAACGTATTATTCAATTTGCAAAATCACTTGGAATCAAAAGATATACGAGTTTACACGGTCGGGGTACCATTCCAAGTGCAATCCTTCAGATGTTGGAATTGGGGGAAGTAAGCAAGGAAATTCTTTTGTTTATTGTTCCGACTATAAAAGAAAAAGAACACATCCAATCTTTTAATGAAAAGTTCAATTTCGACAAACGTAATAGTGGCATCATATTCTCTGTTACCTTGTCACATTGTCTTGGTATCACGCATAAAGCACCGGAAATCCAACTTGAAGATACGAAACTAACATCCGGTGTGGTTGGTGTCTGTATTGTAGTCAATAAAGGAATTGGCGAAGAAATCGTTGAACTCACAAACGATGATGCTTATTTTGGGGGAACCATCCTGCCTGCACATGGCTCAGCGGATTATTCCCGCAAAATATTTAATTTGGCTACCCAAGATGAAAAAGAGACTGTTTTGATGCTCGTTCCGGCGAGTAAAGTTTCAGAATTAAAGCAAAAACTGTCTAACAATCTAAACCTTCAAAAAGCTAATTCGGGAATCTTATTTACTTTCGATGTTAATGAAATTCATGGTTTATTTAAAAATAGATTAGTGGAATCAGGCACAAATTATGAGAATTCCGGTGATCAATATGATGCAATCTGGGCGATCGTTCCTTCTGGGAAAGATGCGGCCGTGATTGCTTCGGCTGAAAAAGGTGGCTCAACGGGAGGCACTATCTTCCATGCCAGAGGTTCCCATGTTGTGGAACACAGGCTGTTTATTAATGACATTGAACCAGAGAAGGAACTTGTTATGATGATAGCAAAAAGAGAAAAATCCTATTCCATCAGTAAGAGTATAAACGAAGAATTCCGATTGGATGACCCAGGAACGGGTGTATTGTTCGTGTTTCCTATAGGAAACACGACGGGGTTATTTGTCGAATAGTCGTATTTTGCCTCAAACTGGGTATACCCGGTTTGAGTTTTTTTTGTTAAGATATAGGAAAATACTCACTTGGAGGATGCAATGATGAAAACAGACATTCAAATCGCACAAGAAAATGTAATGGTACCGATTGTGGAAGTTGCTGAAAAAATTAATCTAGACCCTGATGATTTAAAATTATATGGTAAATATAAAGCTAAGATTGACTGGGGCGCCATCGAAAAATTAAAAGATGAACAAGATGGCAAGTTAATTTTGGTGACAGCAATCAATCCTACGCCTGCAGGCGAAGGTAAATCGACTGTGACGGTGGGCTTGGGTGACGCACTAGCTTTAGCGGGCAAAAAAAGTATGATTGCTTTACGCGAACCTTCAATGGGCCCAACGATGGGTATGAAGGGTGGGGCTGCTGGAGGTGGTTTTGCCCAAGTTCAGCCTATGGAAGAAATAAATTTACATTTTACTGGGGATATGCACGCTATTACCGCCACCAACAATGCATTGTCTGCCTTCATTGATAATCACATCCAACAAGGAAACGAACTTGATATTGATACGAGAAGGATTACTTGGAAACGTGTTATGGATGTGAATGACCGAGCTTTGAGAAATATCGTTGTAGGATTGGGTGGTCCTACAAATGGTGTGCCACGTGAAGATGGTTTCGATATCACTGTAGCCAGTGAAATCATGGCTATTTTGTGTCTTGCGACTTCAATGGAGGATTTGAAGCATCGTTTAGGGAATATCGTTTTTGGATATAATCGTACGAGAGAACCACTAACCGTTCGTGATTTGAAAATGGAAGGTGCACTGACACTCATCTTAAAAGACGCATTGGAGCCTAATTTGGTTCAAACACTTTACCATACTCCAGCATTCGTGCATGGTGGACCTTTCGCCAATATTGCCCATGGCTGCAACAGTGTCATTGCAACGAAAACGGCCTTGAAACTAGCTGACTATGTGGTAACCGAGGCCGGTTTTGGAGCGGACTTGGGGGCAGAGAAATTCCTCGATATCAAGGTGCCCGTTTTAGGAAAAGCCCCGGATGCCGTTGTCATCGTCGCGACGATACGCTCCCTAAAAATGCATGGTGGCATTAAAGTTGCTGATTTGAAAGACACGGTAGACCCATCCGCAGTGGAAAAAGGCTTCTCTAATTTAGAAAAGCATATCAGTAACATGAAGAAATATGGCTTGCCTGTCATTGTTGCCGTTAATGCCTTCACCCAGGATACTGCGGAGGAAATTGCTGTGGTACAAGAAGGATGTAAACGTCTTGGTGTAATTTGTAAAATTGCAGATGTATGGGGTAAAGGTCCTGAAGGAGGCTTGGAATTAGCACAGGCCGTGATAGAGGCGACTGATAATGCAAGCCAATTCACGCCTTTATATGATGCACCAAACACAACCATTGAAGAAAAAATTAATCAGGTTATTAAAGAGATTTACGGTGGAAACGAAGCCATCTTTAGTCCAAAAGCACGTCAACAAATGAAGCAATTCAATACACATGGTTGGAGCCATTTACCAATCTGTATGGCGAAAACACAATATTCTTTATCAGATAACCCTAAAAAATTGGCTCGTCCCGAAAATTTTGCGATCACGATTAGGGAATTTGTACCAAAAATTGGTGCTGGCTTCATTGTCGCTCTGACCGGTGACATATTGACGATGCCAGGCTTGCCTAAGAAACCGGCAGCCTTAAATATGGATGTCCTGGAGGATGGAACCGTAGTTGGATTGTTCTAAAGTCCAAGGTGCGATATACTGTAGGATGGAAATACAGTAATTGATAGAAATTGAGGGTTGACCTAAATATGAAAGATTTGAAAGCAATTGGATTATCTAAATCCCACGGTATAAAGCAACTATTTGAAAATATCTCCTTCACAATCCGTGAGGGAGAGTATGTAGGACTGATTGGTCAGAATGGTAGTGGAAAAAGTTCTTTAATGCGTATTATTGCCGAATTAGACACTCCTGATGAAGGCAAAATTGAAAAAGCAAATGACTATCGTATTAACTATTTACCACAAGAACCAGTTTTCGATGAATCAAAAACCATTTTTCAAACGGTCTTTTCCAGCGACGTCCCCTTGATCAAGACTGTTCGCCACTATGAAGAAGCACTGGCACGTCTAACCGCTGTCAGCGATAATGTCAGCAATCAAGAAGCCTATTCCCGTGCTGAACAAGAGATGAATACGAATGACGCCTGGCAGGCAGAAGTCCAATTCAAAACGATACTGAATAAATTGGGACTTGAGAATCTCGAACAAAAAATTGGTGAGCTTTCTGGTGGGCAACGTAAACGTGTCGGTTTAGCACAGGTTCTGATGCAGGCGCCTGACTTACTTCTCTTGGATGAGCCTACCAACCACTTAGATGTGGATGCTATTGTATGGTTGGAAAAATATTTGGCTCAGTATAAGGGTTCTTTATTATTAGTAACCCATGACCGTTATTTCCTTGAGCGTGTTACAAATCAGATGTTGGAATTAAAGAATGGCGAAATTGAGAGCTATTCAGGGAATTATGCTACTTATTTAGAGCAAAAGGCCGAACGTGAGGCCATTCAGCAAAAAATGACTGAAAAACAAGCTAAATTATATAAGAGTGAACTTGCCTGGATGCGTAAAGGCGCCAAAGCTCGGACGACAAAACAACAAGCACGTATTCATCGTTTTGAAGATTTGGAAAAAGATGTTAAAGGATCGAACGTTGATGATCAACAGTTGGAAATCAATTTTGACAGCTCCCGTCTGGGCAAGCGTGTTTTCCAATTGGAGGATATCACGTTAAAAGCTGGAGAAAAAATTGTGCTT
Organism: Jeotgalibaca sp. A122; assembly: GCF_052266715.1. Taxonomy (NCBI): domain Bacteria; kingdom Bacillati; phylum Bacillota; class Bacilli; order Lactobacillales; family Carnobacteriaceae; genus Jeotgalibaca; species Jeotgalibaca sp. A122. The sequence goes on along the minus strand of NZ_JBQPRB010000012.1, from coordinate 31,252 downwards.
GAGCATTTCAATCATATTTTCCAGGCTAGCGATCGCATCGGTATTGTAGGTAAAAACGGCTCAGGGAAAACGACATTCCTGAAAATGCTGGCTGGTGAAGTTGAACCTGAATCGGGCATACTCACAATAGGTGAGACCGTTAAAATCGGATATTACCGTCAAATTATGGAACCATTCCCTGAAGACAAACGTGTCATTAATTACTTACAGGAAGTTGCAGAAGAAGCGAAAATAGCCGATGGTACGCGGGTTAGTGTAACGGAATTGCTTGAAACCTTCTTATTTCCGCGTGAAATGCATGGAAGTTTGATTCGCACTTTGTCGGGTGGGGAAAGACGTCGTTTGTATTTGTTGAAATTACTGATGAATCAACCCAATGTCTTGCTTTTTGATGAACCGACAAATGATTTGGATATAGAAACACTGACCGTTTTGGAAGACTATTTGACAAGTTTCCAGGGCGCAGCTTTAGTCGTATCCCATGACCGTTATTTCCTGGATAAAGTAGTCGACAATCTACTCATCGTAGATGGCATGAATGGTCCTTTCTTGTATTTTGGAAACATGACTGAGTATTTAGAAGTTGAAGCTGAACTCAATCAACCTTCTCAATCTAAATTGGAATCGGTAAAACCAAAAATAACTGAATCAAAAGAAAAAGTTAAGTTAACTTACAGTGAACAGTTAGAATGGGCAGGAATCGAAGAAGAATTAATGCTCTTGGAAGAAGATATTACGGACATGAAAGAAAAAATGCTGGAAAATGCATCAGACTTTATCAAACTCGGTGAACTACAAAGCGAAGTAGAAAAAAAAGAAGCATTATTAGCTGCCAAGTGGGAACGATATGAGTATTTGAGCCAATTTGTTTCCGAATAAATATGAAAGTAAGGAGGATTGAAGATGACAAAACAATATCTTGAGCTAGCACAAAAAATACTGGATGAAGGGGTCGAGAAATCAGATCGAACCGGAACCGGCACAAAGAGCATTTTTGGCTATCAGATGCGTTTTGATTTGCAAAAGGGATTCCCGCTTCTGACAACTAAAAAAACCGCATTTGGGCTGATTAAAAGCGAATTACTGTGGTTTTTAAAAGGGGACACCAATATCCGTTACTTACTGGAAAACAATAATCACATTTGGGATGAATGGGCCTTTGAACGTTATAGTAAATCAACTGATTACCAAGGGCCTGATATGACTGATTTTGGTAGACGAGCAGTACAGGATGAAGCGTTTAATGAAGTTTATCAAGAACAGTTATCCGCGTTCAGGGAGAAAGTTTTAACTGATGATATCTTTTCTGAAAAATATGGCGAGCTGGGGAATATATACGGTTCGCAATGGCGTCATTGGAAAACAACGCAAGGGGAGACCATTGATCAAATCAAGGACGTTATTAAAATGATTAAAACAACTCCGGATTCTAGGCGCTTAATTGTGTCAGCCTGGAATCCAGAAGACGTTCCAAATATGGCTTTACCACCTTGCCATACTTTATTCCAATTTTTTGTTGCTGATGGTAAATTGAGTTGCCAGCTGTATCAACGGAGTGCGGATGTATTTTTAGGGGTTCCTTTTAATATTGCCAGTTATGCTTTGTTAACGCATCTTATTGCGAATGAGACAGGCTTAAAAGTGGGAGAATTCATCCATACTTTTGGGGATGCACATCTTTACTTAAACCATATGGACCAAATTAAAGAGCAACTTTCTCGCGAAGTATATGAATTACCTGAACTGGTTATTAAAAATCCAGAAAAATCCATCTTTGACATGGAGAAAGATGATATTGTCGTCAAAGGATATAAGAGTCATCCAAGGATTAAAGCGCCGATAGCGGTATAGGAAAGTAGGGGTATAAATGTACATACTGGTTTGGGCTGAAGATGATGCAGGGGCGATTGGTAAAAATGGCAAACTGCCATGGCACCTTCCAAATGATTTAAAATTTTTTAAAACCACAACAAATGGACAAACCATTGTCATGGGTCGCAAAACTTTTGAAAGCATGGGGAACCGTCCGTTACCAAATCGTAAAAATTATGTGTTGACACGCCAAAATGATTACGAAGCACCGGGTGCGGTTGTGATAAACCGTTTGAATGATTTACCCGATGAGGACATTTATGTAATTGGTGGAAGCGAGATATACAAAAAATTCCTTCCGGAAGCCGATGTACTTATACGAACAAAAATAAGTGGTACTTTCGATGGTGATACTTTTTTTCCTGAAGTAAATTGGGATGAATGGGAATTAGTTGAAGAAACAGAAGGAACCGTTGACGAAAAGAATAAATACGCCCATCGTTTTCAAACATTCAAAAGAAAATAAAAAAACCGGAAAATCTTTTACAGATTTTCCGGTTTTTTTAGACGTAAAGTAATACTGTGAAATAGTGGAAGGCAGCCCCTGCAAGAACAAAAAGATGCCAAATGACATGCATGAATTTGAATCGTTTAATACTATAGAATATAGTACCCAAACTATAGGCTAAACCACCTAATATCATCAAGGTTAATCCACTTGTTCCTAAATATGCACTAATTGGTTTAATTAAGAATATTGCGAGCCAACCCATCATTAAATACAAAATAGTCGATAGCTTGTTATATTTTCCCACGAAAAACACTTTAAGGACTACCCCAACCAAGGCAATCCCCCAAACTGAAATAAATAATACTTTCGCCTGGGTTCCTTCCAGTGCTATTAAACAAAAGGGGGTGTAGCTCCCAGCAATCAACAGATAGATAGCAGCATGATCGATATAGTGAAAAATGTTTTTGAATCGGGTAAAACTAAAGCTATGATAGAGTGTGGATGCAAGAAATAACAGGATCATGGATATGCCATAAACGAGGTAGGCAGTCAAATGGATGCCATCACCCGATTGTATCCCTTTAGCAACCAAAAATACTAACGCGACAATACTGAGTAGGGTGCCAATTCCATGGGTAATTGCGTTTAGAACTTCCATGACAAGGTCGCTTTTTTTGATTTCAAGTGTTTGATTTGACATAGGTTAACCTCCATATTTCGTCGCTCATGTTTATTTCGAACATATCTAATAGAAGTATAACACATTTAGTGCTAGAATTAGAAAAAACAAGTAGTCTTAGATTGAGGGTGATTGCGTGTTTAAGCAACGGGGAAAACGTTCAAATGCCGGGTGGAAATGGGCTTTTATACTTTTGCTTTCAATAAATATTGGAGCCATTTTCTATGCCTTAAATTTATTGAAACCCATAGACAATGATGTGAACGAAATAGCACTTGAGAATAAGAGCACAGTATCAGAAAACGATAAAGATACGATTGCAGCGACAATAACCTTGGAAAATAAAGATTTAGAAGAGTTATTACAATTCGCAATAAGTGAAAATAGCGCAACTGAGCGTGTCCCCCAAATTAAAATTTCAGACCAAGCGCTACTAGTTTTAGGTGAGTTATCTGTGTTTGGGTTTGAGACTAGCTATCAAATTGAGGCGGATCCGTTCGCAATGGAGGACGGAAATCTCCAATTAAAAGTTAATGATGTTAAACTAGGTAAACTGACGTTACCTATCGCACAAGTATTGCAATTACTTGCGACCCAACTGGATGCTGAAATACCCATTTTGATTGATTCGAAAGCACAGATGATTATAATTTTGCTTTCTGAAATTCAAACTGATGCTATACAGAGAATAAAACTTGAGAAAATCGATAAAGATGTTGCAGAATACACCTTTATCATAACCATAACAAAAGAAAATTTGCTACAATAAGAATAATGAATAGACTGGAGGGGAAAAATGGACCAGCAATTTTATCAATTTGCAATGACTTTTAGGGATCGCAACAAAAAAGATTCCATGGTCCAGTTTGCAAACAAGTTAGACAAAGATACTGGATTTCCCAGAAATCATTCTGATTACTACATATTAGCGGATTATCTGGAGTTGAGTGGTGAATATTCTAATCACATGGATGATTTTGATGAGATGTATAGCCAGTTCAAAGAAAGAAAAGAGCAAGCAAATAAAATATTAAGAAAAAGTGGGGATTAATTTATGAGTACACATATTGCAGCAAAACCAGGAGAAATAGCAGAAACAGTTTTATTACCAGGGGATCCACTACGGGCTAAATATATCGCTGAAACATACTTGGAAGACGTAGTTCAGTACAATTCTGTCCGCAACATGTTTGGATACACTGGTACCTACAAAGGTAAACGCGTATCGGTTCAAGGTACAGGAATGGGGCTTCCATCCATTATGATTTATGCGAATGAACTCATTACCGAGTATGGTGTTAAAAACTTAATTCGTGTAGGTTCGGCGGGAAGTATCCAGGAAGATGTTCATATCCGTGACATTGTTTTAGCACAAGGCGCAACTTCGGATTCAAGTGTTGTCTCTAATATTTTCAATAATCAAGTAAACTTTGCTCCGCTTGCGAGTTTCAACTTGCTATATGATGCTTACAATACTGCTAAAGAACGTGGATTAAACATTCATGTTGGTAATGTTCTTTCCTCAGACCGTTTCTATAATCAAGAATTAGACACAAAGAAACTAGCTGACTATGGTGTCTTGGCAATCGAAATGGAAGCGACAGGCCTCTATATGTTGGCAGCGCAACATCATGTAAATGCACTTGCGATTTTAACTATTAGTGATCATATCCTGACAGGAGAAGAAACCACTTCTGAAGAGCGCGAACGTACATTTGATGATATGATGTTGGTTGCTTTGGACAGCGTATTGAAATAAACACTGTTCAACTATCCTGAAGGAGGTCCCCATACAAATGAATATGAATAAAAACAATAAAAAAAGAAAAGTGGGCATCAAACTTCCTGTTTACTTGTTATCCCTTATTTTAGTTGCTGCGATTTCTGCGGGAGTGACTTTTATATTCGCAAAAAGCAATCAAGTAAATCTTGCCAATCGCGATACGAGTAATTCTCAGTCAGAGTCAACGCAAACCATAAAGGACATTCAAGATGTGCCCGGTTCGCAAAATATTCAGGCCGTCTATGAAATTATCCTCTCAAATTATATCGAAGACGTTAATGAAGAAGATTTACTTGAAGGAGCATTGGCAGGAATGGTCAATGCTATCGAGGATCCTTACAGCCAATATTTGAATATTGAAGAAACTGAAACAATGGACGAAACAATTTCCTCTTCGTTTGAAGGTATTGGTGCTGAAATTATGAGCATTAATGATCAGATAGTCATCGTTTCACCCATCAAAGGTGCGCCAGCCGATAAAGCAGGCTTATTACCTAATGACATTGTCTTGAGTGCTGACGGAACTTCATTGTCTGGGATGACAGCTTCAGAAGCAGTCAACCTCATTCGTGGTGAACGCGGGACTTCGGTTAGTTTAGAAATTCAACGTGGAACGCAAATATTCACTGTGGAAATTATGAGGGATACGATTCCAATTGAAACCGTATCTTATGAATTATCAAAAGAAAATCCGGAAATCGGCGTGATTTCAGTGTTCAGTTTTGCCAGACCTACTTATGATGAAATTGTTACTGGAGTAGAGGCGTTACGGGAACAAGGTGCAAAAAAATTCGTTTTCGATTTTAGACAAAATCCGGGTGGTTTACTTGACCAGGCTTTGAAAATTGGGAATATGTTTGTAGAGGATGGCGCTATTCTGATGCAAACGGAAGAAAAAAATGGTAATCCTTATATCATAAAGGCAAATGATCAAGAATATGGCGAGTTCCAAATTGATGAACCGGTAATCATGCTGATTGACGAGGGAAGTGCTAGTGCTTCAGAAATCGTAGCAGGTATCATGAAAGAAGAAGCAGAGGTTCCTTTGGTTGGGATGACCACCTTTGGAAAGGGTACTGTTCAATCCATTTATCCTCTTACGGAGGACAGTGAACTCAAGTTAACGGTGGCAAAATGGTTAACACCAGCAGGGAACTGGATTCATGGAGAAGGGATTGCCCCTGACCATGAAGTTGAGTTGCCTTCATACGCCTTCTTGACAATTATTGATTCTACTGCGACTTATGAAGTTGGATCTGTTTCTGAAGCAGTTAAAAATGTAGAAGAAATGCTGAGTGCAGTTGGTTATTCTTTGGTCGCTGATGGCTATTATGACTATGATACGGTGGAAGCAGTCAAGCAATTCCAACAAGATAACGATTTGTCACAGACAGGTGAAATTGATGACCAAACTTCAGTTGGATTAGTGGAAGAACTTCGAGAAGTTATTTCAGAAAATGATACCCAGCTGGATAAAGCACTGGAATTATTGGGGAATATGAGTGAGTAAATGAGAAAATCACTTTCTGAAACTATTTGGCAATGGTTTAAGGCTTTTGCTGTAGCCATTGCTTTGGCACTCTTCGTTCGTTACTTTGTATTTATACCTTTGCAAGTAGCGGGCGATTCAATGGCACCTACTTTAATTCCCGATAGTTATTTAATATATCATCAGAGTAAGTCAATTGATCGTTTTGATATCATTTTATTCCATGATGATAAAGACGCCACTTATATTAAACGGGTGATTGGCCTGCCTGGGGAGACTGTCGCTTACAAAAATGACCAGTTGTATATAAATGGGAAACGAATTTCGGAACCGTTTTTGGCTAAAAAATTGGAATCGAATCAAATTTTTACTTCTGATTTTTCTATTATTGAATCAGATGATGAACGTAAAGTTCCAGAAGGTCATTATTTTGTCTTGGGAGACAACAGGCCAAGAAGCAAAGACAGCCGCATGTTTGGGTTTGTTCCTGGAGAATCTGTGGTAGGAAAAGCGCGGGTAATTATTTATCCATTTGATCAAATTGCCTGGATAAAGTAAGTCTATCGAATCAAATAAAGGAGTGTTCATATGGATAATAACCAAAAGGAAAACAAAAGCAGAGGTTACAACTTAATAAAAGAGATTGTAAATATATTGCTATCAGTTGTAGTTGCTTATGTGTTATTTATTCTTATCAGAACCTTCTTATTCTTTCCTTTTGAAGTGGTTGGTGATTCAATGGTACCAACACTAACGAGTGGCGACCGCTTGATTTTAAATCGTTTGGGAAATGTGGATCGATTTGATGTCGTAGTATTTCCCGCCCCGGACAATCCAACCGATGACGAAGAATATGTGAAACGTGTCATTGGTCTGCCTGGTGATGAAATCACATATTATAAAGATGACTTATTCATCAATGGTGAACTAGTTGAAGAACATTATCTTGAACCGTTGAAAGAAACGGTGAACGAAGGGCAAATCACAAACGATTTTTCGTTAGTTGATATTCCCGGAAGTACTTCTGCAGTTGTGCCACCAGACACATTTTTTGTTATGGGCGACAACCGTCAAGTATCCAAAGATAGTCGCATGTTTGGATTTGTACCCGCTGAAGAGATTGAAGGGACATCCAGTTTGAGAATATGGCCATTAGATAAGATAGGTTTTTTAGGAGAAAATGAGTAACTATTAGCAAGAATACAAAGAGGGTGAGACCTTTTGTCTCACCCTCATTTATAGATTAATGGAGGCGTAAATAAATGCAGATTCAATGGTTCCCTGGGCATATGGCCAAAGCTAAAAGAGAAGCAATCGAAAACAGAAATATGGTTGATATTGTCCTTGAATTGGTGGATGCGCGTATTCCAGAATCAAGCCGTAACCCTTTAATGGATGAAATTGTTGGGAATAAACCACGTTTGATTATTATGAATAAAGCCGATTTAGCAGATCGAAGCAGCACGGATAGATGGCTTGCCTATTTCAGTCACGTTGATAAAAACCAACAAGCAGTTGCTATCAATACCTTTAGCCAATCCGACATTACTCGAACCAAGAAAATAATCAAAGAAATGATGGCTGAGAAAATGGCGGTCCGTAAATCTAAAGGATTGAAGCCGCGTGCTATTCGCTTAATGGTTTTAGGTATACCGAATGTTGGGAAGTCAACGTTTATTAATCAGATGATAAAGAAAAACCGGGCCAAAACAGCTAATAAGCCAGGTGTTACGCAACAACAGCAATGGCTAAAAATTGGCGATGATTTTGAGCTTCTGGATACACCAGGTATTTTATGGCATAAGTTCGAAGATCAAACAGTAGGAGTGAAGTTAGCTCTAACGGGCGCTATCAAGGACACACTTTTCCACAAAGATGATATTGCTTTACACGCACTGGAATTTTTCATCAACCATTACCCTGGAAGAATAGCGGCAACCTATCATCTTTCAGAAACAATGGATGAAAAAACGTACCCAGAATTGCTGATGGAGTTGACCAAGAAGTTAAATTTTGGCGAAGACTATGAACGTGCCAGCGAAAAGTTGATTTTTGATATTCGTGATGGGAAATTAGGCACCTATACTCTTGATAGTGTTCCAGTAATCCATCAAGATTCACGGGAGTTAAGCAATGAGCAATAAATATTCCATTGGCGAAATAAAAACTATTTTGGCTGAAATTACTGAGCCGACCCATCCATTTTTTTCTGAACTCAGTACGGATACCCGTAAAGGGGTCCTCAATGAGCTGAAAAAATGGCGCAATCAACATGAAAAGCGCCAAAATCTCTTGCAACATCAGGCTAACATGTTGCTTTTTGAAAACCAATTAAAAGCAGAAGGTTATCAATGTATTGCTGGTATTGATGAAGTAGGAAGAGGACCCCTAGCAGGTCCCGTTGTTTCAGCAGCTGTTATTTTGCCCGAGGATATGCCTGCATTACGGATCAATGACTCAAAAAAATTATCAAAAAAAGTGCGTAACGAACTCTACGATATCATTCTTGACAAAGCTCAAGTGGGTATCGGTATAGTAGAAAATACCGATATTGATTCCTTGAATATTTATGAGGCTACTAAAATAGCCATGATGGCTGCTGTAGCCAATTTACCCGAATCTCCGGATGCCTTATTGATTGATGCAATGAAGTTGGCACTTCCTGTGAAGCAAATCTCCCTTATCAAAGGCGATGCTAAGTCCTATTCCATCGCAGCGGCCAGTATTGTTGCAAAAGTATACCGGGACCGTCTTATGGAAGAGTATGCCAAAGAATATCCCCATTATGCATTTGAGAAAAATGCCGGATATGGAACAAAAGCACACTTGGAAGGGCTGGAACAATACGGTTTCACCTCAATTCACCGATTGAGTTTTGAACCAATAAAAACGATGGCGAAAAATAATTTAAACTAAAAAAAAGTTTTTGGCTCTTTTTTCTCTATATATACATAGAGAGAAAGGAGTTTTTTTATGAGAAAATTAATACGAAACAAATTAATCATTTGTTCGCTCGTGAATGTATTTAGTGCTGAAGAAATGGTAGCAATTACCGTAGCTCTAATCAATGATCCGCAATTAGCACTGGAAGACATTATCTTGAGAAAAGGTATTTGGCAAAACTACAACACGGCTTGCAAAAAATTAGATGCAGTCAAAAAAGCATTGGAAATTGAAAATATCAACCGCAAAATGGAGAAGCTTCAGCGAACAGGTACGAAAGTTTGTACAATCATCGATGAAGATTATCCTGATGAGTTAAAGGAGATTTACCTTCCCCCTGTTGTCATCTATTTTCAAGGGGATTGGGAATTAACAAGAGGCAAGCGCTTGGGCATTGTGGGTAGCCGCCAGATAACAGAATATGGAAAAAATGTGATAGCCACCATTACTCCAGAAGTTGTGCGGGCGGGAATCATAACCGTCAGCGGCTTAGCTAAAGGAGTAGATCGCGAGGTCCATAAACAGACAATCAAACATAACGGTGCTACAATAGCTGTTATCGGGACAGGGATGGACCAATTTTATCCGGCTGAGAATAAAGAATTACAAAAAGTAATGTTGAAAACGCAGTTGGTTCTGAGCGAATATCCATTAAGTGTCGGGCCTCAAAGACATCATTTTCCGATGCGAAATCGCATTATTGCAGGTCTTTCGCAAGGGGTATTGGTTGTGGAAGCCAAAGAAAAGTCAGGCAGTTTGATTACTGCAAATGTGGCTCTTCAAGAAAATCGAGAAGTCTTTGCTGTTCCCGGAAACATTTTAAATGCTGCTTATAAAGGAACCAATCAATTAATACAGGCGGGAGCCAAAGCAGTTTTAAGCTTTGAAGATATCGTTTCAGAAATGATTGGTTTTTGGCAAAAAAAATAAATATTTGACAAAACTCTAATTAATAGCATAAGATGATAAACGATTTCAGGTCATGATAATGACAAGTAAGTAATGAAAGGAGTTTTCCTTTGGCCTATAAATATTTGGTGATCGTAGAATCACCAACAAAAGCGAAAACAATCGAAAAATATCTCGGTCGCAATTATAAAGTGGTTGCAAGTAAAGGCCATTTACGTGACTTACCAAAAAGCCGCATGGCGGTTGATTTTGAGAACAATTACCAACCGGACTATATCTCCATCAGGGGAAAAGGTCCTTTAATCAAGGAACTGAAAAAATATGCAAAAGGTGCAGAAAAAATATTTCTCGCATCTGACCCGGATAGGGAAGGTGAGGCTATTGCCTGGCACTTGGCTTACTTGCTAGGACTAGACCCATCCGATAACATCCGTGTTATTTATAATGAAGTAACAAAAACGGCAGTTAAAGAAGCAATAAAAAATCCAAGACCCATCAATCTGGATCTGGTTTCCGCTCAAACGGCTAGGCGGGTATTAGACCGGGTAGTTGGTTATTCAATCTCTCCTATATTATGGAAGAAAGTAAAAAAAGGTTTGAGTGCCGGACGCGTTCAGTCAGTTGCCCTGAAACTTATCATCAATCGTGAAGAGGAAATCTCTAACTTCGAACCAGTAGAATCCTGGACGTTGGATGGTACTTTCCAAAAAGATAAGAGTATTTTTGAAGCTAGTTTTTATGGTTTCAACGATGGTAAAAAAGCCAAACTTTCAAATGAAGAAGAAGCCAAGTCAGCCTTGGCGAAATTATCCGGAAATGAATTCCTGGTTTCCGATGTAGAAAAGAAACAACAAAAAAGAAATCCCGCACCGCCCTTTACAACATCCAGTTTACAACAAGATGCAGCGAATAAGTTAAACTTCAGAACTAGAAAAACGATGATGGTTGCCCAACAATTATATGAAGGGATTTCCCTTGGTAAAGAAGGTTCTGTCGGTTTGATTACCTATATGCGTACGGATTCGACACGTGTTGCGGATAGTGCTGTTTCTGAAACACATCAATTTGTACTTGATGAATATGGACAGGAGTATGCTCGGAATAAACCACGTGCTGATAAATCCTCAACAGGATCTCAAGATGCCCATGAAGCGATCAGGCCATCCAGTGTGATGCGAAAACCAGCGGATATCGAGCAATACTTGAGCAAAGACCAGTTTAAATTGTATCAACTTATCTGGTCACGATTTGTAGCCAGCCAGATGCAACCAGCAATTTTTGACACCATGCGCGTTCACTTGGCCAATCAAGATTTGGTTTTCCGGGCTAATGGTTCGAAAGAAAAATTCCCTGGATTTAGAAAAGTTTATCAAGACAATAAAACAAAGGATAATATGCTGCCAGAGCTAAATGTTGGAGATGTTGTCTATTCAAAAGACATCATTCCAAACCAACACTTTACACAACCACCAGCACGTTATTCAGAAGCTTCTCTTATTAAAGCGTTGGAAGAAAACGGTGTAGGAAGACCTTCTACATACTCCCCAACGATTGAAACAATTCAGCGTCGCTATTACGTTAAACTCGTGGCCAAACGATTTGAACCAACTGAATTAGGTACAATTGTACATGGCTTAGTAGACAGCTATTTCCCTGAAATCGTTGATGTCTCATTTACAGCGGATATGGAAAAGGATTTGGATGCTGTTGAAGAAGGTAAATTAGAATGGGTTAAAGTTATCGATGCGTTCTATAAACCTTTTGAGAAACACCTCAAAAAAGCAGAAGTAGAAATGGAAAAAATCGAAATCAAGGATGAACCAGCAGGATTCGATTGCGAACTGTGCGGTAGCCCCATGGTTATCAAAATTGGTAAATTCGGTAAATTCTATGCTTGTAGCAACTTCCCAGACTGCCGCAATACCAAGGCAATCGTGAAGAAAATCAATGTTAAATGCCCGCTTTGTAAAGAAGGGGAAGTCATTGAACGTAAATCCAAGAAAAACAGAATATTCTTCGGGTGCGATCGGTACCCTGATTGTGAATTCGTTTCGTGGGATAAACCAATTGGTCGGAATTGCCCTAAATGTGATCATTATCTGGTGCAAAAGAAGGTCCGTGGTGGACAACAAGTAAAATGTAGCCATTGTGACTATGAAGAAGAAGTTCAAAAATAGAATATCTCCAAAAAAGAAGCATAAGTGCTTCTTTTTTTGGTACAATATCAGAAAACGTTGTCAAAATACCATTGTCCAAAAATGAATTGTCAACGTTCCTATCTGGAATTGAACAAAAGTAAACCTTATGATATTTTAGGATAAGGATGGGAGGTTGGACGATGGAAGAAAATCATATATGGTTGGAAGCTTTCATCCATTACTTAGCGATTGAGAGAAGGTATTCCGATGAGACAGTCAAAGCTTATCTTCAGGACCTGAAAAAATTTGAGTCTTATCTCAGTAATACGGGGCAAGCGGCATTTAAGGATGTTAAATTAATAGATATCCGCTTATTCCTTAGCTTTCTGGATGAAGAGCAATTAAGTCGGAATAGTATCTCCAGAATGCTCTCGAGTTTACGGGGCTTTTATAGCTTTTTACTTCGGGAGAACAAAATCAGTGAAAATCCAGTAGCATCCATTTCTTACAAAAATCGCACGTTACGGCTCCCCAAACATCTTTATCAGGAAGAATTAGAGAAACTATTCGACGCAGCCAGTGGGACAGAGCCATTGGACTACCGAAATGTTGCTTTATTAGAGCTTCTGTATGCAACTGGTATCCGGGTCAGCGAATGTAGAAATATCCAAATGGCAGATATTGATACAACACTAGGAGTCATTTTGATATATGGTAAGGGAAACAAAGAGCGTTATGTGCCTTTTGGCCATTTTGCCTTGGAAGCTATTACTTTCTATTTGGAAAAGGGACGCTCGGTTCTGATGACAAAATACAAGCAAGAACACGATTATCTATTCGTTAATCGGTTAGGCGAACCTTTAACGTCTGGCGGGATTGAGCATATTTTGAAACAAATCATGAAAAAATCTGGGCAAACCGGTAATTTGCATCCGCACATGTTACGTCATACCTTTGCGACTGACATGTTGAATGAGGGTGCTGATTTAAGAACGGTCCAGGAATTGCTCGGACATGCCAGTCTTTCATCCACGCAAATTTACACACATGTGACGAAAGATGCCTTACAAAGAAATTATCAAGCTTTTCATCCCCGTGCGAAGCGGAGAACCGATAATTAGCGAAAGAAACAATGGAAGGAAGTTTTATTATGACAACAATTTGTGCAATTCAGCATAATGGGAAATCAGCGATGGCTGGCGATGGCCAGATAACTATGGGTGAATCCGTCATCATGAAAGGATCCGCAAAGAAAATCCGTAGAATCTATAATGACAAGGTTATCGTGGGTTTTGCGGGTGGCGTTGCCGACGCTTTTACGCTTGAAGATAAATTCGAAGCAAAACTGAACCAACATAAAGGAAATTTAATGCGTGCTTCAATTGAGGTTGCCCGCGAATGGCGCGGTGATCGTGCCATGCAAAAACTAGAAGCTTTGTTGATCGTGATGGACAAAGACCAAATGTTTTTAGTATCAGGAAGTGGTGAGGTAATTGAGCCAGATGATGGAATTTTAACAATTGGATCTGGTGGGAATTTTGCATTGGCAGCGGCTCGGGCTTTGAAGCGGAATTCTAACAATCAATCCGCACGAGATATGGCTTACCAAAGTCTGAAGATTGCTTCAGAAATATGTGTATTTACAAATGACCATATTATCGTTGAGGAATTCGTTTAATAAGGAGTGTTCATTAATGATTGTAAAAGCTAACCAAACACCACGGCAAGTGGTTGCTGAACTTGATAAATATATTATTGGCCAAAATGATGCCAAAAAATCTGTGGCAGTTGCCTTGCGTAATAGATATCGTCGCATGCAATTAACTGACCAGATGCAGAAAGAAGTAACGCCCAAAAATATTTTGATGATTGGACCAACTGGTGTTGGTAAAACTGAAATTGCGCGTCGCTTGGCTAACCTTGTCCATGCCCCATTTGTAAAAGTGGAAGCGACAAAGTTTACTGAAGTTGGGTATGTGGGTCGTGACGTTGAATCCATGGTTCGTGATTTGGTCGAAAATGCGATTTTAATAGTCGAAAATGAAAAACGTAGTGATGTTTATAGCCAAGCGAACGCTAAAGCTTTGGAGCGCATTGCTCAGGCCTTGAAACCTGGCATTAAAAAGAAACAAGCTCCTAATCAAAATAGTATGTATAACATGTTTCAGCAATTCGGGCTCCCAACAGATACCATGCTGCCTGAAGAGGAAGAAACGGAAGAAGTAACAGCAGAGATTGCTACTGAACGCCGTGAAATCGTCGAGCAGTTAAGAAAAGGCATTTTGGACAACCGCGATGTGACCATTAAAGTTGTAGAAAAAACCGGCAATCCAATGGGTACAATGGGGAATAATGAACAAATGATGATGTTACAATCCGCGTTGGACTCCATGACTCCTAAAAGAAAAGTTAAACGGACGATGAAAGTCAAAGACGCCATCAAAGTTTTAACGGATGAAGAAACAGACAATCTAATCGATAAAAATGATTTATCAGCTGAGGCTTTGCGAATGGCGGAAGAAAACGGCATTATTTTCATTGATGAGATTGATAAAATTACTTCCAAATCCGATCAAGGCGGTCAAGTTTCACGAGAAGGTGTTCAACGAGATATCCTGCCAATCGTGGAAGGGTCACAAGTCTCAACGAAATATGGTAATATTCAAACGGATCATATTCTGTTTATTGCCTCAGGGGCATTCCATGTTGCAAAACCGAGTGATTTAATTCCGGAACTGCAAGGGCGTTTTCCAATTCGGGTGGAACTGGATGATTTAACGGAAGATGATTTTGTCCGCATTCTAACTGAACCTGATAATTCGCTAGTGAAGCAGTACCGTGCACTCTTGGAAACAGAAAATGTCGTGGTTACCTTTACCAAAGAATCAATTGAACGTATTGCTGCTATTGCCGCAAAAATGAATGATGAAACGGATAACATTGGTGCCCGTCGTCTTCATACTATTTTAGAAAAATTATTAGAAGATCTTTTATTTGAATCTCCGGATATGCCAGGGCAACAAATAACAATCACAGCAAACTATGTTGATGAAAAATTAGCATATATTGTTGAGGACCAAGATTTAAGACGCTATATTCTGTGAGGTTGAAGTAAATGGATGAAATATTGGAACGATTAAGAACAATCAATCGCATGCTGCAAAAAGAAGGTGGCTTCATTAACCGTGAAAAAATAAATGATTTGCCGTTTTTGGATATGATAGAGCGTTTGGCGGAGATCCTGGGAGCAAATACTTATTTAATCGATGAAGAAGGCACACTGCTTGGCTTTAGCGAAGCGATTGATATTAATAATGCGCGTGTTAAGCAAATGTTGGTGGACCAAAAATTCCCGCTCGTATACACGGATGAAATAAACAAAATCAAGCGTACGACAGCCAATATTGGCATCGAATCGGACTTAAGTGTTTTTCCTGTGGAAACGAGAGACATTTTCGTTACCGGTCTTACGACCGTGACCCCCATTTTTGCGGCCGGGGTTCGTTTAGGTAGCCTCATATTTGCACGCCTCAATCGTCCTTTTGACAGTGGTGATTTAATCTTGGCTGAGCATAGTGCAACTGTGATTGGGGTGGAGGTTCTCCATCTGAAAAATATCAAAACTGAAATGGCCACAAGGGCTGAAACGGCTGTTACAATTGCCTTGCAGTCGCTCTCTTTCAGTGAAACGGAAGCAATCACCGAAATTTTCAGTCAAATTGAGGGGCTGGAAACACGTATTAATGCTTCTCAAATTTCAGCAAGCAAGGGAATCACGCGCTCAGTGATTGTTAACGCCTTACGTAAATTAGAGTCGGCCCGTATCCTGGAATCTAGATCGTTAGGGATGAAAGGAACGTATATCAAGGTAAGTTCAGAAGTACTACTGCAGCAGATGAAACAAAAACTAGAAATATAAAAAAGATGCCTGATGGCATCTTTTTTATTGCTTATTTTTCCTCTTGTAGTTGAGTCCGAATGGAACAAGACTCTCTGTTCCTTGGCGGATCCTTTGAATATTTTCGCGATGGCGGATGATGATATAGGTAGTTAATGCCATTGTCACGACTATCAACCAAAAATCCCCCATAAATAAAGAAATCAAAACAGCGCTCAAACAAGCCGCGATGCTTGCAAAACTAACCATACTGGACAATAGTAAATAAATTAGAAAACAAGTAATAGCAAGTGTAAAAAATAACGGATTATATGCTAAAATGATTCCGGCACTAGTTGCAACGGCCTTTCCACCTCTAAAGTTGGCGAAAATGGGTAATGTATGCCCAACTGCAGCTAGGACTCCAGTAAATAGCGGATGGATAGGGACATTCAACCACAATGGTAATAGTGTTGCTAGGGAACCTTTTAATATATCCATTACTAAAACAATGATTCCAGCTTTTGTGCCTAGAACGCGGAAGGTATTGGTTGTTCCCATGTTTCCACTCCCGTGTTCCCTTATATCCGTCTTATAAAAACCTTTCCCAATCCAGACACCCGAGGGAATAGAACCTAATAAATATGCTAAAACTATAGCGAATACGGTATTCAAACATGTCACTCCTAATAATCAGAATATACTTTGTAGCTAGTTTACCACTAAAAGTGGCTATTTCCTATTATATTTTTATTAAAAGCCCGATGCTAAAGCATTTTGAGCAGAAAAATCAGGAAATATCTTTTACATCAAGTTGATTTTAAAGTATTATGGTAGAATGGATGTTCGAGTTCTGTAGAACAAAGGAGTTTAATGATGGTTGAAAGAAAAACGAATCAATACAATGACGATTCAATCCAAGTCCTTGAAGGATTAGAAGCAGTCAGAAAGAGACCTGGTATGTATATTGGGTCAACAGATAGCCGTGGTCTACACCATATGGTATATGAGATTGTGGACAACGCAGTGGACGAAGCGTTATCCGGTTTTGCCGATGAAATTGTTATAAAAATACATGAAGACCAAAGCGTTACGGTCACCGACAATGGTCGGGGGATGCCAACGGGGATGCACCAAAGTGGTATTCCAACTATCCAGGTTATTTTTACCGTGCTTCATGCGGGAGGAAAGTTTGGCCAAGAAGGTGGTTATAAAACATCCGGTGGTTTACACGGGGTTGGGGCTAGTGTTGTAAATGCTCTTTCAGCGTTTTTGGATGTTAATGTAATCCGGGATAAAACCCTTTATACTTTGTCATTTTCAAATGGTGGAAAGCCGAAAGGGAAAATGAAAAAACAACTCAAAGTGAACAAACCCAACGGTTCATCCGTTCACTTTTTACCCGATCCAGCTATATTCGGTAGTGCGCAATTGAATTATGATATTCTGGCTGAACGTATGCGTGAGTCAGCCTTTTTGTTAAAAGGTTTGAAAATCACCATCATCGATGAGCGTCATGACAAGAGTGACACTTTCCAATATCAGGATGGCATAAAAGAGTTTGTTACATACTTAAACGAGGAAAAAGATACATTAAATCCTGTGGCTGCCTTTACAGCCATGGTTGAAGATATTGAAGTCGATTTTGCCTTCCAATATAATGATGGTTATTCAGAAACGATTCTCTCTTTCGTTAATAACGTCCGTACTAAAGATGGTGGTACACATGAAGTCGGTGCTAAAACTGGGATGACCAAAGCATTTAATGAATATGCTCGTAAAGTCGGACTTCTAAAAGAGAAAGAAAAGAATTTAGAGGGAAGCGATGTCCGTGAAGGACTGACAGCCGTATTATCATTGCGTGTTCCTGAAGGCATTCTGCAATTTGAAGGCCAAACCAAAGAAAAACTAGGAACACCACAAGCCCGTGCAATTGTCGATAACCTTATCAATGAACGTTTAAGTATCTATTTGATCGAGAACGGGGAAGTTGGACAAATGCTCGTGCGTAAATCTCTAAAAGCACGGGAAGCACGAGATGCAGCGCGTAAAGCTAGAGAACTAACACGTAATGGCAAAAAACGCAAAGGAGAATTACTCCTGTCTGGTAAATTGACACCAGCACAAGGGAAAAATGCTAGTAAGAACGAATTATTCTTGGTCGAAGGGGATTCCGCAGGGGGGTCGGCTAAACAAGGCCGAGACCGTAAATTCCAGGCGATTTTACCTTTGCGTGGTAAAGTTATCAATACGGAACGTGCCAATATGCAGGACATCCTCAAAAATGAGGAAATCAGCACCATTATCCACACTGTTGGAGCGGGTGTAGGACCCGATTTCGATATTAAAGATACAAATTACGATAAAGTTATTATCATGACCGATGCTGATACGGACGGTGCGCATATCCAGACCTTACTATTAACATTCTTCTATCGCTATATGAAACCCCTGCTTGAAGCGGGAAAAGTATATTTAGCTCAACCACCTTTGTATAAAGTTTCTAAAAAGGTTGGAAAAAAAGAAGTTATGGAATACGCCTGGACTGAAAAAGAATTGGACGATGCCATCAAAAAAATCGGTAAAAACTATATTCTTCAACGTTACAAAGGACTTGGTGAAATGAATGCGGATCAATTGTGGGACACCACCATGAATCCGGAGTCAAGGACCTTAATCCGTGTTGTCATCGACGACAAAGCGACCTTGGAGCGACGGGTAACCACGTTGATGGGTAATAAGGTAGAGCCAAGACGAAAATGGATTGAGAATAATGTTCAGTTCTCGCTTGAAGATGATAAGAGTATTTTAGAGGAATCGGATGCGAATGGATCTGATCAAATGAAGAAACACAAACAAGAAGAAGCAGCCGAGCAGTTGAGAAAAGAAGCGGACGAAGCCGCTCAAATGAGCTTGGATTTTGAAAGTGGGGAGATTTAATGGCACAGGAGCATGAAATTAAAGAACTCATGATGGAAGATGTGATGGGAGACCGATTTGGACGTTACTCCAAATACATTATCCAGGACCGCGCCTTGCCGGATATCCGCGATGGATTGAAACCCGTACAACGGCGGATTTTATACGCTATGTACGTCAGTGGAAATACGTCCGAAAAACAATTCCGTAAATCAGCTAAAACGGTAGGAAACGTAATTGGTAACTACCATCCTCACGGGGATTCAAGTGTGTATGAAGCCATGGTGCGTTTAAGCCAGGATTGGAAAATGCGTGAACCATTAATTGAGATGCACGGTAACAACGGGAGTATGGATGGCGATCCGGCTGCTGCAATGCGGTATACGGAAGCGCGTCTTGCCAAAATTTCCAGTGAATTACTGGGAGATATCGATAGCGAAACCGTTGATTTTATCTTAAACTTCGATGATACGGATGAAGAGCCACTCGTTTTGCCGGCTCGTTATCCGAATTTACTTGTCAATGGCACAACAGGTATCTCAGCTGGTTATGCAACGGATATTCCGCCCCACAACTTAGGCGAAGTAGTGGATGCAACCGTTCATTTAATTGATCATCCCAATGCTAGCGTACAACAGCTGATGAAATACGTAAAAGGACCAGATTTTCCAACAGGTGGCATCATCCAAGGGAAAGAAGGACTTGAGAGTGCGTATAAAACCGGGCGTGGGAAAGTGGTTGTGCGTTCTAAAACGAAAATTGAATCGCTTCGTGGCGGAAAGCAGCAAATCGTTATTAACGAGATTCCCTATGAAGTAAACAAAGCGCTATTGGTAAAAAGAATGGATGAAATTCGCCTGAATCGTAAATTGGAGGGTATAGCCGAGGTTCGAGACGAAACAGACCGTGAAGGCCTTCAAATTGTTGTAGAACTAAAGAAAGATGCCAATGCTGAAGGGATATTAAACTATCTATTTAAAAATACGGATTTACAAGTAAACTATCATTTCAATATGGTGGCTATTGATGAATTACGACCTAAACAAGTAGGATTGGTGCAAATACTGGATGCTTATATTAAGTTCCAGAAAGAGGTTATTACCCGTCGTACCGGTTATAATTTACGAAAAGCCGAAGCGCGTTTACATATCGTTGATGCCTTGATTAAAGTAATCTCGATTTTGGATGAAGTAATTGCGTTAATTCGTAACAGTAAAGATAAAAAAGATGCTAAAAATAATTTAGTTAAGACCTATAAATTCTCAGATACCCAAGCTGAAGCGATTGTTTCTTTACAATTATACCGTTTAACAAATACCGATATTGTCGCTTTGCAAAACGAAAAACTGGATTTAAATGAGCAAGTAGCATCTTATCAGAGTATTTTGAAAAATGAGAAAACCTTGATGATGGTTATGAAAAATGAACTTTTAACCATTAAGAAGAAATATGCAACACCACGTATGTCCGCATTGGAAGCTGAAATAGAAGAAATCAAGATCGAGACGCAAGTGCTGATACCTGATGAGGAAGTTTATGTCGTACTGACTCAAGAAGGGTATTACAAGCGAACTAATTTCCGTTCCTTTGCAGCAACTGATGTGGGGGATATTGGCCTACGTGAAGGCGATCAACCGATGTTGGTTGAAAAGGCGTCAACACTGGATGCTATAGTCATGTTCACTAATAAAGGTAGCTACATGCATATGCCTATTTATGAACTTCCGGAATTAAAATGGAAAGAAATGGGTCACCACATTTCCCAATCCATACCATTCGCTACTGGTGAGGAGATTATTAACGCAACGATTGTGAAGCACAATCAACCTTTAACCGATAAACAATCGGTGGTGTTCGTTACTAAAGAAGGAATGATTAAGCGGACACTCTTATCTGAATATCAGACTTTCCGCGGTTATAAACGGAAAAAAGCAGTCGCAATCAAGTTGAAAACAGAAGCCGATACCGTTCAGAATATTCATCTGATTGATGAAACTGAACATAATTTTGAAGTATTATTTGTTACCCACGCCGGATTCAGCTTGCGCTATTTGCTTGAAGAAGTTTCCCCAACCGGAATAAGAACCAGTGGGGTAAAGGCAATCAACCTTCGAATAGATGACCATGTAGTGGGAGCTACCGTATTTGAAGCCGGGGACGATAAACACACCGTTTTAATCGTTACCCAACGAGGTAACGCTAAACGTTTCCGGACAGGCGAAATTTCTCCTCTCGGAAGAGCGAAACGCGGATTAATGTTAATCAAAGAATTAAAGGCGAATCCACATCGTATTGTGTATCTTGATCCAAACCCGGATACGCAATCCACATACACTATTAAAACGACACGTGGAAAAACGAAAGAACTCATGAGTAAAAATATTCCGTATACTCCTCGCTATACAAACGGTTCTGCCATCCTGGTAGAGACCGAAGATGGGCTCGTGTATGGAATCAAAAAGATGTTTCCAATTTCACAATTAGAGGAATAATCCAAACTGTATTCATACAACATGAAACAGGACCCATCTGTATTATAATACAGATGGGTCCTGTTTTTTCATGATATGATAATTAATGAATAAGACCTATCATTGAAAACGATTTTTGAAAACGTTGTATTATCAATGTATTAGCGGACATTTACAAAAGAAATGAAAAAAAGAAACAAATTGCATGAAAAGTATTGCACAAGCTCTGAAACGTGTTATAATGAATTCGTTAAAGGTGTTACATATTTCACAAAATAAAAATTATCATTTAGGAGGATTTACGTTATGGAACAATGGCAAGGTTTCAAAGGTAAAACTTGGAAAGAAGAAGTTGACGTTCGCGATTTTATCCAACAAAACTACACAATCTATGAAGGCGATGCAGAATTCTTGGAAGGTCCTACAGAAGAAACGAATGAATTATGGGATCAAGTAATGGACTTGACCAAACAAGAAAGAGAAGCTGGCGGCGTGTTGGATATGGATACAAAAGTTGTGTCTACAATCGCATCTCACGGTGCAGGTTATTTGGATAAAGACAAAGAACAAATTGTTGGTTTCCAAACAGAAAAACCTTTTAAACGTTCATTGCAACCATTCGGCGGAATCCGTATGAGTGAGTTAGCAGCTGAAGCTTATGGTTATGAAATCGATCCAGAAATTTCGCATATTTTCCGCGATTGGAGAAAAACACATAACCAAGGTGTATTCGATGTTTACACACCAGATATGCGTGCAGCACGTTCAAATAAAATCATCACTGGATTGCCAGATGCATACGGACGTGGACGTATCATCGGAGATTACCGCCGTGTAGCACTTTATGGTGTTGATTTCTTGATGCAAGAAAAATTGAAAGATTATGCAGTAGTGGGTAACGGTACAATGTCAGAAGACATTATGCGTCTACGCGAAGAAATGAGCGAACAATACCGTGCCTTGAAAGAGTTGAAAGAATTAGGAAACATTTACGGTTACGATATTTCCAAACCAGCAACAACTGCTAAAGAAGCATTCCAATGGGTATACTTCGGTTATCTTGCTGCTGTTAAACAACAAAACGGTGCTGCTATGTCCTTGGGCCGCGTTTCTACATTCTTGGATATCTACATCCAACGCGATATGGCAAACGGTACATTGACAGAAAAAGAAGCACAAGAAATTGTTGACCACTTTGTTATGAAACTACGTCTGGTTAAATTTGCACGTACGCCGGATTACAATGATTTGTTCTCTGGAGATCCGACTTGGGTTACCGAATCAATCGGGGGTATGGGTGAAGATGGCCGTACGTTAGTAACGAAAAATTCATTCCGTTTCTTGCAAACATTGAAGAATATGGGGACAGCTCCAGAGCCAAACTTGACTGTACTTTGGTCAACACGTTTGCCTGAAGGCTTCAAACGCTTCTGTGCACATATTTCAATCGCTACTAGCTCAATCCAATACGAAAACGATGATGTCATGCGTCCAGAGTGGGGCGATGATTACGGAATCGCATGTTGTGTATCTGCAATGCGTATCGGTAAACAAATGCAATTCTTTGGTGCTCGTGCAAACTTGGCTAAATCAATGCTTTATGCAATCAACGGTGGGGTTGACGAAGTTACCAGAAAACAAGTTGGTCCTAAATACCAACCAATCACTTCTGAATACCTTGATTTCGACGAAGTAATGGAAAAATATGACTTGATGAACGAATGGGTAGCTGAACTCTACATCAATACTTTGAATGTTATCCACTACATGCATGACAAATACAGCTATGAAAACTTGGAAATGGCATTGCATGACACACACGTAATGCGGACTATGGCTACAGGTATCGCTGGGTTCTCAGTTGCCATTGATTCACTTTCAGCGATTAAATATGCGAAAGTTAAACCAATCCGCGATGAAGATGGCATTACTGTAGATTTCGAAATCGAAGGCGATTATCCAAAATACGGTAACAATGATGACCGCGCTGACGAAATCGGTATCTGGTTATTGAAAGACTTCATGAGTAAAGTTAAGAAACATAAAACTTACCGTGATGCAAAACATACCACTTCAATCCTTACAATCACTTCTAACGTGGTTTATGGTAAGAGTACTGGTGCAACACCGGATGGCCGTAAAGCAGGTGTACCATTCGCTCCAGGAGCGAACCCATTGCACGGACGCGATACACACGGCGCTTTGGCAAGTCTTTCATCCGTTGCTAAAATTCCTTACAAATATTCATTGGATGGAATCTCAAATACATTCTCTATCGTACCTAAAGCGTTGGGCCGCGAAGCAGAAGTTCAAGAAGAAAACATGTCAAACATGTTGGACGGATACGTACGTAAAGGCGGTCATCACTTGAACGTTAACGTATTTAACCGCGAAACATTGTTGGATGCTATGGATCACCCAGAAAACTATCCACAATTGACTATCCGTGTATCTGGATATGCAGTTAACTTCGTTAAATTAACACGCGAACAACAACTAGACGTTATCAACCGTACAATGCACGAAAGTATGTAATAAAAATTGAATGCGGAGGCTTCGCCTCCGTTTTCGACTAAAGGGAGAGAAAATTCTCTCTTTTTGGTCGGAAATATAGATAAAGCTATGGAGGAGAAATGACTTATGACAAACCCAATGACAGGTTTTGTACACTCAACTGAGAGTTTTGGTTCCGTGGACGGACCTGGAATCCGTTTTATCGTTTTTATGCAGGGATGTCGTATGCGTTGCGAATTCTGCCATAACCCAGATACGTGGAATATTGGTGGTGGACAAGAAATGACGACAGATCAAGTTCTTGACATGGCTCTGCAATATAGAGAGTTCTGGGGAGAAAAAGGTGGTCTCACAATAAGTGGTGGTGAACCATTGCTCCAGATAGATTTTATTATCGAACTATTCCAAAAAGCTAAAGCCATGGGTGTTAATACAGCGCTGGATACATGCGGTCAACCTTTTACATATGACGAGCCATTCTTTGGTCGCTTTGAAGAATTAATGAAAGTAACAGATTTGATTTTGATGGATATTAAACATATCGACCGTCAAAAACACAAAGAATTAACGATGTGGCCAAATGATAGTATTCTGGAAATGACCGAATACTTATCAAAGATTGGTAAACCTGTCTGGATTCGTCACGTACTAGTCCCAGAAAGATCGGATTATGATGAATATTTAGTTCGTTTGGGAGATTATATTTCAACTTTGAAAAACGTGCAAAAAGTCGAAATTCTTCCTTACCATAAGATGGGTATCTATAAATATGAGGCATTAGGGATTCCTTATAAGTTGGAAGGGATTGAGCCGCCAACACAGGAACGTGTTGAAAATGCCCGCAAATTATTGCGTTGTGACGAATATAAAGGATACTTGCACGCTTAACAGTGCCATTAAAAAGGAAAAAGGCGAAATTTCGTTGCCCTTTTCTTTTTTTTTTAATATCATAAATACAGATAGATAGATGAAAGAGGGGCAATTATGGAAAAATTATTAGTATTCGGACATCAAAATCCAGACACAGATGCAATCACATCAGCAATCTCATTTGCTTATTACTTAAACGAAATCGGAGTTGAAGCAGAAGCGGTTGCGTTTGAAGGTCCTAGTGAAGAAACGGCCTTTGCTTTGAATCATTTCAACTTTGAGGCACCACGTGTGGTTAATACTGTATCAAATGAAGTTTCAGCCGTTGCGCTTGTGGATCATAACGAGTTCCAACAAAGTGCATCTGATATTACAAATGTTGAAATTAAATATGTTATTGATCACCACCGTATTTCAAATTTTGAAACGGCTAATCCTTTGTATTACCGGAGTGAACCTGTAGGATGTACAAATACAGTTATCTACAAAATGTTTAAAGAAAAAGGGATCGAAATTCCTGCAAAAATTGCTGGTTTAATGGCCTCAGCCATTGTTTCTGATACTTTGTTGTTCAAATCACCAACATGTACCCAGGAAGATATTGACGCAGCTAAAGATTTAGCGGTAATCGCTGGGATTGATTTAGACAGCTATGGTATGGATTTGTTGAAGGCTGGAACAAACTTGGACAGCAAAACGAGTGAAGAGTTATTAGGCCTGGATGCGAAAACTTTCCCAATGGGTGACAAATCAGTACGTGTAGGTCAAGTAAACACGGTAGCTATTCAAGACGTTTTAAATCGTCAAGAAGAATTAACTAGCTTGATGGCAGCGCAAAATGCTGCCGAAAATTATGATTTATTCGTCCTGATGATCACAAATATCGTGGACAGCGACTCTACTTTACTTGTTGTCGGAAATGGTGCAGACAAAGCAGAGGCTGCATTTGACGTTGTGCTGGAAAATCAAACGGTCTTCCTGCCGGGTGTTGTTTCCCGCAAAAAACAAATTGTTCCTCAATTAACTGAAGCTTATACAAAATAAGTTTGACAAGCCACTTTTTCAGTGTTATTCTAGATTAAAGTTAAATGAGAATAATGAGAACAAACACATTGAAAAGGAAAGTATATTTTACCAGAACTTTGCAGAGACCCTCGGTAGGTGAGAAGAGGGAAGGGAAGTAAAATAGAAAATGGCCTTAGAGTGGAGTTGCCGAATATTCATTAATATAAGGTAGCTACGGGGATGCCCGTTGCAGCATCGAAGTATTCAAGGTTTATTCCTTGAGCACTTGACGAGGTATTGTCCGTGAGGGCAATACGAACAAAGGTGGTACCACGTGAAGATAAAATTTCCCGTCCTTGAAGAAGCATTAATTTGCTTCTTCAAGGACTTTTTTTGTTTATAAATAATATTCGGAGGATGATAAATATGGCAAAAGTTGAAAGTTTTACATTGGATCATAATTTGGTGAAAGCACCTTACGTTAGGATAGCGGGAATTGAGCATAACCAGGGTAGTACAATACAAAAAATAGATTTACGTTTTTTGCAACCAAATCAAGATGCTTTCCCCACAGGAGCTTTACATACATTGGAACATTTACTGGCCACCTACTTGCGTGACGAATTACCGGGAATTATAGATATCTCGCCAATGGGCTGCCGAACAGGATTCTATTGCATTAAATGGGATGAGGCAACTGCAGAGGATATTGCTGTAGCATTGGAAAAAACATTGAAAAAAGTGTTGGAAACAGAAACTGTTCCATCGGTAACAGCCAAAGAATGCGGAAATTATCGGGACCATAGTTTGTTTGCTGCCAAAGAATACACCCGATCAGTGTTGGAAAAAGGAATTAGCCGTGATCCTTTTGAAAGAATATTCACTGAAGGGTAATGGGTCCGAAAAATGATAACTATCGATTTAACCAACAAGGTTGCCCTCGTAACGGGCGGAAAAAATGGTATCGGCGAGGCAATTGTTTCGGTTTTGTCTGAAGCTGGAGCTTCTGTCGTTTCCATTGATTATGCCTATCCTGAACCGTTCCAAATAATGCAGGGACAGATAATACAGGCGCAAGTTGATGTAGCTAATGAGCATTCGATAGATATGTGCATCCAAAATACTCTGGATCATTTTGGCAAAATAGATATTTTGGTTAACTGTGCTGGGATTTCAACCATGGATGTGGTGGTGGACAGTAAGCTAGAAGACTGGGATAAGGTTTTTGCAATTAATTCCCGTGGCGTTTATCTATTTTCAAAAAAAGTTGCGAAGTGGATGAAAGATAATAAATCAAGTGGCAGAATCATTCAAATCTCTTCCCAGGCCGGAAAAAACGGCTATGTGGGGATGGGAGGATACGTGGCATCCAAACATGCCGTTATTGGTTTAACCAAGACCATGGCCAAGGAATTGGCCCCTGATGACATCTTGGTGAATGCAGTTTGTCCAGGAATTGTTGAGACAGCAATGAAAAAGAGAGAACGGGTCGAAGGTGGGTTAATCAGGAACATGACTGCAGATGAAATATACGCTGAAGATTGTTCACAAGTGCCCCTTGGAAGAACCGCAAATCCAGATGAAGTTGCCCATGTTGTACTGTTTTTGGCTAGTCACCTCGCTTCATACATGACGGGGCAAGCTATAAATGTGACGGGTGGCATGACAATGCACTAGGAGAGGATTATATATGAATAAAAAACAGTGGCTATTGGGATTAAGTTTAGCGGGCGCAAGCATGATTCTAGGCGCTTGTACGGCAGGAAATGCTGAATCAAAAGAAGCAATCAAGAATGAAGTGATTACAGTTGGCTCACAATCGTCGGATGCTGATATTTGGCGTTATATTGCTGATTCGGAGGCAGCGAAAGAAATGGGCATAACTCTGGAAATTGAAGAAATAGATGGGGGCCCCCAATTAAATATGGCGACAGTTGATGAAGAGGTAGACGTGAATGCTTTCCAATCGTGGGCTTATTTGCAATCATTCAATGAAGAATCAGGTGATCAACTTACTGCTTTTGCAACGACCTATCTCGAACCAATGGGAATCTATTCTTCGCAGTATACGTCACTGGATGAATTGCCCAATGGCGCTGAAGTTGCCATCGCTGACAATCCTTCCAATGCCTCAAGAGGCTTATTACTTTTACAAGCAGCGGGATTGATTACATTGACGGAGGATTTTGATTCATTCGGCACTCCTTCCGATATTATCGAAAATCCCAAAAATTTGGTATTTACTGAAATTGATGATACGACTGGACCTCGGGTATTACCGGACGTAGCTATTGCCCTTATTAGTAACTCTATTGCTTTGGAAGGTGGATTGAATGTTCTTGACGACTCCTTATTTTACGAAGAAGTCTCAGAAGATACAAAACAAAATGTAAATATTTTAGTGACCCAGCCTGAAAAAGCTAATGATGAAGCTATTTTAAAACTTGGAGAAATTTACCATAGTGAAGAAGTCCAAGCCTATATAAAGGATGAATTTGGCGGGACGAAAGTTCCAGTTCAGCTTGAAATAGAGGAGCTAGAAAAATAAACGTGTTAAAATGGGAAGAAAGGGAAACCTTTCTTCTATTTTTTTTGAGGTGATTGAAATGGCTAAAAAGAAAATCAATAAAACGAATGCTATCCGGATGGTAGAACAAGCCAAAATTCCTTACCGGCTTCATGAATATGCATGGCACGAGGATCATTTGGATGCACGCACAGCAGCAAAAAATGGTTCTCTACCGATTGAAAAAGTATTTAAGACATTACTGATTGAAGGGAATAATACGGGACCTATCGTCGTTTGCATTCCTGCTTTGGCAGAAATAGATTTAAAAGCTTTGGCGAGTGCAAGTGGCAACAAACGAACCGAGTTATTACCGCTGGGAGATTTAGAAAAAACGACAGGCTATATCCGTGGAGGAACTTCGCCGATTGGAATGAAGAAACTTTATCCAACTTTTATCGCCCAAGAAGCAGAAGGGATGGAAACGATAATTGTATCTGCAGGTAAACGCGGAATGCAAATAGAGTTAAACCCGTTGGATCTAAAAGAGCTGACAGAAGCAAAATTTGTGGCAGTCACGGCAAAAATAAATTAAAATGATAAAATTTGAATAAAAGTATTCCAAATTCGAGACAATGTGATATACTATATTTAAGTAAGCTGAAGGAGGCGGTTCGATTGAGATTCGGTGTTTTATCAGACCTCCATATTGATATAAACGAACGAAAGTTGGCACCCGGGCAGACATATGACCGTTTATTAGCAGATTATCTCTATAATCATGAAATAGACGCTTTACTCCTGGCGGGAGACATCAGTTCAGATTACCATGATTCCTTAGCTTTCCTCGACCGCATGAAAGAACACCAGGTTTCAAAAATATTTTTTGTTCCTGGTAATCATGATTATTGGTCTATCCGTAATAAAGAGACGGACACCGGGAAAATCAATCAAATCTTCATGGACCGGGATGAATCGCTCGTTGGAAGACCCTTCATTATAAATGATGGATTTGCAATTGTAGCTAATCCCGGTTGGTATGATTACGGTTTTGCGAGCAACAAATATACGCTGGAAGAATTCGAAGCGAAAAAATTACGTGTTGGCGGCTGGAATGACCGACTATACGTCCATTGGGGCCAGTCGGATCAACAGGTGGCTGAGGGGATGTTGCATCAAATTGAAGACGACATTACCCAGGTTTCAGGAAGAGAAATTATTCTGATGACCCACATTGTGACGCATCCACATTTCACAGTTCCGCTGCCTAATCGGGTTTACGATTATTACAACGCCTTTCTGGGTAGTAAAAGCTATATGTCTTTATATGATAAATATCCTATTACAAAAAGTATCATGGGACATGTCCACTACCGTAAAATATTGAGCGAAGATGCTATCACTTACTACTGTGCTTGTTTAGGTAATGGTCGTCATTGGTGGACCGATGATCCTTTGTCGGAATTGGCATATACGATTGAAACATTTAATATATAACATTATTGGAAAGAGGTATTCGAATGACAGAAAAAGATTGGAAATTAGGTAAAGTAGTGCTAAAGGTTAAGGATTTAGAAAAAATGTCCGAGTTTTATCAAAAGGTTGTAGGTTTGACGGTATTGGATTCAAAAATGAAAGCCATCACCCTTGGATTGGAATCTACTAAGGAACCATTGGTGGAACTCGTGCAGATTCAACCCGATGCAACGAAGACACTTACAGCAGGATTATTCCACTTAGCGCTATTATTGCCATCTAGACAAGATTTAGGAGAATACCTATACTACTTGTTGGTGAATAAATATCCACTGGGTGGTGCAAGTGACCATGGCTACAGTGAAGCGCTTTATTTTAACGACCCTGAAGGTAACGGGATTGAAATTTATGCAGATAAACCCGAATCAGAATGGGACAGACGTGAAAACGGTCGTATCGAAGGAATCACGATTCAAATGGATGCGGAAGGCGTGCTTGGAACTGTCAAAAAACAATTTACAGGTATGCCAGCCGGAACGATTATGGGGCATGTCCATTTAACAGTCCATGATTTACCTGGAACAGAAGATTTCTATACGAACATTGTTCCATTGGGCTTGAAGTCTGATTACTTCGGCCAAGCGAAATTTTTCGCATCCGGGGATTATCATCATCACGTTGGTTCAAACACTTGGGCAGGTAAAAATTTACCTGAACCACGCGAGAATCAATTAGGTTTGGCCTACTATGAATGGTTGGTCCCAAACCAAGAGGAAATGGATGCTTTGTTAAGTCGTTTGAAAGAAAAAGACTACACATACAAAGAGGATAATGGTGTCATTATCTTGAAGGATAACAGCGGAATTGAAATGCATATTTCTATCGCTTAAATGAACACTCCCCCACTTAAATCCTGACGGATTTTGAAGTCGGGGTTTCTTTTTGTCTAAAGAGACGCTGCAGCGGGACTCGACAGTTGCCGAGATGCTTCCCTTTGGGAAGTGGCTGTTTCTTCTCTCCACAAAAAGCAACGCAAACAGTTTTTACTGTTTGTGGGCGGCGACGCGCCATCTACTACTCCCTAACATGGTCGTAGATACTTTGTCTGTTCCGCGACTGCCGACGGCAGGAAGTTCCCGTACAGTGTCTTGCTGAGGATGTTCTTGGCTCCGTGAATGTCGCGGTGGCTGGTGTAGCCGCACGCACAAAGGACATTGCGACCGGCATGTTTCTTGCGGTTGTGGCAAACAGGACATGTTTGCGTACTGTAGGCTTCGTCCACCTTTTGGATGGCGATGCCGTTGGCTCTGGCTTTATACGTCAGGTAGCTCATCAGCTTGCCGAAGCTCC
>NZ_JBQPRB010000011.1:0-55814 GCF_052266715.1 Jeotgalibaca sp. A122 | reverse complement strand
TGTGAGTCCTCCTGTTGTTTTGTGTGGTAACTAAATTATAGGGGTTCACTGGCCTTTTTGCATTTAAAAACAAAAATGGTGCCAGTGAATCAAAATGATTCACCAACACCAAATATTATAGAGCCTAAAAAAACAGATCTCTAATTGAGGTCTGTTTTTTTCTTGTAAAAATATACTATGCCACGAACATAGTATATTTATTCACAATTAAGTTGATTTCTACACGAATCTTTTCGCTAAAAATGCAATCAAATAAAAATTCCCCTAGAATAACTAATATGGACTTTTTAAAATTAAAAAAAGTATCATTAAATCGACCGAAATGGGCTTTTATTAAGAAGTGTTTATCTTTTTTGATAAAGTGAACCATAAGTTATAATACATAAATGATCGTTACTTGTATGTTCAAAATGAACAAACATTAGACATTTCGAACAAAAACAATTGACTTAGAATGCAATTCGATTTATGATTAAAGCATCAAATGTGAATTTAATCACAATAAAACTAAGGAGATTCCAAATGATTATAAAATTGCTAGAACCACTAAATGTATCTGAAGACCTTATTAACGAACTTGCTCAGCCTCTGAAAGATATGGGGCATGAATTTGTATATTATCCAACAAAAACAACGGATATTGACGAATTAAAAAAACGCAGTGAGCATGCGGATGTCATTATGATAGCAAACAACCCATACCCAAGGGAAGTAATTGAAAGTAATCCTGAATTAAAACTAATAAACGTTGCTTTTACAGGCTTTGACCATGTCCAACTAGACAATCATAACATTAAAATGTGTAACGCATCAGGTTATGCAAATACAGCTGTCGCAGAGCTTGCAATTGGACTGGTGCTTGATGTCTATCGCCGTATTACTAAAGGCAATGAAGAACTTCGTAAGCCAAATTTCTCAGGTCCTTTCCAAGGTGCTGAAATTAAAGATAAAGTAGTGGGTATTATCGGAGCCGGTAAAATCGGTCTTGAGACAGCACAATTATTCAAAGCTTTCGGCGCGACTGTTATTGCGGACGACTTTATGCCAACCGAAGAAGGAAAAGAATTAGGAATTACTTATCTTCCTCAAGATGAAGTATTTAAACAATCAGACATTGTCTCGCTACACGTTCCACTATTGCCATCAACAAAAGGCTTGGTAGGAAAAGAAAAATTGGAAATGATGAAACCGACCGCAATATTGATTAACTGTGCCCGAGGTCCGATTGTCGACAACGCTGCCTTAGCACAGGCATTGAATGATGGCACGATTGCAGGAGCTGGGATTGATGTCTTTGATATGGAACCACCTATTCCACAAGACTATCCATTGCTGCAAGCAAAAAATGCAGTTTTAACGCCACATGTCGGTTTTTTAACCAATGAGGCAATGGTAAGACGCGCAATGATTGCCTTTGATAATACCATAGCTTATCTAAACGGAAATCCAATAAATATTGTCAATTAACAAGTATAAATGATCTATCACGATGTCGCTGTGTCTGCAGAAAAAAATTCTAAATTAAGGAGAATGGACGATGAATCTAACAGAAGTTTCCCGTGAACAGTTATCAAATCGGATATTCCATTGGCCATCAATCAAAAAATTTAATAAACAAACAGCAAATAAAGAAATATTTTACGAAACAGAGAATACTGTTGGGGCTGTATGGTGTATGTACCCAGGTCAAACACTACCGATTCATTCTCATGCTCTAGCAGATGATATATGGATTGTCATCCAAGGCGAAGCAGATTACTATCCCGAATGCGGTCAAATGGTAAAAATTAAAGCTGGTGATATTGTCGTAGCAAGAAAAGGAGAAAAACATGGCATGACCAATAATTCTCAAGAGTGTTTTGTTATGCTAGGTATTGCCGGACCTACACCCATTGGTTTTATTGAACATGATTTATGTAGTAACGGTTAATCTTTCAAGTTATAAAATTTACTACAAACCCTCATGAAAGAATCTGTCCAAAAAGGACGGGTTCTTTTTTTTAGTGATATAATAGATGTACTTGATTTCTAGAAAAAGGAGAGGAGTGTATGGACATTTGATTAGTGTTCATACAAATAAAACATGTTCAATAAAGAAGAGACACTTTCATTTTTAACAGAATTACTTTCTATTAACAGTCCATCCGGCTATACAAAAGATGCGACGAATTTCCTGCAAAAAACACTCGAAGAACTCGGATATAATACCGATAAAACCCCAAAAGGAAATGTCATCGTCAAGGTTAGTGGGAAAGATACAACTGTCACACGGGGACTGAGTGCGCATATAGATACTTTAGGATTAATGGTGCGCTCAATTAATAGTGACGGAACTTTGGCTTTAACAAAATTAGGGGGGCCCTTAACGCCGACGCTGGACGGAGAATACTGCGACATCATCACGCGTAACGGCAAAGTGTATACAGGAACTATCCTTTCTAATACACCCTCTGTTCATGTCTTTAAAGATGCAGCCACTAAAGAACGCGACATTGATAATTTAGTCGTAAAAATTGACGAACGCGTGAAAGATAAAGAGGAAGTCAAGAAGCTTGGTATTCAAAATGGCGATATCATTGCTTATGACCCTAAAGTTGTGGTTACTGAATCCGGATATATAAAATCTCGTTTTTTAGATGATAAAGCTTCAGTCTCAATTTTGGTGAGTATTCTTCGTATGTTAAAGAAAGAAAATATCCAACCCGCAACTAATCTGACATTTATCTTCTCAACATACGAAGAAGTTGGACATGGTGCTTCATGGATTCCGGAAGACATTAGTGAGTTGCTAGCTGTTGACATGGGGTGCATCGGATTGGATCTCGATTGTACGGAGTTTGACGTCTCTATTTGCGCCAAAGACTCTTCAGGGCCCTACGATTATGAAATGACCACAAACTTGATCGACATGGCAAAAAAGGAAAAATTAAATTACGCTGTCGATATATACCCAATGTACGGAAGTGATGCTTCTGCGGCGCTCCGGGGTGGGGCAAACATCCGTGCAGCATTGATCGGTCCCGGAGTTGCGAGCAGTCACGGGATGGAACGCACACATATTGATGCGCTTGAAAATACCTTCAAGCTGATTTATTCATATATCATGAAATAGTCACAAAGATGAGATTAAATAAACGAAGAAGAGCTATTTTGCTTTTCTTCGTTTATTTTTTTGGCATATTTTAGTCACTTCTAAAATAAGGGCTTTTACGGCTGTTTCATGGGTACTTATCCATAAACTGACTTGAAATCGGCTTAAAACGCTCCAAAATAATTATGATACACAATTACAATTGTGTATCATATAAAAGATTGATATAGCAAGGGGTTAAATGGTACACTAAAAGGGCAGAATGCCAGGTCTATGCTCAAAAAGCGCTTTTAACAGGTAAAACCACCCTTTTTACCGGTATCTAGTAGAGTACCAATCACTCGTTCATTAAATCACAAACAAAAATATTATTTTCAAAGGAATAGATAGCCATGAATTTCACATATCCCATAAAACAAAAAAAGCAGATAAAAAATTTGATGGAGGTTTATCCACCAGAATCCAAAAATCGCCTCCTCCTTGAATTCGGCTTACGAACCGGATTGCGAATCAGCGATATCTTAAATTTAAAAGTCGGTGATGTTCATAAGCAGGAATTTGTCTGGGTACAGGAAAAGAAAACCAAGAAAAAGAAAATGTTGTATTTGCATCCCAAATTACGTCACTCCATAAAGCTATACGTAAAAAAAGAACAATTAAAGAATGATGATTATATCTTCTTCTCGGAAAAAAATCCTGATCAGCCCATCCAGCGTATGCAGGCGCATCGTATTATATCTCATGCGGGTGATATGATCGGCATCACACCTTTGAGTGCCCATTCATTACGTAAAACGTTTGGTTATTTGTCATATAAGCAAGGCGTTGATATCAGTTTACTCCAAACCATTTTTCAGCATTCCTCACAAGCAGTAACGTTACGTTATATTGGCATTACCCAAGAGAGTATCAACAACGTGTACGCAACCGTGGATATGGGGTTCTGATAATAGAAGCAAAAAAACAGTTGGCAAATTAGACATGCGTTCTAATATGATAACTGTTTTTTTGCGCTTAATTTTAGCTGCGTAAATTATTTTTAGCATCAATAAAAGGTATTTGGTTCTCATTCAAAAAATTGAGAAAATCCGTATCACGGATATCATAGGAAATCAATTGATGGACAGTATCAAAATCGACATATTTAGAGATCGTTATTGTATTTATTTTGGATGAATCAAAGAGGA
The DNA here is from genome assembly GCF_052266715.1 of Jeotgalibaca sp. A122. Lineage (NCBI taxonomy): Bacteria > Bacillati > Bacillota > Bacilli > Lactobacillales > Carnobacteriaceae > Jeotgalibaca > Jeotgalibaca sp. A122. Next base: position 51,536 of record NZ_JBQPRB010000011.1, on the reverse strand, counting down.
TATAGGCTTCAGTAGCGTTTTGAATCATAATTTTACGAATTTCGGAATCGGAAAAATGGTAATCGGTTATTCCCGCTACCATTGAGACACCGCCGGCTCCTAAAAAACATTTATCAACAAAAATATTTCTTAATGATTGAAGCGTTTGTGTTCCTTCGGTAGCCAAATCACGATTCCTCATTCGACCGCCAATCATAATAATATCAAACGTGGTCTGTTTGCTTAATAGATAAGCCGCTTCCAAGGAATAGGTAACAATCGTTAAATGCTCATACGCAAGAAGGTGGGGAATCATTTCATTAACCGTGGTACTGACATCCAAAAATATCGTGTCTCTTTCATTCACAAAGCTGGCAGCAACTTGCCCGATTATGGTTTTATCCGTCAGGTTGGAATTCCTGCGTGCTTCTATTGACGGTTCTTCTGATTTACTTATCCGAACTGCACCGCCGTGGACCCTTTTTAATTTACCCTTTTCACTCAGAATATCCAAATCATTATGGATTGTTTGGCGTGTCGTGTTAAATGATTTCGTTAATTCTGCCGTTTTAACGGAACCGTAAAGCTTAATGTAATCCAGTATCATCTCTTGGCGTTCTTCTTTTAGCAATGATATCCCTCCATTAAATATGATAGACATTTCAGTCATCATAACAAATAGATTTTTTAAAAACACCATGTATACCTAAACTTAACACTGATTTACAATGTTTAACATTTGTTAACAGAACCTTTACTTAATGTGCCTTTAGAATTTACATTCGTTTGATAAGTTATTTATAGCAACAAACAAAAGCATAATTCAGGAATTATGGGAGGAAAAAAATGAATAACTTAATGAAACGTTTTACTTCGCTATCTGTCTTAGGTGCTTCGGCATTATTACTGGCAGCATGTGGGAATCAGAATGTAGCAGCTAATGAAGAACTGGATTTAAATAATATGTCACTTGAAGAAATAATTACAGCGGCTGAAACAGAAGGAGAAGTCAATTCCGTCGGGATGCCAGATACGTGGGCAAACTGGGAAGAAACATGGGCTGATTTAAACGAAATTCATGGATTGGAACACGTTGATACAGATATGTCATCTGCAGAAGAACTAGCCACTTTTGAAAATGAAAAGGATAATGCTTCAGCTGATATTGGGGATGTTGGCATTGCTTTTGGTCCTGAAGCTGTAGAACGTGAATTATTACTACCGTATAAGACCTCTTATTACGATGAGATTCCTGACTGGGCAAAAGATGCGGAAGGTGAAGGATACTGGATGTTGTCTTATACAGGAACAATGGCTTTTGTTATTGATACTGAAGCTACAGATGGCAAAGTGCCAACTTCATGGCAAGAAGTACTTGATGGCGAATATAAATTTACAATGGGGGACGTGAGCTCTGCGAACCAATCCCAATTTGCTTTGTTGTCGGCAGCTGTAGCTTTTGGCGGGACTGAGTCGGATGTACAACCGGGATTGGATTTCTTTGGCACATTGGCATCGGAAGGACGGTTAAACGTTCAAGGTCATGATACGGCTACTATGGAAGCCGGGGAGCATCAAGTTGTACCGATGTGGGACTTTAACGCATTAGCTTTACAAGATGAATTAGGAGAAGATCGCTTCCAAGTAGTAATTCCACAAGATGGGGCTGCGATGTCCGGTTACACGACCATCTTAAATCGTTACTCACAAAACCCTCATGCTGCTGCTCTCGCACGTGAATATATCCTTTCTGATGAGGGACAAAATAACTTGGCACGTGGTCATGCCCGCCCTATTCGTGAGGTTGAATTAGATGAGGATGCAGCTGCAGCGTTGTTACCGGATAGTGAGTATGAAGACGCTGAAGTCTATCCAGTTGAAGATTCAGCAGCTTGGGACGAATTACTACCACAATTAGGAAACATGTGGCAAGAGAATGTTATCAGTAAAATGAATTAATGTGTCGATGCACGGAAGGTGAGTGTTTATGAAAAAAAGGACTGGTCTTAAAAGCTTTTATATCATTATGGCCATCTTTTTCATGATTGTCGTTGGTATCTTAATTTATCCTACAGTTGTAATGATCCTATCAAGTTTTCAACATACAAGTACGGGGGCCTTTACGTTGGATAACTATATCCGTATTTTTTCGGAATATCAGTATATCAGCGGTTTTAAAAACTCGATAACACTAGCTATCATATCAAGTGTTATCGGTTTAATCATTACTGTTTTGGCTACTTACGGCATCTATTCTTACATGCCCAGATTAAAACAATTTTTCCTGACCCTGGCTAATTTAACAGCAAACTATGTCGGCGTTCCGCTTTCGTTTGGTTTAATCCTCTTATTGGGAAATGCGGGAATTTTGACAAATATTGCGAAAGTAACAAACTCGGATATTTTTGAAAACTTTAGTGTTTACTCGGTCGGAGGATTATTACTTGGCTTTGTATACTTTCAAATTCCAATGGGCATTACGCTATTGCTTCCAATCTATGATGCACTGGATAAAAAATGGAGAGAGGCAGCGTACATCTTGGGCGCTACTTCTCTTCAATATTGGTTAAAGATTGGTTTCCCGGTATTATTTCCAAGTATAATCGGGGTTTTTGCAATGATGTTTGCTAATGCCATTGGAACATACGATACTGCAGTGGCCTTAACAGGCACAAGTGTCAATATGATTGCCATTAACATAGCAAATACCATCCAAGGTGATATTTTTGCATTGCCTGAAGTGGGCTCAGCGATTTCAGTTGTATTGGGGATCATCTTATTTATCAACATGGGGTTAGGCCAATGGTTAAGTAAAAGAAGTAGGAGGGTAGTTTGATAATCATGAAAAAGAATGCATTTATTAGAAAGCTATTTTTTAATCTCATCATACTTGGTATTGTTCTTTATTTGATTATCCCGCTGTTGGGAACATTTACCTATTCGTTTGCAACAGGATGGACTACTACAATACTCCCACAAGGCTTAACGTTAGATTGGTATGCACAACTGTTTCGTGATGAAAACTTCTATGGAGCCATGTTCCGGACGTTATTACTGTCCGCACTGGGAACAATAGGTACGGTTTTGTTAGTGGTACCTACTGTATTTGTAATTTATATCTATCATCCCAAGTGGATGTGGGTGTTGGACACATTAGTTATTGCGTCATTTTCAGTCCCAGCTGTCATTTCGGCAATGTCATTAATGAGTGCTTACAGTAGGACAGGTATCCCGATGTTGGTCTTTGTAGTTGGTTCATATATCGTGGGCGGTTTTCCCATTATCCAATTAGGAACCAGGAATAGCTTACGAGCAGTGGATGCGCGTACTTTAGTAGAATCTGCAGAAATATTAGGGACTTCTAAATTCGAAGCTTTTAAGAAAGTCATTTTACCAAATATAAGTAGCGGTATAATTGCTTCTGCCTTGTTTAGATTCAGTACGTTATTTGGCGAGTTTGGGATTTTAAATCTTTTAGTTGGAGGCTCTTTCCCGAATATTCAAATATTTTTGCGCCAAAACATGACGAGAAGCGGCCATTATACTTCCGCAATCGTTATCAGTTATTTTGTTATTGTAACGGTTATGACTATCATAGGGCTTAATTTAACAAGCCGCTCAACAAAGAGAGGAGCACGTATTTAAATTGGCGTATATTGAGATTAAGAACTTGACGAAAAGTTATGGGCACAATGTGGTTCTGAATAATTTATCACTGACAATGGAAGAGGGCACACTGAATACACTCCTAGGGCCTTCTGGTTCTGGAAAAAGTACCTTGCTCCGTTCTATTGCCGGACTTGAAGAGATTGATAGTGGTCATGTATATATTAGTGAACGTGAAGTAACCGAGTTGGAGCCAAGAAATCGTAATTTAGGGATGGTTTTCCAACACTATGCCTTATTTCCAAACATGTCGGTTATCGAAAATGTTAAATTTGGACTCGATATCAAGAAAGTTTCAAAAGATGAGAAAGAGCGTAGAGCGCTAGAAATGATTGAACTCGTAGGTTTGAAGGGGAGAGAGGGTGCTTATCCACGTGAGTTATCAGGAGGGCAGCAACAGCGTGTTGCCTTGGCTCGGTCATTAGTAACTGAACCTGATGTATTACTGCTAGATGAACCGCTTTCAGCTTTGGATGCACAAATTAGAGTCGAGTTACGTCAACAAATCAAGGATATCCAAAAAAAATTAGGTGTTACAGTTATTCTGGTCACGCACGATCAAGAAGAGGCTATGACAATGTCAGAAAAAATATTTGTCATGAACAATGGAAATATAGAGCAAGAGGGGGCACCCTCAGATATTTACCGGGCACCTAACACAGAATTCGTGGCAGGATTTATCGGTAATCTTAATAAATACACGTCTAATCAATTCGAAACTATTTTTGGCGAGCGGATAGAACATCAGTTAATAGCAGTAAGACCTGAAACTGTTCAGTTAGAGGAGTTAGCAGGGGAGGCTTACCACATTCAAGGGGTCGTTCGCCGTTCATCAATGCTAGGCTCAGTTTTAAGATTTTTTGTTGATATTAATGGTGAAGAACTCGTCATTGACAAGCTTAATCGAAGCGTAAATTTCCATGCCGACGGTGAGACAATTGACTTATACCTACTGAAGAAAGATTTAATTTTTATTGGTTAAAATCAGATTGAAGGGGATAGCTGTATGAAATTAAAATATAACAAATCCGGAAATTTCAGAATCATACAATTTACGGACCTGCACTTGGGTGAGTACCCCTTTAACAGCCATGACAAAAACACCTTATCCGCTATAGATAAAGTCGTTCAAGAACATATGCCAGATTTACTGATTTTTACCGGGGATATTGTCTATTCGATGAGCAATCATAACGCACCAAACCCAAAAGAAAGCTTTAAACAATTTATCATCTTCGCAGAAAGTCTTCATATCCCCTATGCAGTTACTTTTGGAAATCACGACACCGAAGAACATGTATCACGAGAAGAATTACGAACAATTTGCAATCAATTTGGAGTCAACGCTGTAGCCAAGAAGAATGCTCATATAGTTGAAAATCGTGAAAGCTATGTGATTGAGCTGCTGGATTCCATGAGCGACGAAGTGAAAAATGTGTTTTATGTGATTGATTCGGGAGATTATTCAAACACCGAACATAGCTATTATGCTTGGGTATTACCCGAACAAATCTCGTGGTTCCAGAAAACAGCTGCGTTATATAAACGCCAGAATCCAGTAAAGAACAACCTGATTTTTCAGCATATCCCACTTCCGGAATATTGGTTAGCAAGTCAAAACATCGTTGATGGTAACTTCAATGAAGATATCTCCATGAACTTAAACTGGACAAGTGATCCTGATGAAAAAAATAGCCACTCACTTCCATTTGATAACGGTGTGTTTTCTCCAGAAGTCAATAGCGGATTCTTCTTAGAAATGCTACTAAATAAGGAAGTTTGGGGCATGTTTGTCGGACATGATCACGACAACTCTTTTCACGGTATATATAAAGGCATCCATCTTGTATATGGACAAAGTACCGGTTATAACACTTACGGCTCTGAACCTAAAGGCGCCCGAGTCATTGATTTAAACGAGCCAAATCAGTTAATACGAACGTATCCAGTTATATTCTAGAGGATAAGTGTATTCATGTGGGAAGCGCAAAAGAAGCATCTTGACAACGGAGCCATTCTGACGTTATCAAGATACTTCTTTTATTGCTTACTTTTCAAAAATACGCAGTGCATTTTGATAAGCAAGTTTTTCAATACGTTTTAAAGGCCATCCGTGCTGCTCTAAGCGTTCAAATAGTTTTGGCACCTCAGCTGGAGAGCCTATTTCAAAGCGACCGGTTGTCCCGTCAAAGTCGGTTCCGATTGCCAAAACATCTTCGCCACCTTTATTATACAGATAATCTAGATGACGAATCATATCGCTGATAGTGGAGTCATCGCCTGAACCGTTTAAGAAACGGGGCGAAATACACAGACCAATAACGCCGCCAGTATTTGCAATTCCTTTGATGTGTTCGTCGATCAAATTACGCGAATGCAGTGCTAGCGCGCGGGCATTTGAATGTGTCGCCACAACGGGTTTTTGGCTATGCTCTAAAACATCCGTGATTCCACCATCATTAAGATGCGATACATCAATCGTAATATTTAAATCATTCATGTACTGGACCGCTTCAATTCCGAATTTTTTTAAACCTTTCTGATTCAATTCAGGGTTAAGGGAGTTCGGAAATCCGAAGCAGTTCTCATGGTTCCAGATAAGACCCATCATATTAAATCCTAAGTGATGTAGGTAAGTGAGATTATCAAGTGAGTCATTTACCGCACGAGCATCTTCCAAGGTGAGGATTGCCGATATTTTGCCATTTTCATGGTTTTCACGTATAGACGAAGCGTTTTTTGCCCAAGCAATATGCGCGCTATTGGCGTTAATTTCCTTATTTAAACGGTTCACAGCTTGATGGATATAAGCCATATCTTCTTCGTGGTTTTGTGGACTGAAGAGGGGGTCGACATCCATCAAATCAAAATTACTGTCTGGTAACCATACAGCAAAGCATTGTGCTAAAGCATCGCCTTTTTGTAGCTTCTGGATATTAATATGGGTTTCAGGATCATCATACAACGAAGCTTGGTCGCCATGTTGCATTAAAGGCAGAATCGTATCTGCGTGTAAATCAATATATTTCATTGTATTTCCTCCTTTGCGACTAGAAAAAGTTAACTCCGACAAATGCCCAGATGATGATGCAGATAACCAGAGGACCGATGCTCAACCAATTTCCCTGAAGCATGAGTTTTGTGTTGGATGATTGAGCGATACCTAATTGTCCGATCATGTTTGAAGTAGGGTAGATACTGCCAGTTAGGCGTGTTGCTGAAAGCAGAGAAAGGGCAAACATCTGTAATGGTAAACCAGAAGATTCAATCATCGGCTTAAACATGTCCGTAATAATTTGTAGCTCGGCTACAGCGGCAGCCTCTACTCCCAATCCACCGACAACAGCTGAAATCAGCATAACCGCGGGTGCACTAATGTTTGTGAAGGTTGTCTGAAGCAATTCAGATAAAGCTTCAAAGCCCCCAGCTACTGTCACCATTTCAAGTAAGACATCAATGGTGATGAAGATAAGGAAGAGGTCGGCCATGCTGGCAACACCTTCAACGATTTTCTTCTCTGCAACTTTGGGGTGGATACGACCGAAGAGGGCGACAATAACCATTAAAATAATCATCACGATAATTGCATAACTTGTACCTTGCCCGGTGACAACACCGAAAATAACCAGCGCCAAAAAAGAAATAATAAAAGCAAGTGTGGCGTTTCTTTCGCGTGAACTGACAACGTAACTGTCAAAGTCAATAGCTTGCGTGAGATCATATTGTTCGTGGGTTTCTGTTTTTTTCTGTACATAAATAGATGCAATCCAAGTTCCGGCTAACCATAAAAGACCAAAAGGTAGGCCAGCAAAGAACATATATTCACCGTAAGTCATATCGGTTAACTCCAGCATTGCAAGTGTAACACCTGTCAAAGGTCCCCAAATCAAACCGACTTCACCGGCATTTTTAAGAATTAATGCTGTAGTTGTAGGCGTTAGACCGATACTTGCCAATACAGGGATGACTATCGGGGCGATAATCGCATTTCCGCCGCCAAGTGTCCCTAAAAGACCGCAAATAATGATTGATATAAGCATAAGTGCAAATCGACCTTTATTTTTAGAGTCGACTTTTAAACCGCTGACAATCCAATAGACCAATGTTTCAGTAATGCCACTGGCATTCATTAATCGCCCAAGCGCTGCTCCCAGCATGATAATAAAACCAATTGTTGCAACAAAAGAACCCAAACTAGCAGCAAAATCACCAGCAAGCGTCCCTAAATCGTGGCCAATTAAAACAGCGCCAATTGTAATTCCAATAATAGTAGCAAAAAGATTACTTTGGTTCAGAAAAATTAGCACAATATAGACCACTAAAGGCAATAATCCTAGTAACGAGGGGGCTTGAATAAGAGCATTTGTCCCTAATTCCATCTTCATTCTCCTTTCAAAATTAAAATCTCATTAGTCGATTATAGCACAATGCGAAAACAAAACTATTACTCAGTTAATTTCTGGTTATTTCTTACTATTGCTTAAATCTTAGGCAGAATCTGCTTCCGTTAATTAAATGCTCGTTTAATTTACATTTACGCATGATTCAACTTAAAAGCTATTAAGAGCACATAAAAATTCAGTAATCAATAGAAATTATATGCAGGTCGATTTAGCTAATAAAGAATCATGTATGGCTACAATTAAAGAAAGACATGAGCGGCAAAAGATTCAACATCTAAAAGATCATAGATGCTTCAAAAGTCTTTAAGATGTAAAGAAAAATATAATAGCAGAAATCTTTGTGTTTTCATATCGGGCAGAAGAGCATAGGTTACTATAAAGTACGTAGTAATCAAGGCCTTTTATTTATGTTTATTTTAGTTTACATAATATATATTATACTAAGTTAAATATATAAAATAAGTAATCCCTCTACTACCGTATTCAGGTAAAAAAACAGCCATATTCGTGTAATTTTCGAATTGGCTGTTTTCCTGTATAAATATTTTACAATTTTATACTATTCATTGCTGTATATAATATTTCTTTAGCAATCTCGGCTTTTGTGTTTGTATTAATATGGATTGGTTCTTGATCAGGTTGATAAATAATTACTTCGTTTGTATCCTTGTTGAATCCTGCGTGTTCCTTGGACACATCATTTGCAACAACCATGTCTGCGTTCTTACGTTTAAGTTTATCTTTTGCATACATCTCAACATCATTTGTTTCAGCAGCAAATCCAATCAAAAACTGATGCGTTTTTTGCTGTCCCATAGTTGCTAATATGTCTGGGTTTTCCTCAAGTAGAATTTGAATGTCTTGGTGTGCTTTCTTCATTTTTTTGTCAGCCTGTGTTTTTGGTCGATAATCAGATACAGCGGCTGCCATTATAACGATATCCGCTGTTTCGAATTTGTCCATGATGGCGCTTTGCATCTCCCGTGCACTTTGAACTGGCACAACGTTCATTCCGAACGGATGTTCTAATTTTGATGCAGTAACTAAAGTGACATTCGCACCCAAGTCCCTTGCTGCCTCTGCCAATCGATGTCCCATTTTACCGGATGAATCGTTGGTAATATAACGAACCGGATCTATCCGTTCAATCGTCCCACCAGCTGATATTATGATATTTTTGTTTTCAAGCGGTAAATCGACTGCTCTACTTAAAACTAACTGATGAGCTGCTTCAACTATCTTTTCGGGTTCAGGCATGCGCCCTTTTCCTTCGTAGCCTTCTGCCAAGAAACCTGTATCAGGTTCCATGATTGTGTAACCATAACCCTCTAATTTGACTAAATTAGCTTGGGTCGCGGGATTTTCCAACATATTTTGGTTCATGGCTGGGACAATTAGACGCGGTGCTGTTGTTGCCATTAGCGTCGTAGATACCATATCATCAGCAATCCCATTCGCCATTTTACCGATAATATTAGCTGTTGCCGGTACGACGACTGCTAATTCGGTCCAATCCGCCAGATGGATATGTGATACATTTTCAGGTTCTTTTTCATCGAATGTGTTCGTATATACCTCATTGCGTGATAATATTTGAAATGTCAGTGGTTGGACAAACTGCGTCGCACTTTCCGTCATTGCAACCCGTACCTCAGCTCCAGCTTTAATAAATTTCCGCACTAAATCAGCCGCTTTATAAACGGCAATACCTCCTGTAACGAAGACCGTTACATGTTTTTTTTCTAACACCTTATCTCCCCCAGTTATTTATTGAGTATGCCTAAGTCCAAGGAGGTTCGATTCGCCCTGGTGACTTTATATTTGCTTTAGAAACTTTTCAGCTTCTTTAATAAATGTCTCCAATACCTTAATACGGGCATACTCTTTCTGGTTTCCTTCTACAATTGTCCACGGCGCTTCGCTCGTGTTTGTTTTCTCTATCATATCATTCATGGCGGCTTCATACTCGTTAAATTTTTCATGATTTCGCCAATCTTCATCAGTTAATTTATAGTTTTTTTCTGGATCATTTTGACGAGCCTCAAAACGTTGCTTTTGTTCTTTCTTATCAATAACAACGAGGAACTTTAATAGCAAATGCCCTTCGTGAATTAAATTATGTTCCATTTCATTGATTTCAGCATAAGCATCTTTCCAGCGTTTTTCAGGGGTGAAACCTTCAACACGTTCCACCAGTACGCGGCCATACCAACTACGATCATAGATTGTGAGTCGCCCTTTTTCTGGAAAAGTATCGAAGAAGCGCCACAGGTAATGGTAATTATTCTCATATTCTGTTGGAGCTGCAGTAGTTGCGACATCATAACCCCGAGGATCCATATGCCGGGAAAGGCGTTGGATTGCTCCGCCCTTACCTGCTGCGTCTGTTCCTTCAAAAACTATCAAGCATGGAACTTTGTTTATCCATAAATGGTATAAAAGTTCTCCTGCTTTTTCTTGCAGTTTTTCTTTCTTGGCATCATACTCCTCGATGGCTATTTTTTTGTCCAGATTAAGCTCGTAGAGTGGTTTCTCACTCTTGATAAGCTCTGGTTTCCACTCATCGTTGAATGAAGGTATTTGTTCTGAAGTCTCCAAATGCTTCCTTAAGGCCTCAATAATGTAATTAAGACTTAATCTTGATGCATCTTTCAAATCTTCTGTTGGGATGATTTTCCATGGTGAAGATTCAAAATTCGTCATTTTCAGTACATTATCAAAATGATTCAAATAATTATTGTAGTGTTTCAGTTGCTTTTTATCGTTCGTGGAGATTAAAAAATTCCGTAAAGGATCAGTATCCAACTCTTTAATTCGTTTACTCATTGTTTTTTCTTTGTGATGAAGGAATAACTTAACGACGAGTGTGCCGTCTGCCGTCAGTAAACGTTCAAGCAAACTGATATCCATTAAATAATGTTCCATTTTCTTATCTGATAACTGCAGTTCGTTTAATATTTGAAAATAGAAACTGCGATCAAAAAAGGCAATGTTTCCTTTTTTGGGAAGCGCTCTAAAAAAGCGCCACAAAAATGTCCGGTTTTCTTCTTCTTCGGTTGGATTTTCGAATACACTGACTTCATGGTAACGAGGATCCAATTCACGGGTCAAATCTTTCAACACAAAACCTTTTCCTGACGACTCCCAACCATCCACGATGACTAACATTCTAGAGTCTGTTTTCTTTAGCTGTCGTTGAAGTTTTGCCAAATCTTCGCCCAATTCGGAACGTTTCACCTTTTCAACTTTTACACTGGAAAAATCAAAATCTTTCAGCATATACCCTACCTCCGTCATTTAGTGAAATCCTTTTTCTTATTTTACCATATCGAGATCAAAAACTTTATTTATCCTGATTGCTATCTTCACACAAAAAAACGATGTTCCTATATGATTTTAGGATTACATCGTTTTTTATTTTCATTAAATTTCGTTACGCGCTCGCAACTCTGCAGTGATTTCTGCATGTTTCTGGTCAGTTAATTTATATCCGAATTGGAATAAGATAACTCCGATAAAGCTGGCAATTGCTGGAATTAAGAAATATGTAAATTGCATGCCTGAGATAGTATCTGCAGTTTGCGCTTGGTTCGCTACATAGCCGATCATTGTCAATGCGATACCAGGTACAAACCCTGCAACAGCTTGGGCAATTTTACGAACAAAACTGTATCCGGAATAGATGATTCCTTCTGTGCGCATGCCATGTTTCCACTGTGAGTAGTCAATCAAATCCGCAGCAAATGCGAAGGACACCGTATTGGCAAAGGATAGACATGTGTAGGAAAGAACGTTAACAATCAGGAAGAATGTCACGTTATCCCCAGCAAAGAAAAAGTTTACCAATTCGAAAACGCCGAAGAAAAACATACCGAAAATAGAAAGTTGTTTTTTACCGAATTTCCGAACAAGTGTAGTCGAAAGGAAAATTGAAGGCACAAGCGCCACGATACTCAACGTACTTACAAGTGCAACAAGGTTTTGGTTCCCTAAAACATATTGGAAGTAGTACAATTGAATACCCATCTTCAGGAACATCGCACCAATAGTCAAGATTGTATAAGCAGCAAGAACTAGGAATTCTTTGTTAGTCAGCAAGTTTTTGACTGCCTTGATTCCATCACCTTTCTCACGTGCTTTAGTCGAAACATAGCGTTCCTTCGTATTACGGTAGCAAACCAGGTGGAATGCAACCCCGAATAGAGCGATAATTGCTACTGCGGCAGGATATCCAACCGTTGGTGTGTCAAATAGGTTTACAAGCGGCAGTACTACAATACCAGCCAATAAAGAAGCGCCGGTTCCGCCTAAGTTACGAAATACAGCTAATGACGTACGTTCCTCTGAATTAACAGTCATTACGGATGATAACGAACCATAAGGAATGTTTACAACCGTGTATGCGACAGACATTAAGTTATAAGTAGCAAAGGCAAAGACTACTTTTGCTCCTTCATTTAAGTCTGGGGCAAAGAAAGCCAAGACTGTGGAGGCTGCCAAGAAACCTGTTCCGTATAAAATAAACGGCCGGAACTTGCCTTTGGGACCCACTTTACGAGAGTCGACGTACGTGCCGATTAAAGTATCGGTAACGGCATCAATTATTTTGGTTAAAAGGAAAATCATCCCACCCCAATAAGCGGAAATACCCAACACATCTGTATAAAACTTCAACAGGTAAAGTTGAGCCATTTGGAACATTAACCCATTCCCAAGATCTCCTAAACCATAAGAAACTTTCTCAACCACTCCTAATTTTTCTTTACTTGAATCTATCTTTATATTCTCTTGAGCTTTCGTTATTGCACTCACTCTTTATCCCCCTTGGATATTCTACTATTCCATAAAAATATGGAAGCGATATAAATCATTATATCTACCATTATCTTGGAGTCAAGTTAGTGATTTACCATTCTCTTCTTTCTAATGAGAAAGCGCTTTAATGAAAACGTAGGTATATCAGGTCTTTTTATGTAAGCGGAAGCTTAATAATATTATTTTGTTGTTATTAATCTTGTGAAATTGTATATAACCTTATGGTAACGTTAAAGTGTTTTCATTAATAAACGTTAAGATTGATTGAACACGTATTCAATTGACTAAAATTAACAAAAAATAAACATACATTTATAATAGGCCAGCTATGATTTGACTCCCTATCATGAATTATGAACTTTTTTAACAAAGTTCATTTATTCTATACAAAATTGTATTTTATTATAAACAAGTAATTATATTGGCTTTTTTAAATGCGGTATTTTTGGAATCGCTATCATTTTACCCATAAAAAAATGCCGTCATGAATGGAACGGCATTACATTTAAAAATACATGAGGATAAGATCCGATTATTTTTGAAACAGGACATCTCCTATGAGCGTTAGTAAATAATTTTTTTGTTTGGTCTTCGTCATAACCTTCAATGGCGGCTGAGGCTGTTAAATCAAAGTAATAGCCTCTCCCATCAGATTCTCTCTTATAATCAACAACAACTTCTACTCGACTTCTTGTGTTAACCCCTCTTGCTTTCAACAAAGCTTGAATGGTCGCATTAAGACAAGTTGACCATGCCAAACCAAACAATTCTTCAGGATTGGAGCCTGGGTCTTGAGAAAGTGGGTCACTTATGAGAACTCTTAAACCGTCCTTTACATAGGCTTCCCCATCCAAAGCATATTCATTTACGACTTCTGTATGGAAAAGAGCATCATCTTTAGTCATTATTTTGATCAGTTGATTCATCAACGAAGGTAATGCCATGCTCATCCAGGCTCGCAATACGTGCTAAAGAAAGAATTGGGATACCAGATTCCTCCACAAAGCGGCGGCCTTTTTGGAATGATTTCTCGATAACAATACCAATCCCTGCTACAGAGGCACCAGCATTTTTACAAATAGATAATAACCCTGCGACTGCTTGACCGTTAGCCAAAAAGTCATCAATAATCAAAACGCGGTCATTTGAATCCAGAAAATCCTTGGAGATTGAGATTTCATTTGAAATTTGTTTGGTATAAGAATAAACGCTTGTCGTATACATATTATCTTGTAACGTCAGGCTTTTGTTTTTACGTCCAAAAACAACTGGCACGCCTAATTCGAAACCTGCAAATACAGCCGGGGCAATTCCCGATGTTTCAACAGTCAATATTTTGTTGATACCATGTTCTTTAAACGCATGCGCAAATTCATCACCTAAAGCTTTCATTAGTTCAGGGTCTATCTGGTGATTCAGAAAACTATCTACCTTTAAGACGCCGCCTTCAAGTATCGTACCTTTTTCGCGAATGACATCCTCTAATAACTTCATACAGCAATTCTCCTTCAAGTTTGTTGGTATTATCTTAACATTAATCAAAACAAATGAAAACAAAGTTTGTTATTTAGTTACAGATAAGATTAATGTTAAAAAAAACACACTTCATATGAAGTGTGCTAATAAAGATCGCTGATAGCCAGTTCTTGAATTTCGGAGAAGAGCATTTCAGTCGTTAATGCTGCTTTTTCCTCAGCATTATAGTCCTTCACGATCTGCCCATGGTGTAAGACAAGCATACGATTTCCGTATTTAATCGCATCTTGTAGGTTATGGGTAATCATGATACTCGTCAATCCCATTTCTTGAACCTTTTTATTGGTGAGTTCCAGTACAAGTTGTGCCGTTTTGGGGTCAAGGGCTGCCGTATGTTCATCCAATAATAAAATATCTGGACGCTTTAAGGTTGCCATCAACAAGGCAATCGATTGACGCTGACCACCTGATAGTAATCCAATATCAGCTGTCATGCGATTTTCCAAGCCTAAGCCAAGAGAAGTCAGCTGTTCTTTGAAGATTTCTTTTTCTTCTTTGGTGGATCCAAATTTCAACGTTCTTTTTTCACCACGGCGGTATGCCAAGGATAAGTTTTCCTGTACAGTCATCCGGGGTGCCGTTCCCATTTTCGGGTCCTGGAAAACACGGCTAATGTATGGAGCTCTTTTTTCTTCCTTAAGTAAGGTAATGTCTTTACCATTTACGGTGATGCTTCCCGCATCAGGGAAGAAGTATCCGGAAATTGCATTTAGCAAGGTCGATTTACCTGCTCCGTTTCCGCCCACCAACGTGATAAACTCACCACGCTTAACGGTTAAATTAATATTTTTCAATGCTTCGACTTCATTGATGGAACCAGGGTAGAACGTTTTATTTACATTCTTCAATTCCAGTATATTATCATTCTTTGACATTAGCGATTCACCTGCTTACCAACTGTTTTTGCCATTTTCTTACGGTATTTACTTACATAGTACATATCTTTGATTTTCGGTAATGCCAAGAACAATGCCAGCATGACAGCTGAAATCAACTTGAAGTCATTGGGGTTCAAATTTGCTTCCAACACCAGAACCATTACAAGACGATAAATAATGGACCCAATTACTAAGCAAGCCAGACGAATGATCAAAGATACATGTGGGAAGAGTACCTCACCAATGATAATGGATGCTAGCCCGATAACGATTGCACCGATACCCATTTGGATATCCGCATAGCCGTTGCTTTGGGAAATGACTGCTCCGGACAAGGCAATAACACCATTTGACATCATCAGACCTATTGTCGTCATCATGTTGGTTGAAATACCTAAAGAACGTGCCATTGCCTGGTTATCACCGGTTGCAATCAATGCTTGACCAAATTCCGTTTTAAAGAATACCGTATAAAGTACGATGATGACGGCTACAAACAAAGAGCCTATCAAAATAGTATCCGTATGTCTGGGCAATTCCAAGGCAGCCACACCACTGAATATCGTATCCAGACCGAGCAAGTTTACATTGGCTTTTCCCATCACCCTTAGGTTAATCGAGTAAAGTCCTGTCATGGTCAAAATACCGGCTAATAAACTGGAAATATTAAGTTTTGTGATTAAAAATCCAGTAACTGCTCCTGCAAGTGCCCCTGCCACTAAAGCTAGTCCCACTGCCACAAAAGGATTCAATCCCATTGTAATAGCAGAAACTGCTACAGCTGCTCCTAGCGTAAATGAGCCTTCTGTCGACATATCAGCCACATTCAAAATACGGTAACTAATATACAGACCTAATGCCAACAAGCTCCATATCAGACCTTGGGCAATTGCAGAAATTATCATGTTCATATATGATTCCTCTTTTCAATTCTATTCGATTATGATGGCAGTTTCCAGAATATCTGCTGGGACTTCGATATTCAATTCTTCTGCTTTTTCAGTATTGATGATTAATTCAATTTCATCCGGATATTGGATGGCAAAACTACTTGGATCAGCGCCTTCTAATACTTCTGCAGTAACAGCACCCGTTTGAATTCCGATTGCATATTGGTTTAGTCCCACTGTAGCGATGCCGCCTTCCTGAACCATGGTGTCAACAGACGGAAAAACAGGTATCTGATAGGCATCTGTTACTTCGATCAAGGCTAACATGCTTGTTGCAATAACATTATCCGTTGGAATCCAGATTGCATCCACTTCCTGAGCCAACGCTTCGGATACTTGAGGAATATCATTGGAACTATTAACTGTTTTGGTCACAACTGTAAGTCCCAAGGCATTAGCAACTTCTTCAGCTTCTTTAGCGGAACTCAAGGAATTGTCTTCACTGGAGGAATACAAGAAACCAATAGTTTGTAATTCTGGTACAAGTTTCATGATTAATTCAAATTGTTCCGTTACCGGTATCTTATCACTCACCCCCGTAATATTCCCACCGGGTTCTTCTAGCGAGGAAACCAAATTAGCGGCCAAAGGATCCGTAATAGCCCCAAGAATGATCGGAATATCCGTCGTTGCATTTGCCAAAGCTTGTGCAGCGGGAGTCGCAATTCCAACAGTAATATCCGCTTCGTTAGAAATGAAACGTTCTGCGATTTGTTGCATATTGGATTGATCACCTTGGGCGTTTTGCAAATCAATGGTAGCTGTCTCACCATCTACGTAACCTTCATCTGCTAGTTGATCAATAATCCCTTCGGTAATTGCATCTAGAGCGGGATGAGAAGCCAGCTGCATAATCCCTATATAGGGCAAATTTGATGCATCAGTAACTTGAGAACTACTTGTTTCTTCAGAATCAGAACCGCATGCACCTAGCAATAAAGCAGCTGAAGCCAAGAATGCGAATTTAGTGTTCGTTTTATTAAATTTCATAATGAATCCCTCCGAATATAATATTGGTTTGTATAAAAAGAAAGCTGCCATCTGAATGACATCAGGGCAGCTTAAAATACAAACCGCCACATAGACTTTTCTCGTTGGTCTACGTGGCGAATAAATTATATATTCAGTGATCCACATAGATACATTCAGATAGCTCTGAGGCTGTATCTATGGACAATTAATACGTCACAAAGAACAACCTACCCCATGTGGCTTTGCCAATAAAAATTCATAAAGTTTGTTGTAAATGATATAGACATATTAACTGCTCCTTTTCTTAGAAAATTTTAATACATTCATACTAACCCTGGGAAATAAATTTGTCAACAGAAAAATGAAGAAAAAATGAGAAAAGGGATAAGGTCATCCCCCATCCCATAATTAGATACAAGATACACATTGATATTGGCAATCACCAAATCCCCCCAGTAGTATCTCTGCATCACTATTGACTTGTTCTCAGTTTTCAAAGCTATCATAATACCAATACCTGATATACTCCTATTATAGCTTAGCAATGTCGGCCGATAAACAATTTATTTGGCACGAATTTCAGTTGTTTTGGTATTTTTGTAGCCAATTATCGAATATGATATAATAATTAAGTTAGAGAGGAGGCATTTATATGTCTTATGATGGTATTTATACACATATTATTGTTGAGGAACTGAATGAGAAAATTATGGATGGTCGTATTTCCAAAATTTATCAACCGTTCCAACATGAAATCGTTTTGACGATTCGGGCCAATCGAAAAAATCAAAAACTATTATTATCGGCCCATCCCTCTTATGCCCGTATTCAATTAACAGAGGAACCTTTATCCAACCCGGAGCAAGCACCTAATTTTTGCATGTTTTTAAGAAAGAACATTGAAGGTTCGACAATAGAAGCGATAGAACAGCTGGGAAATGACCGGATTGTCACATTTAAAATAAAGAAATTTGATGATCTGGGTGATTTAAAGCATTTATTACTGATTGTCGAAATGATGGGACGTCACAGTAATATTTTCTTGGTGGATAGTGAAACCGGTAAAATCATGGATTGTTTAAAACACGTTCCAGCTTACCAAAACTCATATCGGACCATTATGCCTGGCGCTATTTATGTCCTACCACCACACCAGGACAAGTTAAATCCCTTTGATGCTACACCGAGTGAGATTGCAACTGTGAGTGCGAAATGGGAAGAAGGCAACAATAGCAAAAACATTCAAAGTTCTTTCCAAGGGATTGGGCGTGATACTGCTAAGGAGATTGCTTCTTTAATGGTCGAAGGCTTTCCTTCCGCCCTGACTGGTTACCTTGATAAAGTGCAAGTTGGTCCTCCGACGCTCTTTACAGACCAGTCAGGAAAAGAGACGTTTGCCCCCTATCCTTATCAAACAATGGCGGGTGAAACCCAATCTTTTGGGAGTGCCAGTCTATTGTTGGATGCTTACTATATTGATAAAGCCCATAAGGATCGCATTAAACAAGTAGCTTCTGATTTATTAGGAATCATCAAAAATGAACTCCATAAAAATGAGCTTAAATTAGAAAAACTGGCAGATACCTTACACAGAAGTGAAGAAGCGGATGAATACCGGATTAAAGGAGAACTTCTGACCGCCTACTTGTACCAAGTACCTAAATCAGCGACAGAGGTAACCTTAAATAACTTTTATGCGGACGAAGAGCCCACTACTATTACACTGGATCCTGCGCTAACAGCTCCACAAAATGCCCAGAAATATTTCACGCGTTATCACAAATTGGTAAATTCCGTGAAATTCGTCAATGAACAAATTCAAAAAACAAAAGTCGAAAATGCTTATCTGGAATCAATTGAAACGCAAATCACGCTTTCCGACCCACAAGATTTGGAAGATATCAGGGATGAATTAAAAGATGCTGGTTATCTAAAAGCGAAAAAAACGTCTAAGAAACAGAAGAAAACAACAAGTAAACCGCACCACTTCCGTTCCAGTGATGGCACAGATATTCGCGTCGGTAAAAATAATAAACAAAATGACGAGCTCACCATGAAAAAAGCCCGAAACAATCATTATTGGCTCCATGCCAAAGACATACCTGGTTCACATGTCATCGTTGAATCAAGCGAGCCATCTCAACAAACGTTGGAGGAAGCTGCCATTATTGCCGCCTACTACTCCAAGTTCCAACAATCTGCGAATGTTCCGGTTGATTATGTGCCCGTTAAATATGTCAAGAAACCAAATGGTGCAAAACCAGGTTTCGTTATCTACACAGATCAGCAGACACTCTATGTCACGCCTGATAAAGAACGGGTGGATGCATTGCGTGCCAAATAATGAAAAAAGGATATGCCCCGTAAATAGGGCATATCCTTTTTTCGTGTTTTTAGTTGTTCCAATTGTGAGGATCAGCACTGAATTTCTTCAATACTTCGCGTTCTTCTGCGGTAATTGCATCCATTTCTTGTGCTACTTTCAATAATGTACTGTAATTAGAGAGCGTATCAATCTTGTAGCCACTTTCAGCAAAATTCTCTTTTCCTTTTTGTAATTCATAGGTAAAGATAGCGACACAACCCAACACCACGGCTCCTTCACTCTCAGCAGCTTTTGCCGCTTCAATGACGCTTCCACCAGTCGAAATTAAATCTTCGATCAAGACAATCTTTTGCCCGGGTTGGATGCGTCCCTCAATGCGTTTTGCCTTACCATGGTCTTTTGCTTTACCGCGAATGTAAATCATCGGCAAATCCATCTTTTGCGCTACAAATGCAGCGTGGGGAATACCAGCTGTGGCAGTTCCAGCAATTACTTCTGCTTCTGGATATTTTTCCTTGATTAAGGCTACCAATCCATCCGTTATCAAGGTACGTACTTTTGGAACACTGATCGTGATACGGTTATCACAATAAATGGGACTCTTTATTCCCGACGCCCAAGTAAATGGTTCCTTTGGACTCAAACTGACTGCTTCGATTTCCAGTAACGCTTTTGCGACATTTTCAGCTGTACTCATTTTATTCAGCAACTCCATTCCATTGGTCTTTAATAGCTTTGTAGGCTGCAACCGGATCATTGGCTTGTGTAATCGGGCGACCGACAACGATATAGGAAGATCCCATTTCACGTGCTGATTGTGGTGTTGCAACCCTTTTTTGATCCCCTACTTGTGATCCAGCTGGCCGAATGCCGGGTGTTACACAAATAAATTGGGGATTTGTAACTTCTTTGATACTTTTTGCTTCCAAGGCAGAACAGACAACACCGGAGAGACCAGATTGCTCCGTCAAGGATGCATAATGCAGGACACTCTCCATTAAAGGGACGCGGATGAGTTGTTCTTGATGCATTGCTTCTTCGGTTGTCGAAGTTAACTGTGTGACGGCAATTAGTTTGGGAACAACAGAACCAGTTGGTGTTCCTTCATGAATACCTTCCAAAGCAGCTTTCATCATGGCAGAACCACCAGAGGCATGGACATTGATCATATCAATATCCAGGGCAGCCAAGCCTTTCATTGCCCGGTAAACCGTATTAGGGATATCATGCAATTTCAAATCCAGGAAAATCTCATGTCCCAATGATTTTACCCATTTAACTATTTCTGGACCGTTTTGGTAATAGAGCTCCATACCCAGTTTGACGTAGAGTGGTTCGTCATGGAATTGCTTCAAAAATGATTTCGTTTCTGCTGCCGTTGAAAAATCAAGGGCAATCATTGGTTTATCTGTCATTGTTATCCCCCATTACCCTTTGATCAAGGTTACTTTTTCTTCATTATCCACTTCTGTAATCTTGACAGAAATTTGTTCACTGGTTGAAGTTGGGATATTTTTACCCACATAATCAGCCTTGATTGGTAATTCGCGGTGCCCACGATCTACCAATACAGCTACAGTAATGCGTTTCGGCCGTCCGATATCCATAACCGCATCCATTGCGGCGCGAATCGTCCGGGCCGTAAATAAGACGTCATCGACTAAAACGACATGTTTTCCTTCCAGGGAATAAGGTATATTTGTGTTATTCAAGACAGGGTTATTATCTTTAGTGAAGTGTTGGTCGTCCCGATACAAAGTAATGTCCAGCTCACCTACCGGTACTTCAACGCCTTCAAATTTCTTCATGTTTGCCGCAATACGTTCAGCTAAGTAGATACCCCGTGTGCGAATACCCACAAGTAGAAGGCTTTCGGTTCCACCATTTTTTTCCAAAATTTCGTGTGTAATACGCGTTAAAGACCGTTGCATGGTAGCAGCATCCATAATTCCAATAACTTCTTTTACCAATCGAATCTCCCCTTATCCAAAAAAAATACCCTCATGCCAAAAAAGAGCATAAGGGATCAATGTTCATAAATATTTGTGCTTGATCCTTCGAGCCTCTCTGGACTTCGTTAAAGGTTTATTGCTAAGAATGATAATACTATTCTGACTTAAAGTCAATCCATCTTTCGTAACTCTGCCAATCTTTTCTCAAAGTAATCAGGCAAAGGAGCTTCAAAATGAACTTTTTCGTTTGTTACCGGATGGATAAACCCAAGTACCCGGGCATGTAAGAATTGACCGTTTTTATCTACATCGTCACCAGGTCCATACATCGGGTCACCGACTACTGGATGATTGATATATTCCATATGTACCCGAATTTGATGCGTTCTTCCCGTCTCCAATTTTAATCCAAGTAAGGTAAAATCATGGAATTGTTCAAGGCGCGTAAAATGTGTCACTGCTGACTTGCCATCTCGGTTTACCGTCCGTTTCAATCGGTTGGTAGCCATGCGGGCGATTGGAGCATCAATTGTGCCCTCTTCGTGTTGTACCTCACCGTGAACCAATGCCACATATTCGCGTTCAATACTGTGGGTAAAAAATTGATCTGCCAGGCTTTGATGAGCTTGGTTATTCTTGGCAATCACCAACAAGCCAGATGTATCTTTATCGATGCGGTGAACAATTCCCGGTCTAACCACGTTAGTTCCTTCAGACAATGTACTGACATGGTAAAGCAAACCATTTACTAATGTTCCGTGCAAATGGCCTTTTGATGGATGCACAACCATGCCTGCTGGTTTATTGACTACCAATAAAGCGTCATCCTCATAAACGATGTCCAAGGGAATATTCTCTGGTTCAATTTCCAGCTGTTCCACTTCAGGCTCTGAAATGGCGATGAAATCTCCGGCCTGAACTTTATAATTTGGTTTTATAGGCTGATCATTCACCAGAATATGGTTACTTTTAATCCACGCCTGCAACTGTGAACGTGTGTATTCAGGAAAAGCTTCGGATAAAACTTTGTCGATCCGTCCGCTTTCGTTGTTAATCTTTAGTGTTTGTATATCCATTTCCATTATAATTCTTCCTCTTTTTCAAAAAATATGACATGAATAATCATTAATACTACTCCGACAGTTAAGCAAATATCTGCCACATTAAAAATGGGAAAATTAATGAAATCCAGGCGGAACATGTCCACCACGTAACCATTGAGCAAACGGTCAATGAAATTGCCGATGGCGCCAGCAAGAATCAAAGAAAAACTGACTCCCGATAATCTACTGATGTTTTTTTCCTGTTGAAACATATAGATTAAATAGCCGACGACAGCTACTGTAATGATATAAAAGAAAATCATTTTCCCTTCGAATATCCCCCACGCTGCCCCTTTATTTTGAATGTAAAACAAAGAAAATAGACCGGGAAGAATAACTTTTTCTTCATAAAGCTCGAAATTTTGGACAATGCCCCATTTGGTTAGTTGATCAATGACAATCAAAACCAGTGCTATTAAATAATAAATCATACAGACTCCTTTTCACCGATTAATCTCGAAATACTCCTTCCATTGTAAACGATAAAAAGAAAAACCTAAAGCAAATCAAGCGAAATTCCTTTAAATGTTGAATTATCTCTTCCATGTTCGCTATAATGAAAAGGATAATTGCAAAAAAGGAGTCGGTAATGTGATTAAAAGAAGTGCTTGGTTCTTGCTTGCATCCGGAATTGTTTTAGCCGGTTGTTCAAGTGGGGTTGAAAAAACGCAAAAGTCAGTCGATAAACTGGCAGATTCAAAGGAAGCCATTATTGTATCCTTGAATACTATTCAACAAAAGGAAATGGAAATACAGAAACAATTTGATGAGGCATTAACAGCAGACGAAGAATTAGCAACCTTTAGCGATGGTTCTGCCCCTGTTTTTAAAAACATTTCGGTAAGACAAGAAGAAGTCGCTAATTTAGAAGAAAATCTTTCAAAAATGAAGGGTCATGTCATGGATTTAAGTAAGTTGGAAGTAGAGGAAGTACCTGCAGAAAAAATGCAGAAAATGCTGGATACCGCTCAAACGTTCATTAACCAGGTGGAGGCCTATTTACCGGCTTATACTGAACAACTCCAGGCAGAAGAAGAAATCTTCGCTTCATTCGGAGCAGAGGATGCAACTTTCAATACCTTGTATGATGGTGTCAACACTCTGAATAAAAATGGTAGCGATAACTTGGCTAAGCTTGAGCCTTTAGTAGAAGAATCTGAAGTATTTGAAACACAAATGAATCTATTGACTGATGCTTTAACACCTGATGATGAATAGGAGGTACTAAATAATGAAAAAAATGATGATAGCTGTAGCCGCAAGTATCTTTCTTGCCGCTTGCCAAAGTAATGAAGTCGTGGAAGTTGAAGCAGTGGAATCACAGGCAAGTGAAAGCAGCTTCTCGGAAACAATCGATGAAAACGATGAAATATCTATCGAAGTACCTTATGAATACAAAATTAATCCGGTGATATTTACAGTTGAGCCCATTTCGGATGCTGATACGGAAGTCGTCCTGCTTACATTCGATGATGCTCCCCAACCACCCGACTCCAAGACCTTGGATATTGCCCACACTGTTCGGGATAAAGGTGCAAATGCCATTTTCTTCGTCATGGGCCAATTTTTGGAATCTGAAGAAGCGAAAGACATTGTTAAAGAAATTCATGAAATGGGTTTTGAGATTGGTAACCACTCTTATTCGCACCCTGATATGTCCTCTTTGAGCTACGATGATCAGTTTGAAGAAATTCAGGCTACCAACGATATAGTTGAGGAAATTACAGGTGAACGTCCTCGTTTCTTCCGAGCGCCTTATGGAGCTTATAATAGCGATACTGAAGACATTGCAGATTCTGAAAATATGACTTTGATGAACTGGACCTATGGCTATGATTGGGTTGATGGTTATATGGATGAGTCGTCATTGGCAGATATCATGGTTCATGCTCCCGAACTGGGTAGTGGTGGGAACCTGTTGATGCATGATCGTCCTTGGACTTCGGCTGCCATCGGTGACATCATCGACGGTCTGCGGGCACAAGGTTACGAAATGGTAGACCCTAAATTGATAGAATCACCTGAGGAGGAATAACTGGATCATGAAGAAATTTGGAAAACGTATTTTAGCAGCTAGCATCCTTCTGAGTACAATTTATACTCCTGTCCAAGCGGCAGAAGAATCAGCCCCTACTGAACTTATCTTAAGGCAACAACCCTTCCTGGCTGCTCCGGAAATGGCAAAAATGCCAAAAAAATTCTTATACGACAGTGGAATTGATATTGCTTACCCAGAAGATGGTGTAAAAGGTATTTACTTGACTGAAAACACGGCAGCCAATCCTGAACGCGTGGAAGAATTGATCGCTTATTTAAATAGCAATGATTTAAATGCCATGGTTATCGACATTAAAAACGATAATGGTCATGTTACAGCTGATTTCAACTCTGAAGATGCCCACATCAAGAAAAACACAGTTCCGGTTATTGCTGATATTGATGCATTAATGGAACGGCTAGAAGAAGAGCAAATTTATCCTATAGCCCGTATCGTCGCTTTCAAGGACAGTGTACTGGCTGAGGAAGAGCCTCATATGTCTTTCTTAAATCCCGATGGCTCTATTTGGGCATATGGAAATGGAGAATTGTTCATCAATCCTTTCCTGAAGGAAACTTGGGATTATGCAGTTAATGTTGGGATTGAAGCTGCAAAAGCAGGGTTTAAAGAAGTTCAGTTTGACTATGTGCGCTTCCCGGAAATCTTCTCAAACGATGCAAATGGTCTTCATTATGACATGGGTGAATTTGCTGATTTAGATATGGATCCAACCGAAAAACGTGTGAAGGCAATTACTGACTTTGTTGCTTATGCACGTGAGAAATTAATGCCTTACGGTGTAGAGGTTTCCGTTGATATTTTTGGTTATGCTGCAACAGTTGATGAGGCATCTGGTATTGGCCAGGATTTTTCACAGATTTCCAATAATGTCGATGTCATTTCATCCATGATTTATCCAAGTCATTGGGGGCCTGGCTATTTTGGGCTTTCCGCTCCAGACTTGTATCCTTACGAACTTGTCGATGAGTATATGAAAGTTGAATTACCCCTTTTGGAATCTTTGGATCACACCCCTACCACGCGCCCATGGCTGCAGGACTTTACTGCCAGTTACTTGGGTAGCGGTTATTACCGTGAATATGGGCATGCTGAAGTAATGGCCCAAGTTCAAGCTTTGAAAGACCACGGCGTTACCGAATTCTTGCTATGGAATGCAGGTAATGTCTATAGTTACTAAGATTAGTTACTAACATAAAAACAGCCCTGAAGTCGTTGACTCCGGGGCTGTTTTTCTAATCTACTAAAATATTCTGTTGGATATTGAGTAAGCAAAGATATGTCTCAGTCACTTTTTTCTTTTTTATTTCTTCTAGTGCTTCCCGGTAGACAATCATCTGACCACGATATTTGTTAACCAGCTGATCGAGATTATCCCCGACATAATCCGTTTTGAAGTCAAACAGGATAATATGGTCTTCATATTCAATGAAACCATCCATAATCCCATGAATCAAGAGGTTATCGTCACCATTCTTGTCTATTCCCTCAAAGAGATTGCCCGCTTTCATTAACATGGTAAAGGGAATCTCACGATGGACCTTTTCGTGATCAAATAAAATGCGCTGCCCTAGTTCTGTTTGGAAAAAGCCACTGATGATTGTACCATCGATTCTCCGTGCCACGTTTTCATCAATGGCTTCTGCAGTCATCAATTGTTGAATCAATAGCGAGATAGATGCATCGGAAATGGGCGTATCCAAGTCCACGTGTTGCATGACATAATGGACCGCTGTTCCGATTTCAGCATTGGTTGGCTGCCTTACTTGTTGCAAGAAACTTGGTCGTGGAAAGTCTGGTTCGACGTATCTGCCCGGATTGTTTTGTCTTTCAAAATCAACTTGTAATAATTGACTTTGATCTGGGTCTTCAAATAAACGTTTGATTTCTGATACGGATTGGTAACTGGTTGTGTATGTCGCAGCTTGGTTTGGATACGTGGCTTCCATCAAATTTTTAGCCAGTTTGTATTCTTTCAGTATCTCCTTGCCTGTTGGTACTTCGGCCAAATCCTTGATTGTTCCATCGACGTCTTTTTCTTCCTCCAGGTTAACAGTCAGTATATTTCCCAATATATCCCCTTCACTTTGGGTTGAAACCTTAAATTTAACCGGCTCAACAGATAATTCGCCCCTATATTGCTTGGAAAATGCATCAGGATTTACGCTTCCATGACGGTAAAGAGCTAAACCTACCCACTTCATCATATTACTCGCTTGTAGGCGTAAGTGGTTAGGCATGACTGTTTCTCTGGATTCATCGACAGCAGACCATTCTTGCCACATTTTTTCTTCTGTGTCATAAGTTCCAACCAAGTATAATTTTTGTTCGGCCCGCGTCAAAGCGACATAGAGCTTACGCATTTCTTCGGCAATCATATTCTTCTCTTTTTCATTTGCAAGAGCAATCCGAGCTAGTGAGACATATTGAAGACGATTTTCAACATCGAAATAATCGGTCCCAATTCCATATTTTTCAGAGAAAACGTATTTCCCCTGGATATCCTTCTTATTGAACCGCTTTGACATATCCAAAACAAATACAATCGGGAATTCCAACCCTTTGCTGGCATGGATCGTCATAATACGGACGGCATCCTCATCCTCACTGAACGTTGTCGGTTCCGCTAAATCTTGATCGCGATCTTGAATACGCTCGATAAAACGAATGAATTGGAACAAACCTTTAAAGTTGGTAGCTTCAAACTTTTGGGCGCGTTCATAAAGGGCATGCAAGTTCGCAACTCTTTGTTTTCCGGCCGCCATACCGCCTACGTAATCCAAAAAAAGTGTATCCTCGTATATGCGCCAAATGAGGTTTACTAAATTATCTTGTTTCGTGAAAGTTCGCCAAGCACGCAATTGCTCCATAAAGCGGCTCAATTTACGATGAGTGTCCCTTTCCTCAAAGTTTTGCTTCTCATTGGAGCCACCCAGATATGTTTCAACCGCCTCATAAAAATCACCGTTTGGCTCCGTTAAACGGATACTTGCCAATTGCCTCTCATTTAAGCCAACAATCGGAGACCGCAAAACTGCTACAAGTGGGATATCTTGTCTTGGGTTATCGATTACTTTCAGGACAGATAAGATAGTGGAAATTTCTGTCCGCTGGAAGAAACTCTGTGAGTCATTAAGCACCACGGGAATACCATATTCCATGAAGGTTTCCAAAATAAGCAGATTATTTTTTTTGGTTGGCGTTAATAATACGATATCTTTGTAAGATATTACCCGGTTTCCTTTAGCTTCTTTATCATAAATCTCTGTTTTGGCTTCCATCAAATCCCTTATTTTTTGTGCAACCATCGTAATTTCACCCGTTGCTTTGTCATCTATTTCATAGATACTTTCTGGATCGGCTTGAATGGTTGTTTCATTGTCGTTACTTGTATCCACTGAGCCTTCACCTTTAAGGTAAATCAAGACCTCGGTTTGACAGCTATCTGTTTCTGGGAATGAAAGATTCCCTTGTTTTAATTCGGCCAGGTGGTCATAATCCATTTGACCGACCTGCTTATCCATAAGCTGTTTGAAGATAAAGTTAGTAAAAGAAATGACATCATCCCGTGAGCGGAAATTTTCGGCCAAGATGATACGCTCACCCTTTTTTGATGTAGCAAAATCTTCGTATTTTTTCAAGAATAAGCTTGGGTCTGCCAAACGGAAGGCATAAATCGATTGCTTCACATCTCCCACCATAAATAAGTTTTCCGTTTCTGGATGGTGGCGTGTTACCCCATATAGGATACTTTCTTGAAGCTTATTGACATCTTGGTATTCATCAATTAAAACCTCAGAGAATTTATTCCGGTAATAAAGACTTGCTTCACTTGGTTGTCTTTTACCCTCTTTTAAGGGCATGAGTATTTCCAAGGTTAAATGTTCCAAATCATTAAAATCAAGCGTATTTCCAGACAGCTTCTTCTCCCAATAAGCCCGATTGAATAATTTAGTGACGCGTGCCATCTCATCTACAAAA
Source organism: Jeotgalibaca sp. A122 (assembly GCF_052266715.1). Lineage (NCBI taxonomy): Bacteria > Bacillati > Bacillota > Bacilli > Lactobacillales > Carnobacteriaceae > Jeotgalibaca > Jeotgalibaca sp. A122. The sequence continues at coordinate 22,919 of NZ_JBQPRB010000011.1, read as the reverse complement.
TGTTTCGTTTCAAATATTAATTTTTCGTGGTTCTCACGCGAACGAATAAAGAAATTTTCTTGAAGTTTTTGGATGGATTTTTTGTATTTGTCACGCAAATTCTTCATAAAATTGATTGTTTCTCTGTACGTTTCATTTTTCTTGGTAGCACTTCGCCAGGTTTTAAAAGATAGGTTTGAAATATTCTCATATGCCGATTGGTAATCATCTTGTCTGATGGCCTCAAAAACGGCCTCTATGGCATTCTTTTCATTTTCTAGTAGTTGTCTTTGGACTGCCGTCTCATCGGCCTCACCGCCCAAATGAATCGCTTGGTTGCAATCGTAAATGATACCCAACAATTCCTGTTCAATTTGAGGTTTTAAAAGCGTTTGAAAGAGTTGGCTTTGCTCCAGGCCATTCTCTACATCATATAATTGTCCCATGTGATCCAGCCATAAAGCAGGTTCCGGATTCGCCCGGGAAAAATTATACAATGAGAAGATTAAGTCCTTCAGACCCTCATCATTTCGTTCACTTGAATAAGCCTTGGACAAGTGACGAAAATCCGTACTGAAATCGGCATATAATTCTTCTTTTAACTCTTCCCAGACATCTTCCTTCAACATCTCAACTTCAATAGTGTCTGCCATGATGCGAAAAACGGGGTCCACATCAATCAGATAAAAAAACCTTTGGATGACTTTCAAACAAAAAGCATGAATGGTACTGATATTCGCTTGTGGCAATAAGGTTGTTTGGCGCAATAGGTGCCGATACTGGTCATCATCAACGGCTTGATTAATGGCTTTTTGAATGGCAATCCTGATACGCTCTTTCATTTCAACAGCTGCTGATTCCGTAAATGTCACGACCAACAGTTCATCGACGTTGACACCATTTTTTATTTTTTCAATGATTCTTTGAACCAAAACTGTCGTTTTACCCGAACCTGCTGAGGCAGCGACTAATAAATTATCCCCGGTTTGATAAATAGCTTGCCATTGTTCATCAGTAAAACGATCATTTGCTGTTTTTGGCGGTATCATTGCCATTATCAGATCCCTCCTCTTCCTCTTTTATTAACTCTTCACGAAGACGATTCAAAACAGTATTTTTATCTAATTTCTCTATTCGACGGTATTTGTTTTCGCGCAGTGTACTGTCGAACTGTGAAATAGCCCGGTAAGGTCCCTGTACGGTTGGAATAAACAATTTATCCTTGATTGGATTCATTTTCAGTTCACCGGATAAAATATTTTCCCCAGCTTCTACAATGCGTCGGCGGTTGTTCAAGATTAAAAGCTCCAATTCATCGGCCGCCACTAAATCCGCCACTTTTGCAAAACTACCGTCTTTCTTGTATTTAAAAGGCAAAACTAATGAGCTTTCCCCTTCATTAACATGCGGATCCATTTGCTCGGTCATTTCTTTATCAGCAATCAAAAGTCCTTTTAATTTGCTATTAGCCATAAGTGATTCTGCTAATTCGCTTTCTGTGGGTTGATCTGTTACTTTCAGGTATGGATTTTGGATATGCAGATAAAATGCTCCGGCCGGTGTTGCTTCTCCTTCAACGAGCTGGGAAGCATTTACCATGGCAACATCTAAATAGGTTATCATCTGCATGGCTAGGCCGTAGTAAGCTTCTGAAAAATCAAAAGCATGCTTACTCGATTTATAGTCCAAAACAGTCAGGAACTGCTTATCTTCTGTTTTTACCCGGTCGATTCGGTCAATTTTTCCGCGGATGTTGATGGAACGCCCGCCTTTGAGCGGGAACTGGATGCCTTTTAACATCTCTTTTCCGCTTGCTATTCCAAAAACAGCCTCTGTTCTCAGATTTTCGAAAGTCGTTTTGGCCCGCTGATTACTGATGACATATGCCATCCTTTGAATTGTTTCCGATAATTGATCACGGATAAATTGCATGCGATTAGAACTGGACAGTATTTCATACTTATAAGTGCCATACAGATTTTCTAATATTCGCGTGGTCAACTTATTTAATTCTTGTGGGCTTAACTCTTTTTGGCCACGGATTTCGCTCACAACATGTTCCAAAGCCTCGTGGTAAAACTCGCCTGTTCCTGCATTGTTCAATTCATATTTTTGCCGTTCTTTAATGCGTAAGCCATATTTTAAGAAATGGCTGTAAGAATCCAGATAATAACTTTCCAATTGCGATACAGATAAGTAAAGATTCTTCCCATATAGGGCTTCAGCTATTTCCGGGGTCAATTGGGCAGGTACGTTTTTGTATTTCAAACTTGCAAAAACACGCTTCAGATTCTCCTGGATGCTTTCATCTTTATACAAATAGGATAATATATGTCGCCAAAGCAGGGGCATTTTTGACTGGGAAATGAATTGTTCACGTAACAGTTGAACCAATTGACCGATATTTTGGATTTTCGAGCCTACAAAATTAATCGGATAGTGAGCTTCAGTTACGTTAGCAGCTCTATGTTGCACCGTAACTCCAGCATCTGAAGCTATTCGAGCCACATAGGGAGATAATTTCGAGATGCGATTATTTCCGTCAATGCTCAACGGATAAGTGACGAATATTTTTTCAGTTGCGGATAAAAAAGCTTGATAAGCAACGTATGGTTCACTGGCTGTCGATTCCGATACTGACAAATTCAAGTGTTTATTTATCTCTTCACCTAAATTTGACTGAATCAACTGCCGTTCTTCTTCTGTTAACAACGTCTTATTCTCATAGATGCGAGGCAGATTTTCCTGGGTAACACCTATCAAGAAAACAATTTTTTCTGGCTTGAATCTGGCTCCTTCAATGCTTGAGAAGACCACTTCATCCAAGGTCGGCGGAACAATACTGTAAGTAGCCGTTTCAAAACCAGTCATTAAAATATCGTGGAAAGTTGCTTCATCAAAAGGATAATCTCCCAATGTCTCCACATACTCATCTAAAATCGTATTAAAAGTCTGCCATAGCTGTTCATGTTGACGGGCTTTTTCCAAATGGTTTTTTTCAATGGCTTGATCCCGCCAATGAAGGATCTGTTTATCAATACCATTTTCAACTAAAAACATGTATAGCAAAGTTGCTGCATCACGACCGGTTTTGATTTTATTTACCTTTTGATAGAATGGCAACAGAGTTGATTGCAGGAAGTTCTTAATTTGGTTTGCTTCTTTAAATAAGTCCATTTCATCTTCAACTTGTAATTCTTCCTCTTGAAAGATATGCGCTTGCCAATCATTCTTGTTAAACCACGCATTCCCTTCAAAACCATAAGCAAGAAGGATATTTTCCGTTCTGTCTACCCAGTCACGGAAAACTTCAGGAGTTGTTTCATGGGGTACGAGTAATTCAGTCCGCAGGAGGCGCATCATATCGGGATAGCGCCAATAATTCACACGAATCCGGAATAGCGTATCGATAAAGTCTGTAAAGGGATGGTGTCGCATCTCCTCAGCCTTATCATAAAAGACGGGTAATTCTGCCCGATTAAAGAGTGGTTTCAAAATCGTTTCGTAATCTTCTACCCGCCTGGAAAGAATCAAAAAATCACGATAACGATACCCCTCATCCTTAACCAACTGATTAATACGATTGGCTACATGAAATATCTCGGCTTGCTTGGAATCACATGCCCAAACCTCCAAGATATCTCTTATTTCTTTATTTTGTTCTTCAACACGATTGTTTTGTCTGCTTCCCGAAGTTGTGTCTCTCCAATACGCATCGAGTTCCACGAAACCTGCAGTGTAGCCATTTTCCTTGGCAGGAACGCGTTTATCAAGTAAAACTTGGATATTGTTGTTGCGTGCAAATTGGTACATTTGATAATACGTTTTTCCTGCGACATAAAACAACTGATGCATATCCGGGGGACTTTCAGTATAAGGTTTATCTAAATCCATAACGATACTGACTTTTGTTGTTTTTTCCAAGAAAGCCAATATGATATCTTTTTCCCGAGCCGAAAAATAATAGTAGCCATCAATATAAATGTAGGTATCGGTCAAATCATTCCGATAAATTTCCTTAACCATTTCCTCTTGAATTATTTCATAGCGGATATAATCATTCTTATTCATCTCTGAAACAAACATTTGATACAACATAATCAATTCACTGATTTTTGTTTTTTGATCTAACAACTTAACAGTTGTCTCTTCGCTATGGATTGATTGTTGCAAATCATCCGTGGTTATATTCCCGGCTAAAAACTCTTTAAAAAGATTAATCAGTTGTTCTATAAAGCCTTTTTTATCGACTTCTTTCCGGAATAAAACTAATTCCTCCCGATTTTCCAACAGTATTTTTCGTAACAACATCGCCATCCCAGCATCGCTGAGTTGTTTCTTTTGAAAGATTTGCTCATCCTTCAAAAAGTACCAAGCTAACCGACTAAAACTAAAAACCTGAAGATTAATAGAACCCATAAAAGAAGAATTCGCAGATGTATCCAGATTCCATAGGTCTTCGAGAATGGTCATTTCTCCTTCGAACTTTGCATGCTCCGGTACGATAATGAAGAATTTCGCTTCCGGCTTTTCGTTCATTATCGCTTTTATTTCTTTGATATAAGATTCCCGCTTATTTGCGGTTTGAGGACCGATTATAAATTGCAGGCTCACATCATCAACCTCTTTCCAAAAATGCTTTCTTTGACCTCTATTTTAGCATAGAAGCGAGAGGCAAAACAAAAAGGACCGGATTTCTCCAGTCCTTTAATCAATTATTTAATCAAGTTCTTCATCTTTCATTTTACGGATTAATTCTTCGATACGATTACCGTAGTCGACGGATTCATCCCGTTTGAAGATGAGTTCAGGTGTCCGATAAACAGATAAGCGCGAGCCTAATTCTTTACGAATGAGGCCAGTTGCTTTTTCTAGCCCTGTTTGGACTTTTTGACGCTCACTTGCCAAATCGCTCAATGTGCTGTAGTACAAGGTAGCAATTTGTAAATCTCCTGTTACTTCAGCATCTGTTAATGTTACGTCCTGAACACGCGGATCTTTAACATTCTTTTTCAAAATGTCATTCACTTCGCGAAGAATTTCTTGTTTGATTCTTCCAGCTCTGTAATTAGCCATTTTTTTCACTCCTAGACAAAACGGATTATTTTCTTACGATTTCTACCATTTCGTACGCTTCAATCACGTCGTCAACTCTAATATCGTTGTAATTCTCAACCATCAAACCACACTCGAAACCATTTTTCACTTCACGGACATCATCCTTGAAGCGTTTCAAGCTTGCTAGTTCACCATCATAAATTACAATGTTATCACGAATGACACGCACTTTACTGCTCCGTTTAATGACACCATCAGTTACGAATCCACCACCGATTGTTCCAACTTTAGAAACAGTAAATGTTTCACGAATCTGAACTTGACCGGTAATTTTTTCTTCATACTCAGGATCAAGCATCCCTTTCATAGCTGTTTCGATTTCATCGATAGCATTATAGATAATACGGTGTAGGCGAATATCTACACTTTCTTGATCTGCTTGAATTTTAGCTTGTGGTGTTGGACGAACATTGAAACCGATGATAATAGCATTACTTGCGGCTGCTAATGTAACATCGCTCTCGTTGATTGCACCTACGGCTGAGTGAATGATACGAACACGTACACCTTCTACCTCAATTTTTTGCAAACTACCTGCAAGTGCTTCAACGGAACCTTGTACGTCCGCCTTGATGATAACAGCAACTTCTTTCAATTCACCTTCGCTCAAGCTTGAGAACAAGTTATCAATTGTGACACGGTTTTGTTTAGAACGTGATTCTAATTGTGCACGTTTTGCTCTTTCTTCCCCAACCGCACGAGCTGTTTTCTCATCTTCGAACACTGCAAACAAGTCACCTGCTTGGGGCGCTTCGTTTAAACCAGTGATTTCAACGGGGGTTGATGGTGTTGCAATTTTAACACGACGACCTTGATCGTTGACCATAACCCGAACACGTCCGAATGTATTTCCGACAACGATTGGATCCCCAATCTTCAGTGTTCCTTGTTGTACAAGTACAGTTGAAATAGGTCCTTTGGATTTATCTAAACGTGCTTCGATTACACTACCAACAGCTAACCGAGATGGATTTGCTTTCAATTCTTGCACTTCAGCAACCAACACAATCATTTCAAGCAAATCCTCGATACCTTGACCAAATTTAGCTGAAATATTTACGAAGATAGTGTCGCCACCCCAAGCTTCAGGAATCAAACCATGTTCTGATAATTCTTGCATTACACGGTCTGGATTAGCTGTAGGCTTATCGATTTTGTTCACTGCCACGATGATTGGAACATTTGCTGCTTTAGCATGATTGATTGCTTCGATTGTTTGAGGCATCACACCATCATCGGCTGCCACAACAATAATCGTGATATCTGTAACATCTGCTCCACGCGCACGCATCGTCGTAAAGGCCGCGTGACCAGGTGTATCCAGGAATGTAATTGGTTTACCATCGATTTCTACTTGGTAAGCTCCGATATGTTGTGTGATACCGCCAGCTTCACTTAAACTCACTTTGGTATTACGCAACGAATCCAGCAAAGTTGTTTTACCATGGTCAACGTGTCCCATAATTGTGACAACTGGTGGACGTGTTACTAGTTCATCTTCGTCATTTTCACTTTCAAAATGAACCGCTAAATCAGAAATATCAACTTCGATTTTCTCTTCCGCTTCAATACCATAATCTGTAGCAATTAATTCTAGTGTATTAGCATCCAATGGTTGGTTTTGTGTTGCCACAATGCCCATCATGAACAATTTTTTGATAATTTCAGCCGGTTCACGGTGAAGTTTTTTTGCGACATCTTGGATGTTCATGCCTTCAGTGTAGACAAACACTTCTGGCAACTCACGGAATTTACGTTGTGGCATTGGCGCTTTAGGCGTGCTGCTAACTTTACGGTTTTTATTACGGCCACGTTTATTATAGCCGCCTTTTGAACCTTTATAACCGCCACCACCTTGGCTCCGGTTTTGACCTTGACCTTGGCCTTGTGGGGCACGATTAGCGGCTGGCTTTTTATTACGGTTGGTGTCTGTTGTTTTTGCATCTCCAGAACTTGGACGACTCGTTTGAGGTTTATTCGTATTATTAGCTGGTCTTGATGCTTGTGTTTTGTTCGTGCTACTTGCTGGCCGACTTGGCTTTTGGTTCCCTTGGCCTTGTTTTGGTTGGGAATTCTTATTGGGTTGACCTGAACCCTCGCTCTTATTATTCATTGCTTTATTCATCTTATTAATTTCCTCATCTCCTATTATTGACATATGGCTTTGAAAGTTGATTCCAACTTCTTTTGCTTTTTGCATAACATCCTTACTGGACATTTTGTGCTCTTTGGCAAATTCGTAGACCCTCTTACTACCCATGTCTTCACCATCCTTATTTCATATTATTCGTTCCTTTCAGTTTTAGATAACTGCTCGCAAAACCCTTTTCAGTAAAGGCGCAAATCGAACGGCTTTTTCCAATTGCTGCACTGATTTCGTCAGTGGTAAAAGAAATATCTAGTGGAACATTATAATACTTACATTTATTTATTAATTTTTCCCTGGTATTGTCACTTGCATTACTAGCAACAATAACAAGTTTTGCTTCGTTTCGTTGGATTGATTTGATGGTTAATTCCTCACCAGTGATCAATTTTCCTGCTTTAACAGCTAAACCTAAAAGGTTTAGCTGTTTTTCTTGTGGTGTCATTTTAGTAAGCTCCTAGCCTTTTGATGCTCAACATAGTCATAGAGTTCTTGATAGAATTCATCAGTGACTGTCATGTCGAACTGTTTATCAAAAAGACGATTTTTTCTGGCTTTTTCAACTAACTCCGGTTCCATTGAAACATATGCTCCACGCCCGTTTTTCTTTCCAGACGGATCAATCGCCAATTCACCTTCAGGTGTTTTAACAATGCGAAGCATTTCTTTCTTTGGCTTCATCTCGTTAGAAACAATGCAACGGCGCATTGGAATTTTTTTCTTCTTCATGAGTCGTCACCTCTTATTGTTCGGATTCATCCAACAATTCATTATAGTCTTGTTCTGGATCCAATTCTACTTCTGCAATCTGTTCTTCAACGTCATCAGCGTCCATAATGTTTTCACCGATTTCATCGTTTTCAAGAATTTGTTCTGCTTCAGTCAGCTCTTCTAACTCTTCAACAAAGTCTTCGGTTGCTGCAACTGCGATTTCGGAGTCAATCAACATACGATTGTAGTCTGTCTCAGATTTAATATCGATTTTGAAGCCTGTCAGCTTAGCAGCTAAACGTGCGTTTTGTCCTTTTTTACCAATAGCTAATGATAATTGATAGTCTGGAACCACAACAGTACAGCTATTGTTTTCTGGGTGGAAATCAACCTGAATAACTTGGGCTGGATTCAGAGCATTACCGATATAGGTTGCTGGATCTTCACTCCATTCAACGATATCCATATTTTCGCCACGAAGTTCATTAACAATTGCTTGAACACGTTGACCACGTGGTCCTACACATGTACCGACTGGATCTACGTTTTCGTCACGAGATCTTACTGCGACCTTGGAACGATCTCCTGCTTCACGGGCAATAGAAACAATTTCAACAACACCATCGTAAATTTCAGGGATTTCTTGTTCAAACAAACGCTTTAGCAAGTCTGGATGACTTCTACTTACGAATACTTGAGGTCCTTTAGAAGTATTTTCTACCTTAGTGATATAGACCTTAATACGGTCATGAGCTTGGTAAACTTCTCCAGGTATTTGTTCTTGCTTTGCTAGTACCGCCTCAATTTTCCCAAGGTTAACATAAATATAACGGGAATCCTGACGTTCTACAACACCATTCAAGATGTCATTCTCATATGCGATGAATTCATCATATACGATACTGCGTTCTGCTTCACGGATACGTTGCATAATTACTTGTTTCGCTGTTTGGGCTGCAATACGGCCAAAGTCCTTAGGTGTTACTTCAAAACGAATTTTATCGCCTATTTCATATGCTTTATTAATAGTTAATGCTTCTTCAAGCCCAACTTCCAGAGTTGAATCGAATACCATTTCAACTACTTCTTTAACGGAATATACATGGATATCACCAGAATCAGTATTGAAAAGAACTTCCACGTTTTGTGCTTGACCGTAGTTACGTTTGTAGGCAGATACAAGTGCAGCCTCCAAAGCGCTGGTCACAATCTCTTTAGAGATTCCCTTTTCTTTTTCTAAGATATCAAGAGCAGTCAGCATCTCTTTATTCATTCTCTATTTCACTCCTTACTCCATCATTAAAATTTGATTGCCAAACGCGCTTTTGCAATTTTTTCACGAGGAATTGCGATTACTTTTTTGCGTGTTTTTATCATGATTTCTAATTCTACTGTTTCATCAGTAACAGATAGAAGCGTGCCTTCATGGAATTTTTCACCTTCAATTGCTTGATAGTAAGAAAGATGAACGTATTCCCCGATTGCTTTTATGAAATCATCTTCTGTTTTTAAAGGACGCTCTGCGCCAGGCGAGGATACCTCCAAGAAATAGGCTTGTGGAATTGGATCTGGATCCATCTTATCCATTTTTTCACTCAATTGTTCACTCACCAAAGCACATTCTTCTATGTCAATTCCGCCTGGTTTGTCAATGTATACACGTAAAAACCAATTTTTGCCTTCTTTCAAAAATTCAATGTCTACAAGTTCAAAATTATGACTGTCAACGATTGGTGAGACTACTTCTTTTACAATATCAATTACTCGGCTCACAAAAACCCTCCCTTTAATATCAACAAACTTTCCAAAAAATGGTCGATTGCGTTAAAAAGAGCGAGCGTTTCCGCTCACTCCCTCCAAAGTTTATTTCTTTACTAATCATACACCAGAAATGCTTGAAATGCAAGAAAACCGCTATTCAGCTCTCTTGTAATTAAAAATCAAACAGTGATAATTGGTTTTCGTCTGGTAAACCGGTTAAGACGCCATTCTCATCCATGTAATCAATAATTGTTTTGGATACTTTACCTCTGGTCGCCAAATCTTCTTTCGATAAGAAGGGTTGCTCTTCACGCGCTTGAACAATTTGTTTAGCCACGTTCTCACCCAATCCGTTAATGGCACGAAACGGTGCAATCAAGCTGTCCCCTTCAATCAAGAAATTCTTTGCGTCCGACTTTTCAATATCAACCATTTTAAAAGTAAAGCCACGTTCAACCATTTCATTGGCGATTTCCAAAACTGTCAAGAGACTCTTTTCCTTGACCGAAGCATCCAAACCTTTGTCCATGATTTCTTTCATTTTAACTTTGATAGTTTCTTTCCCTTGGGACATTGCTACCAAATCGAAGTCGTAAGCCCGGACTGAGAAATAAGCCGCATAATAGAGAATCGGATCATGCACCTTGAAATACGCTACCCGCAGCGCCATCAAAACATAAGCAGCCGCATGGGCTTTAGGAAACATGTACTTTATCTTCAGACATGATTCAATATACCATTCCGGTATTTCTTTCGCACGCATTTCCGCTTGCCATTCGTTTGGAATCCCCTTGCCTTTACGAACACTTTCCATGATTTTAAAGGCTAAACCATCTTCTAATCCGTGATAAATCAAGTAAACCATGATGTCGTCCCGACAACCGATAACATTAGCCAACGGAATGTTATTTTCCCGGATCAGTACTTCCGCATTACCTAAATAAACGTCCGTACCATGGGACAAACCAGAAATTTGGAGTAACTCTGCAAAAGTAGATGGTTTCGTTTGCTCTAACATCCCTCGAACGAAACGTGTTCCAAATTCCGGAACTCCCAACGTACCCGTGTTACTGAATATTTGTTCTGGGGTTACTCCCAATACATCCGTACCGCTGAATATTTTCATGACTTCAGGATCGTTTGGTGGTATGGTCTGTGGATCTATTCCTGATAAATCTTGAAGCATACGAATCATGGTCGGATCATCATGGCCCAGTATATCGAGTTTTAATACGTTATCATGAATCGAATGGAAATCAAAGTGAGTCGTTTTCCATTCCGACTTTTGGTCATCTGCTGGAAATTGAATGGGTGTGAAATCATATACGTCCATATAGTCGGGTATAACAATAATCCCGCCAGGATGTTGCCCAGTCGTACGTTTTACGCCGGTAAATCCTTTGGCCAATCGATCGATTTCTGCTGAGGAGTAGTGCTTACCATGGTCCCGCTCATAGCCTTTAACATAACCATATGCAGTTTTGTCAGCTACGGTTCCGATAGTTCCTGCCCGATACACATAGTCCTCGCCAAAAAGTAATTTTGTGTAAGCATGGGCTTTGGCTTGATACTCACCAGAGAAGTTTAAATCGATATCAGGAACCTTGTCTCCATAAAAACCTAAAAACGTCTCAAACGGAATATCATGGCCATCGCGATCCATATAGGTGCCACATTCAGGACAGGGTTTTTCTTCAAGGTCATACCCAGAACCAATTGAACCATCTTGGATAAAATGATTGTAATGGCAATTGGGGCAACGATAGTGCGGCGGTAGTGGATTAACTTCCGTAATTCCGGTCATCGTAGCGACGAAACTCGATCCTACAGACCCCCGTGATCCTACCAAGTAGCCATCCTGATTACTCTTGAGAACGAGTTTTTGGGAAATCAGATAAATTACGGCAAAACCGTTACCGATAATACTCTTAAGTTCTTTCTCAAGTCGTTTTTCAACGATTTCCGGCAGTTTTTCGCCATACAGCCGTTTCGCTTCATCGTAGGAGAGTTTTCTGATCTCATCATTGGCACCTTCGATATTGGGGGTGTATAGTTCACTTTTAATAGGTGTTACTTCTTCAATTGCATCTGCCAATTTATTGGTATTGGTCACAACTATTTCCTTGGCGACATCCGCTCCAAGAAAATTGAAATCATTTAACATTTCATCAGTGGTTCTGAAATGCGCTTCAGGTAAATTCAAGGTTTTCCCTTGATTAATTTTCAAGGAACCTAAAAGAATCTCGCGATAAATGGCATCTTCCCGGTTTAAGTAATGAACATTTCCAGTTGCAACAACCGGTTTGTTCAATTCTTTACCAATAGCCACGAGTTCGCTGATAATTTCTTCCAAGTCAGATTCATTTTTGACTAATTCTCTTTCGATTAACGGTTTATAAACTCCTTTTGGCATCACTTCGATGTAATCATAAAATTTTGCTTTTTCAAGTGCTTCGTCTTTCCCTTTTTGCATCATGGCTTCGAAAATTTCACCATTGCTACAAGCAGAACCAACCAACAAGTTTTCCCGATGATCTATCAATAAACTTCGTGGAATACGTGCCGTGCGGTAGAAGTATTGAACACTTGAAGCGCTGATTAACTTAAAGAGTTCTTTTAACCCTGCCTGATTTTTAGCTAAAATGGTGGCATGGAACGGACGGGCTTGTTTATAAGAATCTCCTCTTCCCACTCCAATGTTCAACTCATCATGATAGGTGATATTATGGTCGTCTTTCGCTTCTTTTAGGAATATCCAGCACAGATGGCCGGTTGTCTCCGCATCAAATACCGCCCGGTGATGCTGCTCCAGATTGACATTGTATTTCTTGGCCAATGTGTTCAAACGATGAGATTTCAATTGGGGGTGCAAGAAACGAGATAATTCTAACGTATCAATTACAGGGTTGGTCGCTTCAGGAAAACCTGATCGTTCGTAGCCTTTATTTAAAAAGCCCATATCAAAAGATGCGTTATGGGCGACCAACACTGCATCACCACAGAATTCCCGGAATTTTGGTATGACTTCTGCTTCAGATGGAGCATCTCGGAGCATACTGTCGGTAATACCGGTCAGGTTAATAATAAGTTGTGATAGAGGAACGCCTGGATTTACAAACGCTTCAAAAGTGTCAATGACATTTCCTTTGTACATCTTTACAGCTGCCAACTCGATAATGGAATCATAAACAGCAGATAAGCCGGTGGTCTCAACGTCATAAACGACGTAAGTATCTTCTGATAATTCACGGTGGGCTGGATTATACGCTACCGGAACACCATCATCCACAATATTTGCTTCAATCCCATAGAGAATCTTCACGCCATGTTTTTTCCCTGCCGCATGGGCATCTGGATATGCCTGAGCACCAGCGTGGTCGGTTATGGCGATTGCTTTATGTCCCCATTTACCTGCTTGAGCAACCAAATCACTGATTGAATTAGTGGCGTCCATCTGGCTCATGTTGGAATGTAAATGTAATTCAACCCTTTTTTCTTCTTCTGGGGCACGGTCTGTACGTTCTGGAACTTTAACCTCGTTCACATCACGGGCGTTAATAACCAAGTCACGCATGAAGGTGTCTTCCTGGACGTTCCCACGTACTTTAACCCACTTGCCTTTTTTTATTTTTTCAAAGGTCATCTCGTCTTGTTCATTGTTGGAAAACATTTTGATACTGAAGGAAGAAGAATAGTCTGTAACTTTGAAGACCAATAATTTTCTTCCTGATCGCAATTCTCGGATTTCACTATCGAAAATATTACCTTGCACTACAACAGAGCGTTCTTCTTCCGTTATGGTAATCATCTGGCGGATTTCTTCTTTATCAGGGATGCGATTTCCCAGTTGAATCGGGCCACTCTCTCCGCCATTTTCATTACGCTTATTTTGAACTGCTTCTTGATTAGCTAAATTTTGTTCCGCTTGACGAATCAGTAACTCTTCTTGCTCTTGCTTGCGTTCCATATATTGTTGATGCATCATTTCTGAGGCTTCTTTATTTATATCAACTTGAATACGGAATTCTGGAAAACCTAAAACATTGAAGTTTTGTTGGATAATTCCTAAATAGTTATCTTTCAAATGGTTTTGCGTAATTTCATTTGCGAGCGTCAATGTCACACTGTTATTTGCTATTTTAGGCGCATTTTTACGCAGTATATCGCTAACGACTGGTGAAGAAATATTACTTCTCTCCACTGCAATTTGCCAATAATCAGCAATTTTTTCATCTGTAAGAAGTGGCTGACGTGTTTTAATGCGCACGTCGACCGTTGCTACATGTTTAAATGCTGTTTTTAAACGGTTCAATAAATCCTGGAAAATTTCGAAAGGCAAAATATCATTGAATTCCAAAATAAAAATCCAATGTTTTTCTTTTTTATAAACCAAAACTTGTTCAACCGCAGCATCAACCAAATATGGTTGGTATTCCGGAACATGATGAAGGTTGATTTGTTCGATTAACGTTTGAAACAGTTCTTTTTTATTCACACTCACTAACCTACTTTCCTATCAAAAACCAAGAGAAATCCAAAGAAATCGAATCGAAATCTTTGAATTTCTCTGTTATTTATTATCCAAAAAAGAAGCGCTGGATATCATTCCAAGTAATTAATACCATCAACATAAGAAGCAAGATGACTCCCACAAAAGTAATAATTCCTTCTTTTTCTGGTTCTAATGGTTTTCCTCGTACGCCTTCTATCACATTAAGAAGAAGTTTACCTCCATCCAAAGCTGGGATTGGGAGTAGATTGACGGTACCCAAATTCACACTTAAATAGCCTAGAAAGCTGACAATACTCAAAAATCCGTAACTCGCAACTTCTTCAGTAGCCGCATAGATTGCCAACGGACCACCAAAAGCATTGATATTAAATCCTTTCGTAAACATTGAAGCCACTAAGCCAAAGATAGATGTGATAATCGTCCAGGTTTGAACAAAACCGGATACTATTTTGGCTTGAAAAGAAGTATCAAATGCTTGATAAACGCCTAACTGGCCGTACTCGGTTCCATCTTCAGCCGTTTGTTTTTCAGGAACAACAGTCACCGTTTCGACTGCTCCCCCTTCCACGGGTTGAACAAGCAATTCCACTTCTTCTTCAGGATTAGCTTGAATATTTTGAACGAGCTGGATCCATGTTGAAATCTCTTCTCCATTTACTGACTCAATGCGGTCACCCCGAGCCAAACCTGCAGTAGCAGCGGGACTGTCGGCTTCAATTTCACCCAAGATGCTGTCGTTAACTGCTACCCCACCCTGGGCAAAAGCAAGGATGGTATACACAATAATCCCTAAAATAAAATTGTTCATGGGACCTGCAAAGTTTGTCATCATCCTCTTGCCAAGTGGCGCCGATTGGAATTGTACATCCAATGGGGCAACCTGCACTTGGGTACCATCTGCCTCTGTAATGAGTGCATCACGGTTGACGGTATAACGAACGAGCCCGTCCTTGCCGGGAACATTTCCTTCAAGATACATTGTTTCGTCAAGGTCATAACCGATAAGTTCCATCGGCACGCCCTCCAATTGTTCTTTATCACTTAAGTCAATATGAGTGATTCTCTCATTTTGATCGAGCAGAATTTTGACAAGCATCCCGGCTCTTAACTCAGTCTCATCATCACCGTATCCGGCCATTCGCACATATCCACCCAATGGTAATAAGCGTACAGTATATGTGGTGCCATTTTTCCGATGTGAAAAGATTTTTGGACCCATTCCAATTGCGAATTCGCGTACTAAAATCCCGGCTTTTTTTGCAAAGTAGAAATGTCCAAATTCATGGATAATCACCAAGATACTAAATATAATCAAGAATATCAGAATTGTTTGTAACAAAAAAAGCACATCCTATCTATCTAAGCTCAGTGAACGAAATGCAGAATAATCTGGAACAGTGGCATTACAAACAATGTACTGTCAAATCGGTCTAAAATTCCGCCATGTCCTGGTAATATTTTACCGGAGTCTTTGACACCGAAATACCGTTTATAAGCTGATTCAGTTAAGTCGCCTAATTGTCCTACAATTGATAAAAGGACAGCAATCAAGATAACAATAGGGACTGAAAAATTTAATGGATTATAAAATTGAATGAAAATTAATGAAACAAGAACGGCAGTAACAACACCACCTATTGCTCCTTCAATGGATTTGTTGGGACTGATAATAGGTGCTAACTTATTTTTTCCGAAACGCATGCCTATCAAATAAGCACCAATATCTGTTGCCCAAATAATGGACATCACGAACATCACCATCAGAAATCCAATCTTAGCCGTTTCATAAAAATAATGGAATCCCGTTCCAATATACAATGATGATAACAAGAATACCCCGGCATCATCAAATGTAAAAGTATTGTTTGATAAAACAGTCATGACCAACAAAGACATGGCATAAACAAAATATACATGCCAAATACCGAGACCATCCAACATAAACGTTAAATATTCTGTCGGTAGCATAATCAAAATAGTAATGAAGGTCGTAAATAATCCTATCAAACTGAAAAATGGAATTTTTTTCATTGAAAATATTTCAGACAGCCCTATAATACCCAAAATCAGGGTACCGATCAGAAGCGGCCACGAACCATACCAAACAATAGGTATAAAAATTACAAAAGCCATTAATGCAGTAATAACTCTAGTTTTCATATTCCACCTCACAATCCGCCATAACGGCGATGGCGATGTTGATAATCTGCTATAGCTTTTTCTAGGGATTCAGCAGTAAAATCGGGCCAAAATTCTTCCGTAAAGTACAATTCACTATAAGCAATCTGCCAAAGAAGAAAGTTACTGATTCGCACTTCACCACTTGTTCTAATCATGAGTTCGGGATCACGATTTTCCCCAAGCTGCCCCGTAAACAATTCATTAGAGATGTAATCTTCAGTAATATCATCCAAGTCTATTTCCTTTGATGATACTTTTTCAGCTGCTTTCTTTACCACTTGTGTAATTTCTTGACGAGAGCCGTAATTTAAAGCGAAGTTTAAGATCATACCGGTGTTGTCTTTAGTCTGATCAACGGCCTGCATGACCTTTTCTTTAGTACTTGCCGGTAGTTGTTCCCCCCACCCAATTGCATTCACCCGAATATTATTTTCAATTAATTCCGGCATAAAAACATCGAAGAAGTCAATTGGCAAGTTCATCAGGAAGGATACTTCTTCCTCGGGACGTTTCCAATTTTCGGTCGAAAAAGCATATAGTGTCAAAACCTTAACGCCAAGTTTATCCGCATGTAGGGCAATTTTTTTTACAGTATTCATTCCCTCTTTGTGCCCAAATACTCGCGGCATCATACGTTTTTTTGCCCATCTGCCATTGCCATCCATGATGATAGCTATATGGGAAGGAATTAACCCTTCTTTATCAAACGGGTAGGTTTTCTTTTTTTCAAAAAAAGCCATATCTCTGTACCTACTTTCAACTAGTTAACTCATTTCATTTTAGCAAACAATCACCTGTTTACCAACCAAGAATATATTATTTGTTCCTTAAATTGTGTCACTAAGAAAAGGTTTTTGGTTGTTTGGAGTTGGTGAAGGAACTACCTTCGGGATTTCCGATAAAAATACCTATCAACACCATAAATGATAAATCCAAAGAAAAAAGCCTGGTTTTAGACCAGGCTTTAGGCTCGAGGTTATTTATCTAACAATTCTTTTTCCTTGTTAGCTGCAATTTCGTCAATACGTTTCGTACTTGCATCCGTCAATTCTTGAACCTTTTTCTCATGAGTGTGTAGCTCATCCTCAGTAATATCGCCACTTTTTTCAGCTTTTTTCAAAGCGTCAATAGCATCACGACGAATATTACGCACAGCAATTTTAGCATTCTCGCTATTTTTCCCTACGAGCTTAGCTAGTTCTTTTCTTCTTTCTTCAGTCAATGCAGGAATAACCAAACGAATCAATGTGCCATCATTCGTTGGGCTGATTCCCAAATCGCTTTGGTAAATTGCACGTTCGATATCAGATAAAACTGATTTATCGTATGGTGTGATGGTTAACATTCTGGCTTCCGGAACATTCACGGATGCAAGTTGATTAACTGGTGTTGGAGCACCATAATATTCAACTTCAATCCGATCCAAAAGGCTAGCATTAGCAACGCCGGCACGAATTGAACCCAGTTCACGTTCTAGTGATGCTTCTGCTTTTTTCATCCGATCAGATGCATTATTTAAAATATCTTTCATGACTATTTATTCCCCCTAACAGTTGTGCCAATCTCTTCGCCCATTATAACACGAAGAATATTGCCTGGTACATTCATATTAAAGACAACTAAAGGAATATCATTATCCATGCTCAATGAACTTGCAGTTGAATCCATTACTTGTAAACCTTTTGAAATAACATCCAAATGAGTTAACTCAGTAAATTTGACTGCATTCTCATCTTTTCTTGGATCAGCTGAATAAACGCCATCCACGTTATTTTTGGCCATCAAGATGACATCAGCGTCAATTTCTGCTGCACGTAAAGCAGCTGTAGTATCTGTTGAAAAATATGGATTGCCCGTTCCACCTGCAAAAATAACAACTCTACCTTTTTCCAAATGGCGCATTGCTTTTCTACGGATATATGGTTCTGCTACTTGACGCATTTCAATTGAAGTTTGTACACGTGTAGGAACACCTTCATTTTCAAGTACATCTTGTAGTGCCAACGAGTTCATTACCGTCGCCAACATCCCCATATAATCAGCTTGTGCGCGTTCCATACCCATTTCAGCACCTGTAGTGCCACGCCAGATATTTCCACCACCGACGATAATTGCGATTTCGATACCAAGTTTATGAATTTCCTTGATTTCTTTAACCATCTCTTTGATAACCGGTGGATTGATTCCGAAACCTAACTCACCGGCCAAGGCTTCACCGCTTAACTTTAAAATGACGCGTTTATATTTTGGTTGACCCATGATAATTCTATCCTCCATTGATAAGTTCAGAAATCTTTTTCCAACTATATATTGAGAGAGCCTGAGACATTTGCCCCAGGCTACTCATAAAGACCATTATTTTTTAATTTGGCTCATTACTTCTTCTGCAAAGTTTTCTTGACGTTTCTCTAGACCTTCGCCTACTTCGAAACGAATGAATGACAATACAGAACCATTTTTAGATTCAACAAATTTTGCTACAGTAGCATCTGGATCTTTAACAAATGGTTGGTCGTTTAATGAAATTTCAGCCAAGAATTTGTTCAAACGTCCAACAATCATTTTTTCAACGATGTTAGCTGGTTTGCCTTCATTCAAAGCTTGTTCTGTAAGAACTTTCTTTTCATGCTCGATTTCTTCTGCAGGAACTTGATCACGAGATACATATTTAGGGTTGATAGCAGCTACGTGCATCGCAACATCTTTAGCTGTTTCTTCGTCTGCACCTTCAACTACTGTCAATACAGAAATACGTCCACCTTGGTGTAGGTAAGCGCCAAATGCTTGAGAATCAGTTTTTTCAACGATTTCAAAACGACGTAGAGAGATTTTTTCTCCGATTTTTGTTGTCGCTGTTTGGATTGTTTCATTCAATGTGCCTTCTTCAGTAGGTAGAGCTAAAGCTGCTTCTACATCAGCCGGTTTGTTAGCTGCCAACAATTCAGTTACAGATTTAACCAAACCTTGGAATTGGTCGTTTTTAGCTACGAAGTCTGTTTCAGCATTGATTTCAACAATAACAGCTGTGTTACCGTTAACTGCAACGTTTGTCAAACCTTCAGCCGCAATGCGGTCCGCTTTTTTAGCAGCTTTTGCCAATCCGTTTTCACGCAGGTAATCTACTGCTGCTTCCATGTCGCCTTCAACAGCAACTAGAGCTCTTTTAGCGTCCATCATACCAACGCCAGTCATATCACGTAATTCTTTAACTAATTTTGCAGATATTTGTGCCATTTTATAAGTTCCTCCTGTTATATGTGTTTTCATATAAAAAGCTGTCCCAAAAATAGAGAGATGCTGGCTTTTGCTGCAATATCTTTCTTATTTATGAGACAGCCATTTGGTTTCATCTTGTTAAATCGTTAAAAGGCTTAAGCGTTAGCGTTGTCGCCTTCAACAACTTCTACGATTTCTTCTAATGAAGTTGCTTCATCAGCTTTAGAAGCAAATGCTTCTTCTACTTCTTGGTCTGCACCTTGATTACCTTCGATGAAAGCATCAGCCATCTTAGCAGTAATTAATTTAACTGCACGAATTGCATCGTCGTTAGATGGGATAACAACATCAATTTCATCTGGATCACAGTTTGTATCAACCATAGCAACAATAGGAATGTTCAATTTATGAGCTTCTTGAACAGCAATTCTTTCTTTTCTTGGGTCAACGATGAACATTACATCTGGGATTCTTGGCATATCTTTAATACCACCCAAGAATTTTTCTAGACGTTCTTGTTCTTTAACCAAGATACCTACTTCTTTTTTAGGAAGTACGTCGAAAGTTCCGTCTTCAGCCATTTTTTCAATAGCTTTCAAACGTTTGATACGTTTTTGGATTGTATCCCAGTTAGTCAAAGTTCCACCTAACCAACGGTGGTTAACGAAGTATTGACCAGAACGGATAGCTTCGTCTTTAATTGAATCTTGCGCTTGTTTTTTAGTACCTACGAAAAGAGCAACGCCGCCGTCTTCAGCAACATTACGCATATAATTGTAAGCATTGTCTACCAATTTCACTGTCTTTTGTAAGTCAATGATGTAGATTCCGTTTCTTTCTGTAAAGATATATTGTTTCATTTTTGGGTTCCAACGACGTGTCTGGTGACCGAAGTGAACACCTGCTTCAAGCAATTGTTTCATTGAGATAACTGCCATGATTTGTTTCCTCCATTTTGGTTTTTATTTTTCCTCCCCTAGTATCTCCTAAAAAAGTGACTCCCGTGAGAAGCACCCACTCTCATATCAACTAAGGTGTGAAATTTAGTGCTTAAGCACCGTAATCAATTATACAAGGTCCATAAAAAAATGCAAGCAATATCTTAGCGAAAATATTATTTTTTTATGATGAATATTCGGGTGTTAATTCCCTTGTCGAAAAAGCACCATTATTCTGTCTTGAAATACACAGTTAAATAGCGCATACTAGAAACAATTCATTAATTTTGGAGGTATTCCCTGATGTTTTATAACACTGTCATTCATATCGTTAAATTTATACTTTTAATATTAAATGGTCGGATCCATGTTCAAAATAACGAAAATTTACCTAGCGACCGCACTTATGTTTTAGCAGCACCCCACCGCAGTTGGTTGGATCCAGTATTTATTGCCATTGCCGCCTTTCCTCATAAATATACGACGATGGCCAAAAAAGAGCTATTCAAAAATAAGTTTGCCGATAAATTTTTGAGGAAAATGCATGCTTTTCCAGTTGACCGGGAAAATCCTGGTCCAAGCGCTATAAAGCATCCAGTATCAGTCCTGAAAGAAGGAAAATTAAACTTTTTTATTTTCTCTACAGGCACACGCTATGATTCTGAAGTTAAAGGTGGTACAGCAACCATTGCCCGTTTGGCCAAAGTTCCGATAGTGCCAGTTGTTTACCAAGGACCATTTACATTCGGGCAACTTATCTCCCGCCAAAAGGCATATGTCCGTTTTGCTGAACCGATTCACATTCCGGAAGGCAGGCTTTCAAAAGAGCAAATGGCTGAAATAGATAATCAGCTAGAAAAAGCATTTGAAACCCTGGACAAGAAAATCAATCCACAATTTAAGCACGAATATAAAAAGAAGTGATGGGTTCCATCACTTCTTTTTTGAAATTATTTTTTATTCTTTTTGTTTGTTGATTTAGATTGTGCTTTCATTGATGCCATGATTTGCTTAACTTTACGTTCTGATGGTTTTTGGCCCATTTGCATCATCATGCCACGTAGCATATCTTCAGAAATTGGTGGGTTTTCTTGGAAATAATTCATCATATAACGACGTGCCAAGAAAAATCCGCCAACTGCGCCTAGAAGGATTCCTATTATAACAATAAATATCCAAGCTCCAGTAGTCATTTAATCTCCTCCTTCTTTAAGAAACTGTTCATTATATTATATTACAAGATTTCAGATAAAAAAGAAATAGAAACTGTGTTTTTATATATCTGAACGACTCACGTCTAACGTCACGAGGGTGCGAATTGTTTATTCAAACAGAGACCGAACGTTTGTTTGATTTAGTTTTTTCGCTATGGTACAATAAACCTAATAAAAAATAACGGAGATGATGTGATTATGGCTGGAAGCAAGGATACTCGCCAAATGCAAGTTTTAAATTATATATATTCGCAAGTCCAGGAGAAAGGCTATCCACCTACTGTAAGAGAAATTGGAAATGCAGTTGATTTATCATCAACTTCTACTGTACATGGTCATCTGTCACGTCTGGAAAAAGCGGGATTAATATTTAGGGATCCGACAAAACCAAGAGCGATTGAAGTAACTGACCTCGGTCTAAGTAAATTAGGTATAAAAAGTGATCAAATGCCTTTACTTGGCGTTGTAACTGCCGGAGAACCCATTTTAGCAGTTGAAGAAGCAACTGACTTCTTCCCTATCCCTCCAGATTTCAAAAATATCTCCGATGATTTATTCATGTTGACCATCAGAGGGGATAGCATGATTAAGGTCGGTATCCTGAATAACGATTCAGTTATTGTCAAGAAACAAAATGGCGCTGTGAATGGCGAAATAGTTATAGCTATCACTGATGAGGACGAAGCAACATGCAAACGTTTCTTCAAGGAAAAAGACCATATCCGCCTACAACCGGAAAATGATTCGATGGCACCCATCATTTTAGATGATGTCCGTATCTTGGGTAAGGTCGTGGGTCTCTACCGTAGCCATATTAATTAATTTTTAAAAAAAAGCCAAAGTTGACATTTTCAGTCACTTTGGCTTTTTTCGGTTCTATGTCAAATCGTGTTGGTGGACCCTATAAAAGTCAAAGCGAGAATTAATTTTTCGCTTTGGCTTTTTCTTTTTCTCCTTGTCGATACACTTCATCTTTATGCCGTAGCGCCTTCGGTTCAAAACGACTGGCTGTTAGGCGGTAGCTGATGAGAATGCGCGCACGCAGGTGACTATAATTTCGGTAACCAAACCCAGAACGTTTAATGTTCTTGATTTTATTATTAACGCCTTCAATTGCTCCATTAGAGAGGGTATATAAACAG
>NZ_JBQPRB010000010.1:0-70758 GCF_052266715.1 Jeotgalibaca sp. A122 | reverse complement strand
AAGCTCAAGGTGTCGGCGGTTCGATTCCGTCCCAAGCCACCATGGAGGGGTAGCGAAGTGGCTAAACGCGGCGGACTGTAAATCCGCTCCTTCGGGTTCGGCAGTTCGAATCTGCCCCCCTCCATTACATTTTATCCATAGGGGTATAGTTTAAAGGTAGAACTACGGTCTCCAAAACCGTCAGTGTGGGTTCAATTCCTACTACCCCTGTTTGGATTATGGCGATTGTGGCGAAGTGGTTAACGCACCGGTTTGTGGATCCGGCATTCGTGGGTTCAATTCCCATCAGTCGCCCCATTTTTGGGCTATAGCCAAGCGGTAAGGCAACGGACTTTGACTCCGTCATCGTTGGTTCGAATCCAGCTAGCCCAGTTTTTGATTATGGCGGTATAGCCAAGTGGTAAGGCACAGGTCTGCAAAACCTTCATCACCGGTTCAAATCCGGTTACCGCCTTTCCCTTCAGGGATGAAAACTTTGCAAATAATAGCATGCCGGCGTGGCGGAATAGGCAGACGCGCTGGACTCAAAATCCAGTGCCCGCGAGGGCGTGCCGGTTCGACCCCGGCCGCCGGTATCTTAAAAAAAGACCAAAATGAACTTTTCATTTTGGTCTTTTTTTGTTTTTTTCTTTATTTGAAAATATATTCATTTATAATTAGAGTGAAAAAGGAGAGTACACTGATGATAAAAAGAAACCTTTTTTTATTGGGAACGTGCACTATGCTATTGAGCGGCTGTGATGGTGGGACAACTGAAGAAGATGTAGAAGAATCAACAAAATCAGAAACTTCGTCATTAGCTCACTCATCATCTGATTCTAAAGAGAGTGGCTTATTGGTTAGCAGAGAAGTAGAAATCTTGGAATCTATGTCACTGGAAGAGAAAGTAGGCCAACTTTTCTTAGCCCGTTATCCTGACGTTGAGGCTATTGAATACGCTATAAATTATCATTTAGGAGGTTTTATTTGGTTCGGTAAGGATTTTAGCGAGAAAACTCCTGAAGCTGTTATAAACGAAATTAAGGCGATTCAGGAGGGTGCAGATATCGATTTATTTATGGCCGTTGATGAAGAAGGTGGGGATGTTACTCGGATTAGCTCTTATCCGCAATACCGGTCCAGTCCTTTTTTATCTCCTCAGCAAGTGTTTGGGGAAAGTGGCTGGGAAGGGATTGAATCTTTTGCTCTTGAACAGGCTTTATTATTGAAAAGGTTACACTTCAATCTAAACTTGGCACCTGTAGTGGATATCCCGAATAGCCCAGAAGATTTTATTTATCACCGGGCTTTTTCCACTGTTTTAGAAGAAGTTAATAAATTCAGTGAGACCTTTGTTTCGGTGTACAACAATGAAAATATGGGAACTGTCCTAAAACACTTCCCGGGATATGGTAGTAATATTGATACTCATACAGGTGTCGCGTATGATAATCGTTCTTTAGATGAATTGTGGCAACGCGACTTACTCCCATTCCAAACTGGGATTGATGCGGGAACTGAAGGTGTGCTTGTCTCACATAATGTTATAACAGAAATTGATCCTGACTGGCCAGCTACGCTTTCTCCTGAAGTCGTTCATATTCTTCGGGAGAATATGGGATTTGATGGTATCATCATAACCGACGATTTGGTAATGGAAGGATTACAGGCTTTTGCGACTCCGGAAGAAGCTGCCATCCTGGCTGTTTTGGCTGGTAATGATGTCTTAATTAGCTCTGACTTCATCGTGCAAATGTCAGCCGTTCTTTCCGCTGTTGAAGAAGGACGCATATCTGAAAAACGCCTAGACGAATCTGTATTGAGAATTTTAAAAGTTAAGCAGCAGCTTGGCCTCTTACAATAGTTTCATGATGTGGTACACTATGAAAAATGATTTCAGAAATGAGGATAAATGATGAAGGCAATTATAACTGTTACTGGAAAAGATCACAAGGGTATCGTTGCATCTGTGAGTACAAAACTGGCGGAAGTAGATGTAAACATTCTTGATATTTCCCAAACTTTGATGGAAGAGTATTTTACGATGATATTATTAGTTGATTTTTCTGCATCTCCATACAGTATTGCGGAAGTTCAAAATCAAATGGAAGAAATCGAAGAAAAACAACAATTAGTCATTCGCATTCAGTCAGAAGCAATTTTTAATGCAATGCATACGTTATAAGGTGGTTGATAAAATGAATCGACAAGAAAATATCCTGGAAACAATTCAAATGATTGCAGAAGATAAGCTTGATATTCGGACTATCACTATGGGTATATCCTTACTCGACTGTGCCGATTCTGATGGTGAGAGAGCACGAGAAAAAATTTATAACAAAATAACGCATTACGCGGAAAATTTGGTTGCAGTTGCAACTGATATCGAGCAAGAGCTGGGTGTTCCAATAGTTAATAAACGAATCTCAGTAACGCCAATTTCTTTAGTAGCAGGTGCTTCGGATGATAAAGACTACGTTGCTTTTGCTAAAACACTTGATGTCGCGGCGAAAAAAGTTGGTGTTGATTTTATTGGCGGCTTTAGCGCTTTAGTGGAAAAAGGTTACACGAAAGGGGACCGTATTTTAATCGAATCGATTCCCCAAGCTTTGGCTCAAACGGATATCGTTTGTTCTTCAGTAAATATTGGATCCACTAAAGCCGGTATAAATATGGACGCTGTGGCCCAAATGGGAAGAGTCGTAAAAGAGACGGCAGAATTAACGGCTACTACCGGTGGCCTTGGGGCTGCAAAATTAGTGGTATTTGCCAATGCTGTTGATGATAATCCCTTTATGGCAGGAGCATTCCATGGTGTAGGTGAAGCGGATGTGGTTATCCATGTGGGCGTAAGTGGCCCGGGCGTAGTAAAAAGAGCTTTGGAAAAGGTAAAAGGCCAACCGTTTGATATAGTCGCAGAAACAATAAAAATCGCTGCCTTCAAAATCACCCGTATGGGCCAGTTGGTTGGGACTTTGGCAGCAGAACGACTAGAAGTACCGTTTGGAATTGTTGATTTATCTTTGGCACCGACGCCAGCTATCGGGGATTCTGTTGCGCGAATTCTTGAAGAAATGGGATTAGAACGCGTCGGTACCCATGGAACGACAGCTGCTTTGGCAGTATTAAATGATGCAGTCAAAAAAGGCGGGTTAATGGCATGTGGCCATGTCGGTGGTTTATCTGGCTCTTTTATCCCTGTTTCTGAAGATATCGGCATGATCGAGGCGGTGGAAGTGGGATCGATTACCATTGATAAATTGGAGGCAATGACAGCTATTTGTTCAGTAGGCTTGGACATGGTTGCGGTTCCCGGTAAAACAAGTGCAGCCACGCTTTCAGCTTTGATTGCGGATGAGGCGGCTATTGGAATCATGAACCATAAAACAACAGCTGTCCGGATTATTCCTGTACCGGGGATGGATGTAGGCGATGAAGTTGAATTTGGTGGCCTATTGGGGCGGGCCCCCATTTTGGCAGTCAGCGAATTTTCTTCCGAGGACCTGATTGCACGGGGTGGACAAATTCCTGCACCTTTACATTCCTTTAAAAATTAATAAATTTAAAAGCAACTAGTGGCAAAATTTGCCTGCTAGTTGCTTTTTTTAGTGATTTGAAAGTTAAAGATGCGGTCTTCATGGTTCCCCTCTGAAAAATAATTTCTTTCTATATAAGTAACATTATTGTGCCAGTCAACCAGTAAAAGGGTAGTGGATTTGGTTCCGAAGTGTTCAGTTTTGATAAAATTAGCGGAAGCTTT
This sequence comes from Jeotgalibaca sp. A122, assembly GCF_052266715.1. Classification (NCBI taxonomy): domain Bacteria; kingdom Bacillati; phylum Bacillota; class Bacilli; order Lactobacillales; family Carnobacteriaceae; genus Jeotgalibaca; species Jeotgalibaca sp. A122. The sequence continues at coordinate 67,019 of NZ_JBQPRB010000010.1, read as the reverse complement.
TCGTCGGATTTCCAGCGGTAACGGAGCCTCGGGAAGGTCACTATCGGGAGCAGGGGTTTGGTCCATCATCATCGTAAACAAATCTTGAATGTAGTCATGATCCGTTTGGATAATAACATCAAGCTGTTGCCGTGTATTATTAACTTTAGGCCAGGGTGTATTGAGAGTTGCGTTACTCAGACTATGGGTTCCAGCATCAAGTTTAGTGTAATGGTTATCCTTGGAGTTATAGTGATAAAGTATATCAACAGAACCCAGTAACACATTGAAAGGTTGGTAATCATCTTTAGTGGCTATTAATTGCTTAATAAATTTTACCGGGTCTTGATTCTTTGATAAATAATCAATCAAGATTTGACCGCGTGACTGCTTGTTTTTTTCCGGTTCAGTAAATTCCTCACCATGGCAGTTTGTAATAGCCGCAACTTTTCCTTGTTTGGTAATACCAAACCAGGTACCATTTGCTTCAAGATCTTTACCCGCAAGTAAGCTGGGGTACTCTGGCCAATAGTCAGCGCCTACTGTTGGCCGATTATAGGATTCATCGCGATTGGCGGCAAGAATCAATTTGTAACGCTTATGTTGCCCATAGCGAAAGGTAATCAAGCACATGGTGAACCTCCTTTAAGTCTTTTCTAGAGTATAGCACCACAGCAAAAAAAAAACAGCGCAGAAGCGCTGTCTAAGCTTTTTTCATATAAGTATAACCACTATAAAAAATAATTGAACAAGCAATCAGAAACAGTGGAACGAAAGTTGGATTGGAAACAACCCCACCCGTCACAATAATTATTGAACCCAAAATTCCTAAAAGCGGAATGATCTTATTTTTGCTCAATTGGAATACTTTCATATAGAGCCAGATGTAGGTGATATAGCTGAAGACAATCGCAATTTCACTTACGTCTCCTCCAGATAAAACGCCAAGTTTTTGAGTCAAATAATGGATAACCATCCAACCAACTGAAATAGTGATGGATAAAACTGCTGCGGAAGGCGAAAGTTGTGTTTTGTCATTGATTACTTTAATTTTATCACTCTTTGGCAGCATTCCTTTTGTGGCCATGGACTGGGGCATACGTAAAACGCCTAGCACTAGACCGTTGACGACTCCCAAAACAGCAATCAAAATAAAGGAAAGAATGAGCGTGCCACCTTGTTCACCGAATAAGATTTGCCCTATTTCATAAATTGTATTATCTCTATGTTGGAGGATGTATTCGGGCCCAACAATGGCAACCATGCCAAGGAAATAAGCTAGATAAACACCTAATACAATCAAGGGTCCGACAGTTAAAGCAATGGGCATGTTACGCTTGGCGTCTTTGACCTCATGCGTGATGCTTGTAGCCACGACCCAACCGTCGAAAGAAAAGGCTGTTGCTGGTAAAGCGGCTAACCAACCCCATCCGACTTGATCAAGCGGAACAATCAAGGTTTCGCTTGTGACTGGAACAGGGGCTTTCCAAAAAACACCGACAAGACCAATTCCAATCAAGGGAATTAATTTCATGATGGTTGAAATATTTTGGAAACGACCACCCATTTTTAGGGAAAAATAATTTAAGGCGAAAAAGAAAATGAGATAGCCAAGAGCAATCAGAGTTTGCAATTCTAAATTATTTGGCAGACCAAACAGCATAGTCGTATAGATACCAGCCACCCAACTGACGACAACCGAAATGGAAGGATAGTAGGCAAATATTTGAAACCACCCAAAACCAGCCGCAGCTTTATCGGAAATAAATTCTTCAAAGTAAGCGAGAACCCCACCCCTGCGGTCTGTTCGGGCAGCAAGTTGCGATAAGGTGATGTTTCCAAAAATTACACAAAACGCGCCAATTCCAAATACCAAAACACTTAAACCAACGTTACCACCTGTGAACCCAAGGATATCATCGGCTTTGAAAAAGATCCCTGACCCAACGAGAATGCCAACTATCATCGAAATAGCAGTTCCAAGTCCATAATGTTTATTTTCTGAATCCAATCAAAAGCTCCTTCGTTAAACGTAGTAATTTGCTTAATGATTATACTACAACTAGCTCTTTAAATGTTAATTTCAAGAACATTTAAAAAACACTTGTAATATTTAATTTTTAGGAGTATGTTAGAAAACATAACATAGAATGTGAGAAAAATTTTGACGCCTGAACAAGAATGTTTTATTCTTTATCGTGTTCAATCAATTAATCGATATTCGGGCAACTAACTATGATTATTTTCAAGCAAAGGCGTGGTGAAATGAAAGAAAAAGAGTTGCGTCGTTCCATGGCGGTTTTTACAATTGGCACCGTCATGAAGTTGACCGATTTGACGGCTCGCCAAATTCGGTATTATGAAGAACAACGATTGGTCGAACCCCAAAGAACAGAAACGAATCGTAGAATGTATTCATTAAACAATGTAGATCGTCTCTTGGAAATAAAGGATTATTTGGCAGAAGGATTGAATATGACAGCCATCCGCCGAATATATGAAGAAAAAAACCAGAAAACGAAAAAACCACAAGAGAAGCGCGAGCAACATCTTACTGATGATGATGTGCGACGTATTCTATATAAAGAGTTACTGAATACAAGTAGTTTTAACCCGAATGATTTGAATAATTGGAACAAAAATCTGTAAATAAAAAGAGGGAATATGTATGCCAAAATTTATGCGTGAAGATATCGTCAGAATAGCCAAGGAAGAAGATGTTCGCTACTTACGTTTAATGTTTACTGATATTTTAGGAACAATCAAAAATGTGGAAGTTCCTATTAGCCAATTAAGTAAAGTATTGGATAACAAAATGATGTTTGATGGTTCATCGATAGAAGGTTTTGTGCGTATTGAAGAAAGCGACATGTACTTATACCCTGATTTGGATACTTGGCTTATTTTCCCGTGGGATGCTGAGCAAGGAAAAATTGCACGCTTAATTTGTGATGTATATAAACCCGATGGTACACCGTTTGCGGGAGATCCTCGCAGTAATTTGAAACGTGTTTTAAGTAAAATGGAAAAATTGGGCTTTACAGAATTTAATCTAGGGCCAGAACCAGAGTTCTTTTTATTCAAAATGGATGAATTTGGTAAACCAACATTCGATTTGAATGACGAGGGTGGCTACTTTGACCTTGCTCCAACGGATTTAGGCGAAAACTGTCGCCGTGAAATCGTTTTGGAATTAGAAGCCCTTGGTTTTGAGATTGAAGCGAGCCACCATGAAGTAGCGCCGGGACAACATGAAATTGATTGGAAATATTCAAATGCTATTGAAGCGTGTGATAACATTCAAACTTTTAAACTTATTGTTAAAACGGTAGCACGCAAACATGGTCTGCATGCGACATTTATGCCAAAACCTGTTTATGGCATTAATGGATCAGGAATGCACTGTAACATGTCTCTCTTCACTCCAGAAGGAAATGCATTCTTTGACCCTGAAAGTGAAAGCGGCTTGAGTGAAACAGCTTATAAATTTATCGCAGGTTTATTGCATCACGCGAAAGCGTATACTGCTATCTGCAATCCTATAATTAATTCCTATAAACGTTTGGTACCGGGCTTTGAAGCACCTGTCTATATTGCTTGGAGTACACAAAACCGGTCACCATTGATTCGTATCCCTGCTTCCCGTGGCCTATCCACACGAGTTGAGTTGCGTAGTGTGGACCCGTCCACAAACCCTTACTTGGCACTGGCTACTCTGATAGCTGCCGGACTGGATGGGATTATCAATGACTTAGATGTTCCAGCACCGATCGATCGCAATATCTATGTGATGGATGCGCAAGACCGTCACGATAACGGTATTTATGATTTACCTAAGAATTTAGGAGATGCTGTTGAGGAGTTGAAAAAAGATCCGCTTATTCTAGATTCCTTAGGAGAGCATATCAGTCGTAGCTTTATCGAAGCGAAAGAAATCGAAGTTGCGACCTACATAAGCCAAGTTACCGACTGGGAAGTCAGTCAATATTTGCGTGCTTACTAAAAAAATTCCCTCATCATTTAAATGGTGAGGGAATTTTTTTGTCTCTATTTGAAAACGGTTGCTTTGTTTTTAAAACAGTTTTTTCGAGAAATGATGTTATAAAATATGACATTAAAATGTAATGAAATATTTGCCCGTTTATTTTCATCGTTTTATAATCTGTCGAGAGGTGATGCTTTTATGATTAAACTGGAAAACATCAATAAATATTTTGGCGAACATCATGTTTTGAAAGATGTGAACCTTACTGTCCAAGAAGGTGAGAAACTTGTCATTATCGGACCTTCAGGGTCAGGGAAAAGCACAACGGTTCGCTGTGTCAATTTTTTGGAAGAACCTACTAGCGGGGCCGTTTATATTGAAGGTAAACAACTAACAACAAAAAACAAATTAGATATTGTAAGAGAATCGTCCGCGATGGTATTCCAACAATTTAACTTATACCCGCATATGACGGTGTTAGAAAACCTAACGTTGGGCCCGATTAAACTACAAAAGAAATCACGACAGGACGCTGAAGAACTAGCACATCATTATCTGAACGTCGTTGGTTTGAGTGAAAAAGCCCATGTTTATCCGTCCACTCTTTCTGGCGGACAGCAACAACGGGTCGCCATTGCGCGAGCACTCTGTTCCGAAAAGAAAATATTCTTATTTGATGAACCAACTTCTGCCTTGGATCCGGAAACGGTTCAGGAGGTGTTGGATGTGATGATCAAGTTATCCGATTTGAATATCACAATGATTGTCGTAACACATGAAATGGGATTTGCACGAGAGGTAGCCGATCGGGTCGTCTTCATGGATCAAGGTCAGATTTTGGAAGAGGGTTCTCCACAACATTTCTTCGATAATCCTACTAATGAAAGAACAAAGGCATTTTTAAGTAAAATATTACGCTGAAAAATCAGCTATCCAAGGAGGAAATATTATGAAAAAGCATTTATTGAAAGGTCTACTATTATTAACAACGTTTACCTTAGCAGCTTGTTCCGGAGAAACGACGGCGGATTCTTCTAGTCAAACCACCGTTGATTCTATCAAGGAAGCGGGCGTTTTACGTGTTGGGGTAAAAGAAGATGTTCCGAACTTTGGGTTACGTAATACAAGCACCAATGAAATCGAAGGCTTCGAAATTGATTTGGCCAAGAAGGTTGCGGAAGAAATTCTGGGTGACCCAGAAGCAGTGGATTTTACGCCCGTTACAGCAAAAACACGTGGCCCTCTCGTGGACAATGGCGAAGTCGATATGTTGATCTCAACTTTCACAATTACGGATGAACGAAAAGAAACCTATAACTTTACTGAGCCTTATTTCCAAGATGCTGTTGGAATCCTGGTTAAAAAGGATAAAGGTTATGAAAGCCTGGCGGATATGGATGGGGCGACCATTGGGGTAGCACAAAGTGCGACAACTTCTGGCCTGATTGATACGGAAGCAGAACCATATGGTATTTCTTTAAAGTATTCGGAGTATGCTACTTACCCAGAAATTAAAGCAGCTTTGGATTCAAATCGAATCGATGCTTTCAGTGTGGACCGTTCCATACTAAATGGTTATGTTGATGATTCAACTACTATTTTGCCTGATCGTTTTGGCACACAGGACTATGGTGCCGTTACAAAGAAAACGAATACAGAATTAGCTGAATACTTGGATGGTTTAATTTCTGGCTGGTTGGAAGATGGTACAATCGATGCAATGGTCGAGGAATGGGGCTTGAGTGAATGAGAAGCTCAAATCCATTTGCATTTTGGCGCTTTGAGGCCCTCTTTGAAAATAGTGAACAATTTATAGGAGGGTTCTTCAGGACGATACTGATAGCTGCCTTGGCTCTTGTATTGGCCTTGGCAATCGGGGTTATGATAGGTTTATTTTCAACTTCAAAAAATCGTTTCCTTAAAGTATTCGCTCGTATTTATGTCGAATTTTTCCAAAATATTCCTTTAGTCATTTTGATATTTTTTATGTATAACGGGCTGGCGATGGCTGGCCTCGTTATGTCTGAATTTACAATTGGTGTGGTAGGGGTAGGCTTTTACCATGGTGCTTATATCGGTGAAGTGGTCCGTGCGGGCATCACTGCTATTCCTAAAGGTCAAACGGAAGCTGCCTATTCACAAGGATTTGACTACATCCAAACCATGCGCTACATCATTTTGCCACAGACGGTTAAAATTATCTTACCACCGCTTGCCAATCAGGCGGTTAACCTGATCAAGAATACGTCGGTATTAGCCATTATAGCCGGAGCTGATTTGATGTATTCGGCAGATTCATATGCTTCATCAAGCTTGAACTATGGACCTGCCTATTTAGTAGCCGGTCTCTTATACTTTTCTTTATGCTATCCGTTGGCAGTGTTTGCTAAAATGTATGAAGAAAAATTGAAAAATAAAGATATAGTTACTGTCACACCAATCAGTTTACCGGAGGTGATTGAATGATTGAAGCCATCCAACGTGTATTTTCTCCGGATAACCTAGGCTTTTTGATGGATGGATTGAAGCTCACGTTTCTCATTTCCATTTCTGTGATTATGGGTTCAATTATTTTTGGAACTATCCTGGGCTTGTTGCGTCAATACAAAGTGAAAGTTCTTAGTAGACTTTCCAGTGCTTATATCGAAATTTTTCGAAATACGCCTTTGTTGTTGTGGATGCTAGGGTGCGCCTTCTTGATTCCAGGGAGCACGGTCACAGTAAAAGGCTCATTCGCTTTGTTCCTGTATACATCGGCCGTTATTGCCGAAATTGTACGAGGAGGATTAAACGCGCTAGAAAAAGGCCAATTTGAAGCGGCTTATTCACAAGGTTTTTCTTTTATTCAGACACTCATTTATATCATTTTGCCGCAAGCCTTTAGACGCATTGTTCCGTCGCTTTTGTCCCAAGTTATAACGACCGTAAAAGACACGTCTTTTTTAGCAGGGTTGGGTATTATGGAACTAACGCGAAGTGGACAGGTCGTACTGGGTCGCGCTACCCAGTCAGTAGAAGTATTTTTATTATATGGATTTTTAGGACTTACTTATTTTACAGTATGTTTCTCATTGTCCTTGTTGGTTCGCTATTGGCATAATAAAGAATCGGCATGACCGACTTTCAGACAATCAAAAAGCGTTAGCACACTCCTGTGTACTAACGCTTTTTTGTCATAAATCTTGGTCACTTACTTTAAAAGTATCGCCATTTTCTAAATCGCCTGTTTGAAAACCTTTAAGAAACCAGCGCGTCCGTTGCTCAGATGTGCCGTGCGTAAAGCTATCAGGCACAACATATCCCTGTGCGGCTTTTTGAATTCGGTCATCGCCGACTGCCGAAGCTGCGTTCATCGCTTCTTCAATGTCTCCTTCTTCCAAGTAATCAAAATCTTGTACATGATGTGCCCAAACACCCGCGTAGTAATCAGCCTGGAGTTCCATTCGTTTTAAGTAGTAGTTAAACTCTTTCTCACTCATTTGTCCACGCAATTCTTGCACTTGTTGCGATACTCCGAGCAAGGTCTGTACATGATGGCCCACTTCATGAGCCACTACATAAGCCATGGCAAAATCTCCTGGAGCCTGGAATTTTTTTGACAATTCATCATAGAAGCTCAAATCAATATATAAATTCTGATCCCCAGGACAATAGAAAGGTCCTGTAGAAGACCCGGCGACCCCACAAGCAGATTGCACACTGTCGGAAAAAAGTACCAAAGTTGGTTCTTCATATTCAGCACCATACTCGGTAAAAACTTGGTTCCACACAACTTCTGTATCCGCTAAAACAACCCCCACGAAATCTGCTAGTTCCTCTTCCTGAGCCGTTCCTGTATACGAATTGTTCTGGCCTGGTGCATTCGCATTATTATTGTCTGTAATGATTGAAGGATCCCCGCCCAGTAACGTAAAGATTAGATAAAAAATCAAACCAATACCACCGATTCCACCACCGATCATTCCACCACTCATGCCACGACGGTCTTCAACGTTGGAACTTGATTTTCTGCCTTTCCATCTCATTTTTTCTCCTCCAATCTGTTTCCCCATTTTGATTTAAGTTTATCAAAGCTACACTGAAAATACCTAATGATATGCCACATATCTTAGCCTTGAAATATGCATATAAAAATAGGAAAGATACTGGGACGCCTTTTCCCAGTATCTTTCCTATTTCATTTTATTAACCAAAAGATAACACCAATACTGCTGCTATTATGAAAGCATAAGACAAACGTTCCAAATTTTGTTTTTTCTCTGGGTTGATGGTAATACCTGCCCGTTGTTGTTTAATGATCCATAAATTGATTCCAAGGCTGATTAAAGAAATCAAGATGGCTAATGTATATTTCGTCAATTCTTTTCCTCCTTCTTGATCATGTCTAGATGTGGAATGTTATCTTCTAAATAAACCTCAGAAACTGGTTCAAAGCCCAGGGAAGCATAGAACTTTTGTAAATAGGCTTGAGCTTGCACATGGATATTTTTGCCAGGGTAAGATGATTGGCAAAAACGAATGGCTTCAGTCATTAATTTTCGGCTTAACCCTTTTTTTCGAAATTCTGGATGCACAACCACACGGCCAATATGAACAACATCTTCATCCGGTATAATACGGGCATAGGCATGTATATCCTTGTCAAAAAGATGAATGGACTGTAGATCCAGCTCATCAACTTCTTGATAAGCACATGCTTGCTCCACCACAAATACTTGGGTCCGCAGATAATAAATTGAATGGAGTTCATAAACAGTTAACGCATCAAATGATTTAGTATTCCACATGTCGCATCCTCACAATCTTAGTAGTTTTATATATTATAGCAAAAAACAACGCTGAGCATCTGCTCAGCGTTGTTTCCTCATTAAAGTTTAAAAATTGATGACCCAATCCAATTCTGAAACCGGAATTAATGGTAAGTCTAAATTCAGTTCTCTGCATTTATCTTCATATTCCTTCCAGAAATAAGGACCTTTAACATTTTCTATTTGACGGTCAATAATAAAATATTCATTTTTTTCTTTGCGTTCTTTTTCCAAAACAATATACTTATCATTCCAATTCAAGCAGACGAAGTAGCCGGCGATATTTCCAGTAGGATAGCGGTATGAAGTCGGCAGATGGAAAAGATTTATACCTGAGGCGCATTGACGTAGGAATAAATTTTCGCCTATTGGGATTTTATACTTTACCGCCCGTGCTAATTCAGGAAATAGTAACTGATTCTTCTCCATTTTTTTCACCACCTTTATTAACTTATAATAGCTATAACTACAACTTATGAAACGCTTTCAAAACGTATGCAGTTAGTATAATGGCTTTCAAAAAGAAAGTACAGTTTTTTAACTGTTTTTTATGAAATTTAATATTAATGTAATAATATCTCGGGAATGTACGTTTTTGGGTAATTCATTCTCAAAATTAAATCGAAATATTACAAAGGCTATTGTTTTACAAAAGTCTTGTTTTTGCTACAATACAAGTATGAGGGAGCGCTTTCTTAATGTGCTCCTTAAGCGTACTAATAGTGTGCCAAACGAAGGAGGAAATCACATGAAACAGTTAAACAAATTTCCAGACCAAGAGCTCTTGAGCGCAGAAGGCCCGTTCGTTACAATATACCAATCTGCGGATCCCACGCAATTAGCCATGGATGCTGAACAGATTAAATTCAAAAATCTTATTAGAAAAGCGCTAGATCAAGTTAACGATGATAAACTTCGTAAACAATTGGAAGACATTCCCAATGATAAACAATTTTGGGCAGCAGGCCGGAGTGGTGTCGCATTTTTTATCACACCTAACCAAACGTTCTTCTATGAAGTGAGTTCCAAATTGCAGGATTTTGTTTCATACGGGGAAAGACCGAACATTTTACCCCTGATTGAAGATTTCCAATATATCGAAAATTACCATCTTTTATGTTTAACCAACCGTGAAATGAAGTTATATGCCGGTAGATTGGATTCGATAGAAAGAATTGAATTACCAGCAGATGCTCCAACAACACTTACCATTGCACTAGGTGACGAATTAACACGTGGAAAACAATTAAATGTTGGTGGTGGCGCAGGTAACATTCATGGTGTGAACGATAAAAATAATGAACTTGAAATTGACCAAGAAAATTATTTCCGTGTCGTTGATAAGTATGTAATGGAAAATTTCAGTAATCCAAATCAAACGCCATTAATATTGTTTGCTTTAACGGAAAATCAAGCGGTCTTCCGTAACCTATCAAAAAATGGGTGCTTGCGTGATGAGCGAATTGAAAGTTCACCAACCTCATTGACAGATAATGATATCAAGAAAGAAGTTGGGGAATTAATTGCGAATGTATTACGGAACCGCCATAGTGAAATTATAAGACGGTATGAAGAAACCACCCCCCAATACAAGTTGGGAGACCAATACCAAGATTTAACAACGGCAAGCCTGGAAGGTCGAATCGAAGTCCTATTCCTTGAAAAAGATTCAAAAGTAACGGGTACGATCGATGATGAAGGACAACTGGGTTATGAAGGAAACGAAAACTTCTTCAACCAATTAGCACTAAATGTGACCCGTACAAATGGGAAAGTATATGTGTTAAATCGTTCTCAAATGCCGGGACTAAAGGACGTAGCAGCGATTCTACGCTATTAATAAAATAAAAAATTCTGCCACTAGTTGGCAGAATTTTTTGGTTTATAATGTTCTATTTCTGTAGTAAGTGCCTTTTTTAAGTTATCGTCTTCAAATGCGTCCAGCATTTTGAGGCCTTTTTTTGTGTCTTCCTCCCAGGAAGCGTCATGTAATAACCGCAAAGCAATACCTTTGCGAATGTAGACAATAGCCAATAAACGATAATTATTTTTTTGTTTGAATCGTATGATTAATTCTTCCAAATTTTCTAAAGCTAATGAATAATTCCCGCTACGAATAAGTAATAATGTTAGGTTGGTTTGGATATTATCCGCTAAAACGCGACTTTCCCGGGTTTGATAGTCTTTTAACTGTTGGACAATCCGTTCGGAAATATTCAAGGCTGTCTCCGTAGGAAAGATGAACAGAATAGCATTGATTAACCGAATTTCCATCATATACCAACGATCAAACTTCTCTAGTCGTTTCCAGACTTTGTTGGCAAAGATAGAAGCCTGTTCATAGTCGCGTTTCTTGGAAATAAGGATAAGAGCCTCACAAATATAAGAGATATCCTCGATAATATAATCCTGTTTATCTAATAAATAGTGATTAACTTCTTGGTGGATGGTAGTGAGGGCGGCTGCATCGTTATAGTTTATTAAGAAAAATTCCTCAATTAATGCATCCCGTGGATCAGGTTCCTCATCCAATAACATTTGGAATTCATATTCACTGACATCAAGTCGACTTAATATTTTCACAAATTTATTATAAGTCAGGTCGATAACACCGCGCTCTAATTTAGAATAAGCAGACTGTGAAATAATACCTTCCGTGACAAACTGTTGTGTGTATTTTTTATTTTGGCGGATTTTTTTTAAAATTTCACCTGTTTTTCTGGTTTGATCTGTAGATTTAACCACATAAATCCTACTCCTTTTTAAGAAATAGTCGTATTTGACTATTTGGTTAGAAAAAGAAACTTCTGTTATATAATAAAGCCAATTAGTCCAATACCCGTAAGGGAGGAAGAAATAATGAAGAATCTGGTTAAAAAAGGCAAACGTTTGGTCGCTTTTATCGCAGTATTTACTTTGTTCACTTCCCCGTTGTTATTAAGCAAAAGTCCTGTCACTACGACACAATCATTAGGAGACGTTTGGTTAATCGGTGGTGAATAAATAATTCATTCACTTCCTAATTTCTGCTAAACGAAAAATGGCATAAGTTTAGATTGAAGTTCTTAAAAGGTATTGTAACTGAAAGTCCACGAAAACAAAAGTCGCAAAGGAGGGATGTAAAATGAGTGCTGAGTATCTAGAAGACAAAGAATTTGCAAGTGACCAAGACCCGGTTGAACTATTACCAACCCTGACCAAAGAAATCCAGGACAGTTTAGAGAGTACGATTAAAAATACCAATAGCAAACTCCGCGAACTGATAAAGAATGGTTACTATAACCGCGTCAGCATCACCTTCCGCTGCCAGGTTTATGAAGCAATTTTATTTTTCGAAGCGACAATGGAAGATTTGAGTGTTTTGTCAGCTGTTGGGAGACGCACACTCTTCTGTTATATGGAAGAATTTAATCAGATTGCACGAACAGCTACTAGTTTAAATACGTCACTTCGTTTCTCGTGGAAAACAGACTCTTATCCAGATGATTATTCATCGGAATGCTTTTTAGTCTTATCAAAGGTTTATCGCGAACTGGCAAATATGTTCGAATCTTTGGAAAAACTTGAGGACATATCTGGATTACTGGAAAACAAATAGAGAGAAATACATAAAGTACGTTGGATAAGGTAAGGGAGACTAGGCTTGCCTAGTCTTTTTTAATAATTAAAGATAAGGACTGGATAGAAATGAAATATTTACAAAAAAAATAAAAGAAAAACCCTTTTCTTTTTTCGTTGGTTGGATTGGAATCGTCATCATACTTTTGAATAATCAGTTTTTCCAAGGCAGCTTTCTATATTCAGAGGATTTTTCATTTCTGACGAGCAATGCTTCGGGAATCGTCTTTTTTATGTTCTTCTTATTATCTGCTATTGAAATCATTAACTTTGATATTAGAGGGAAAGATAACGGCCATAAATAACAGACCTAACAATTAGCACGACCATTTTTTAGTGGTGTGCTATTTTTTGTGTTCGTATTTTAGGTAGCGTTTCCTTTGTGGTATCCTTAACATTAAGAGGTTTCTTTGGATATTGTTGTTGATAGCTATTGGAATCTTTGGTGCCTGGGGTGGTCCAATTAATCCATCGGGATACGAATCAAAGGAGGAAACAAAATGACTCAGTGGTTTTTTGCAATCTTAGGATTAGTCGTATTTGCCTGGAGTTGGTCTAAAATGGGTAGCATTATGGAAGAATGGAAAGACAAGGGCAAGAAGTGAAACTGTATTATCTAAAAGAGCAGTGGTAAAATATCTATAAATAAAGGAGGCTCATTATGAAACAATTTATTTTAGAAAAGCATCAGACAGAAGCCGTAGAATCCTTAAAGACGATTCTATCTTATCCTTCCTACCTACAAGAGGATGATGAGACGCCATTTGGGAAAGATATCCAGGCTGTTTTGGAGAAAACGTTGGAAATCACTGAAAGCTTAGGATTTCGTACTTATATCGATCCCGAAGGCTACTATGGCTATGCAGAAGTCGGTGAAGGCGAAGAACTATTTGCAGTATTGTGTCACTTGGACGTTGTACCACCTGGAAATCTGGAATTATGGGAAACTCAACCATTTGAACCCGTCATTAAAGATGGCTTTATCGTTTCACGTGGAACAGAGGATGATAAAGGTCCAACGATAGCGGCTCTTTACGCAGCCAAAGCCTTGATGGATGCTGGCGAAATTTTTAATAAACGCATTCGTTTTATTTTTGGTGTGGATGAAGAAAACCTCTGGCGTTGTTTGGCACGTTATAATGAGCTCGAAGAAAAAGCTACCATGGGATTTGCACCAGATTCAACTTTCCCAGTAACTTTTGCGGAAAAAGGCTTATTGCAAGTTAAGATGCGTAGCCAAGAAAATTCAAATTATACACTGAAAGCTGGGGGCGCCATGAACGTGGTTCCGGAAGATGCAGCTTATACAGGGGAGTGGGCCGATGCAATTGCAGCTGAATTGGACCGTTTGGGATATGCTTACGAACGTAATGGCGAAACCGTTAATGTAAAAGGTAAATCCGTCCACAGTAAAAATGCCCCTGAAGGCATCAACGCGATTGTGCGTTTAGCGAAAGCAATTGGAGCAAATGACAATAACAAAGTATTGGCGTTCTTGCGTGATGTTATCCAAGAGGATGCACGTGGTTTATCAATCTTTGGGGAAGTCCAGGACGAAGCATCCGGTATTTTGACCTTGAATGCTGCAACACTAACAATTGAGGGCAATGAAACGGTACTGGGAATTGATATCCGTTACCCTGTTACCATTGAAAAAGATTTTATCGTGAAAAAACTCCAGACAGCTGCAGAAAAAGCAGACCTGGTTTATGAAGAGTACGATTATATTGCTCCTCTTTACGTACCATTAGACCATCCGTTGGTGAAGAATTTGATGGCTGTCTATCAAGAAAAAACGGGAGATATGAGTGAGGCACTAGTGTCAGGTGGAGCAACATTTGCCCGTACAATGGATAATTGTGTCGCATTCGGAGCACAACTACCGCATGCAGAGGCCACTCTGCATGGACCGAACGAACGCATGGCCTTGGCTGATCTCTACCAAGCGATGGATATTTATGCGGAAGCATTGTATCGTTTAACGTGTGAAAAATAGAAAATACGACATTCCCCTTTAATCGGGCGGAATGTCGTATTTTTTTATTCGGTCCTGCTGCGAGGCTCATTTAAATTATATTTGGAAAAATGTGCTGACAGATTTTGATTAGTCGTACTTTTTCCAGTCGTTGAGGCCGTTTCAGATTGCATTTGGACTGAAGTAATATAGTCCGTTTTTTTGTCCAAGGTAATGGTGACATCATACTTCGTTCCCGTTACAGGGAATTGTTGAACCAAATCGGAAAGCTCGCGGTTCAATGCTTCATCATAGCCAGAGTAAGTGATGATATACTCTTTGTCTGTTTCAGCTACTGTCCCTTTGCTTTCAAAAAGAGTAACTAAATTAACAAATGTCTCATAAGGGTAGACGGAAATACTTGAGAATAAAGGATCCGGTGTGGCAGAAGCGACCCATGTATCATTATTCTTTTTCTGATAAGCCCCTTCATCTGAAGCATAAATCGATGTCTTATAGGCTTCGAGGTTTGTTCCTTTGTTTACTCTTTGACCATAAGCAAGATTTTCTTCAGGGAAAATGGTTGCTTCAGTAATAGCATATGTACTTTCAATAGTATTTTCTTTTGTTAAGGTTTCTGTTTCAACGGAAATGACTTGGTGGTAGTTTTCAAAATCCTGGGAAGCAGTCAAAGCTGTTTCAGATTGAATATCTGTCGCAAGGGCGCGTTGACAAGCTGATAGTGTGACTGCTGCTGGTACGATAACAAATAACAAACGTCTAATACTCAAATCGCTTACCTCGCTTTTCAACATTCTTCTATATTATTCTACAGAATATTGAACACTTTTGAAAGCCTTTTTTTCAAGAAAATTATAAAGAAATCCGCAATCACCGAAATGAGTGCGGATTAATCTGGTTTATCTCGTTTTAAGCTTCTTTTTCGAAACCAAAATATTCTTTCTCGAACTTTTTAGTACTGCGGACGGTATCGAATTGGCGAACCAATTTTTCAATTTGCTCACGGTGATCGCGGAATTTAGGAGGTAATGCCAATGTTTCTCCCAATATTTCGTATGATTCTTCATCATCGATAAAGCCGGGTTCATCTGTTGCGAACTCGAACAAGATACCGTTTGCTACTGGAGAATAAAGGGACTCAAAGTAGAAGCGATCCACATACCCGGATGTCGGGAATTGGTAACCTTGTAAGCGATCAATCCATTTATCCAATTGCTCGCGGTCTTTCACACGGAAAGCGATATGATGAACAGAACCATATCCTTGCTGGGCACGACCCAAGACAGTATTGTGTTCAATAATGATGGAAGCACCATTTCCACCTTCACCGGTTTCAAAGTAATGCAGGTTGCCTTCTGTTTTTGTTTCGCGGAACATCAATACCATTTCCAGTACTTGTTTCAAGAATTCAAATTCTGCAACCCGGATCAAAGTTGTTCCGAGCCCATGGATACCGAATTCTGTTGGCACAGGCCCATTAATCCAAGCGGTACCTGGTGCAACGCCTTTATCATTCTCATCGGAAATCAATTGCATTTGTTGGCCATCGAAATCTTCAAAGTTGATTACTTTAACGCCAAATTGTTCAGTGATACCGGAATGTTTCACATTAAAGTGATCAAATCGTTTCATCCAATACTCCAAAGCCCGGTCGTTAGGTACACGTAAACCAGAACGATGTATTTCGTTGTTTCCACGTTGTGCTTTTGGGATGTTTGGGAAATCAAAGAAGGTAATATCTGTTCCAGCATTTCCGCGGTCATCGGCAAAGAAGAGATGATAAGTTTGAATATCATCTTGGTTAACAGTTTTCTTAACAAGGCGCATGCCCAATACATTCGTGAAAAAATCATAATTCTTTTCGGCAGAACTTGTAATGGCAGTTATATGGTGAATTCCAGTAAGTGGTAAAAGTTTAGTCATAATTAAGTAATCCCTCTCTTTTCTCTTGTTTTCTATCGACAATCAAAGTATATCTCGAATTCGAATTAATTGCAATTATTTTTATTCGAATCCGAGATAGTGCTTAAAATCGCAATTTTTCAACAGAGTGGTTATAATAAAGTAACTGGTTTAAAAACCAGGACGCAATTATTAAATCTGAAGAAGGTGCATGAACATGGTTGAAAATGGATTGATGATGCAATACTTTGAATGGGAATTGCCAAATGATGGACAGCTGTGGAAGAACCTGAAAGAGGATGCTAAGCATCTAAAAGAATTAGGCGTGACCGCAGTCTGGCTTCCACCTGCTTATAAAGCAACCGGGCAGGCCGATGTAGGGTATGGAATCTATGACCTCTATGACTTGGGTGAATTCGATCAAAAAGGTACAGTGCGAACTAAATATGGCACGAAAGAAGAATATCAAGCAGCTATCGATGCTTTACATGAACAAGGTCTTTTTGTTTACGCTGATGTGGTATTGAATCACAAAGCCGGAGCAGATGGAAAAGAACGTTTTATGGCCTACGAGGTAAACCCGGATAATCGCCAAGAGAAATTAGGTGAACCTTATGAAATTGAAGGTTGGACGCAGTTCAACTTTGAAGGTCGTGGGGGAAAATATTCCGATTTCAAATGGAATTGGCGCCATTTTTCTGGAACAGATTTTAATGCCGAAAATGATAAAGAAGCAATTTATATGATCAAAGGGTTTGAAAAGGGTTGGAGTGACGACGATACGGTCGATAATGAATTTGGTAACTATGATTATTTGATGTTTGCAGATATCGACTATGAAAATGAGGAAGTCGTCAAGGAAGTTTTGAAATGGGCTGATTGGTATATCAATGAAACGGGTGTGGATGGTTTCCGTTTGGATGCCATTAAACACATTAACTATAATTTTGTAAAAAACTTCGTTAATACCGTGCGTAAAAACGACAGACCCGATTTCTTTATAGTAGGGGAGTATTGGAAATCTGATTATGAATCAATTCAAGATTATCTTGAAGATACAGATTTTACGCTGGATTTATTTGATGTTGCACTTCACTATAGTTTCCATACGGCTTCTAAACAAGGAAGAGATTATGATTTACGGAACTTATTAAAAGACGCCTTGGTTGCTAAAAATCCAACGCACTCGGTGACGTTTGTGGATAATCATGATTCTCAACCCGGACAAGCGTTGGAATCTTTCGTTGATGACTGGTTCAAACCGCTGGCGTATAGTTTTATTTTATTAAGGGCAGAAGGTTTCCCATGTTTGTTCTATGGTGATTATTATGGCATTCAGGGCGAGAATCCGATTGAAGGAAAGGCCGATGCTTATCTGGATGCTTTACTATATCTACGCCGCAATCATGCCTATGGAACACAAAACGATTATTTCGATCACCCTAATTGTATTGGCTGGACCCGTGAAGGGGACGCAGAGCATCCGTATGGCATGGCGGTTTTGATGTCAAATGGCGATGATGGTGAAAAAGTGATGCATGTTGGAGAACAATATGCGGGTGTTACTTTTGCAGACTATTCCGGCAATCGCGAAGAAAAAATCGTAATAGATGAGGAAGGAAATGCAACTTTCTTGGTAAATGGTGGTTCTGTATCCGTTTGGGTTCAAGATGGCATTACGCCTGAAGAAGCGTTTCATGAAAATAAAGAATAATTCCCATAACATTAGAAAAAGGCGATCCGTTAGGATCGCCTTTTTCTGGTGGAGGATGGTATATCATTAAGAAAATAGGGATAGTAGATTAAGGAATTGTAATGACATTTTCAGATTCTTTATCAAAGAAATGAATCTTATTCATGTTAAATGCCAATTCAATTATAGAACCTGGTTCATGGTAGTCACGTGCGTCTACACGGGAGATGAACTCAGTGTCACCAACTTGTGAGTAAAGCATTGTTTCTGCACCTAGTAGTTCAGAAACGTTTACTTGTGCACGCACAGTCGATCCAGGATTTGCGTCGATTACAACTTGTTCGGATTGAATATCCTCTGGACGGATACCAAAAATAACTTGTTTGTTGTTGTAACCTTTTTGTTCCAAGACTTTACGTTTACCAGCCGGAATCGTTAGTTCCAAACCTTTACCATCAGAAATGACGCCATCATTCAATGTAACATTGAAGAAGTTCATCGCTGGCGATCCGATAAAACCAGCTACGAATAAGTTTACTGGTGTATCGTAAACTTCTTTTGGAGAGCCGATTTGTTGAACGAAACCGTCTTTCATAATAACGATTCGGTCCGCCATGGTCATTGCCTCTGTTTGGTCATGCGTTACGTAAATGGTAGTTGTATTCAAGCGGCGGTGTAATTTCGCAATTTCCGCACGCATCGCAACCCGCAATTTCGCATCCAGGTTTGACAAAGGTTCATCCATCAAGAAGACTTTAGCGTCACGCACAATCGCACGACCCAGCGCAACCCGCTGACGTTGTCCCCCAGAAAGAGCCGCTGGTTTACGATCTAGATATTCCGTCAAACCAAGGATTTCTGCTGCGTTGTCAACCCGTTGTTTGATTTCTTCTTTTTTGTATTTACGTAATTTCAGACCGAAAGCCATGTTATCAAACACGGTCATATGTGGGTATAAAGCATAGTTTTGGAAAACCATTGCGATGTCACGGTCTTTAGGTGCTACATCGTTCATGACTGTTTCGCCGATCTTCAATTCACCTTCTGTGATATCTTCCAATCCCGCAATCATACGAAGCGTTGTTGATTTACCACAACCGGATGGACCAACAAACACGATAAATTCGCGATCTTGGATATGTAAGTTAAAGTCTGTAACAGAATAATTTTCTGCATTATCATATTTTTTATGAATCTCATTTAATTGGATTTCTACCATAATTTAATCCCGCCTTTGTTGAATGTTTTGTTTATATTTACAATCTTAAATGAAAGCGGATTATTAAGCCAAGTCAAAATGCCTGAATGTGGAAGCGTTTTTTTGTGCACATTGACGAAAGCCTTTTCAAAAGTGGGAAATGGAGAACTTTCAAGGTTTTATTAGACGATATATGGTAAAATCGTACTAATATACAGGTTGGAAAGGGAGATTAAATGCGTACAAGAGGGTTTGAAATTGTTTCTAAATATGAAGGTCAAGGTTTACAATTACCAAAACGGGCAACCGTTCATTCTGCGGGATATGATTTTGAGGCAGCAGAAGATACCGTTTTGCCATCCATCTGGAATACGTTCTTCAAACATGATCGTAATGCTCCTATTAAAGGCATTACACCGGTATTAGTCCCAACAGGAATCAAGGCTTATATGGAAGACGATGAATATCTACAACTTACGAACCGTTCCAGCAATCCTATCAAACATTTTTTGATACTGCCGAATGGTGTCGGTATTGTGGACGCGGATTATTACGGGAACGAAGATAACGAAGGCGAGATTTTCTTTCAATTATTGAATTTTGGTTTGCGGGATAAGGTTATAAAAAAAGGGGACCGTATCGGTCAAGGCATCTTTTTGAAATTTCTGAAGGTGGATAATGAAGAAGTGTCAAAAAACAGCCGTAAAGGCGGATTTGGTTCTTCAGACGCACATTAATTCCAAATTATATGGTTGTCTACTACTTGAGTTGGTGAGTTATATGCTAAAATAGCGTTATATCCATCGTATTATTGAAGGAGTTTAATGAATGGCAAAAAAAAGGATTAAATATGTCTGCCAAGCATGCGGGTATGAGTCACCGAAATGGTTGGGCAAATGTCCGAATTGTGGCGCATGGAATCAAATGGAAGAAGAAAAGGAAATCGCGGCTTCTGAAAAACACCAGCCTCGAGTCAATTTTTCAGGTCAGACAGCTGAGGCTGTTTCTATCCAGAATATTAAGATAGAAGATGTTCCACGCATTCCAACCGATATGGAGGAAGTTAACCATGTCTTGGGTGGCGGTATTGTGCCAGGATCACTTATTTTGATAGGTGGAGATCCAGGGATTGGTAAATCGACACTCCTGCTTCAAGTTTCAGCACAAATAAACAATAAAAACATTCCCGTTCTCTATGTTTCTGGTGAAGAAAGTGCCAGTCAAATCAAATTGCGTGCCGAACGTCTAGGTGTTAAAGGGTCTGATTTTTATATTTATCCCGAAACGGACATTGATGCAATCGCACAGACCATTGAACGTTTGAAGCCAAAACTTGTTATCATCGACTCGATCCAGACCATGATTAAAGCGGATAATGACAGTACGGCTGGTAGTGTCTCGCAAGTGCGGGAATCGACCCAAGCCTTTATGCGAATTGCAAAAACAAATAATATCTCCATTTTTATCGTTGGTCACGTGACCAAGGAAGGGAATATCGCTGGACCCCGTATGCTGGAACATATGGTAGACACGGTTTTATATTTCGAAGGTGACCGCCACCATACATTCCGGATTTTGCGGGCTGTGAAAAACCGGTTTGGTTCGACCAATGAAATTGGCGTTTTTGAGATGGCACAAGGTGGCTTACGGGAAGTTTCCAATCCATCAGAAATGTTCCTGGAAGAAAGACTGGCCGGTGCATCAGGTTCGGCTGTGGTTGCTTCCATGGAGGGCACGCGTCCCATTCTGGCGGAAATCCAATGTTTGATTACACCAACGGCTTTTGGAAATGCACGCCGGACATCAAGTGGTTTGGACTATAACCGCGTTTCGTTAATCTTGGCAGTTTTGGAAAAGCGGGCTGGTCTATTGCTGCAAAATCAGGATGCCTATTTCAAATCTACCGGTGGGGTCCGTCTGGATGAACCCGCTATCGATTTGGCAATAGCAGTCAGTGTCGCCTCCAGCTATTATGACACTGAAACGGCAGCAACGGAATGTTTTATCGGTGAAATCGGTTTGACCGGTGAAGTCCGGAGGGTGAACCGGGTGGAGCAACGTGTCCATGAAGCTGAAAAATTAGGATTTAAACGGGTGTATTTACCCAAGAACAATATGTCGGGATGGGACCATCCAAAAGGAATTGAACTTATTGGCGTTGCAACGGTTTCGGAAACGTTACGCAAAGTCTTTCCAAATCGCAGATAAAAGAAAGAGAGGAGGAATAGCATGAAAATGAAGCGAATTATTTCAATTGTATTTACTTTTGTTGGAGGGAGTGTAGGACTCACAGCAATGCCTTATTTATGGGATGTATTGAATCTTACAAATTCTCCTTTTAATAATGTGTTCGTCAACTTTGGTATTGGTGCACTTATATTCTTTTTATTATCTTTAGCGTTGGCGAGTTGGATTGTCCGTGCTTTCAAGAAAGTTGAAAACTACTTCAGTAAACAATCGGCAACTTTTCTGTTATTTGGTGCTTTGGGTATTATTATAGGATTGGTGTTGGCTTGGTTAATCGGAATTCCTTTAGCGGCCTGGAATATTCCCGTTATCAGCAATATCATGCCTTCGTTACTATCGTTTGGCTTTGCCTATTTAGGTTTTTATGTTGGAACAACGCGAATCGACGAATTCCGGAAATTATTTGCACCAAAAAAACGTCCGGAAGAGGGCCAACTGTTGGACCGCAAAGCCGATTCCAGTTTCCGCAAGTACAAAATCTTGGATACAAGTGTTATTATTGATGGACGTATTTATGAAATTGCAAAGACCGGCTTTTTGGAGGGCGTTTTGGTCATTCCGAACTTTGTTTTACGTGAATTGCAATACATTGCTGATTCATCGGATAGCTTGAAACGCGTTCGGGGACGTCGTGGTTTGGATATTTTGAACAGTTTGCAAAAAGAAGAAGTGATGCAAGTTGAAAGCTACGAAGGAGAATTTGAAGAAATTGCCGAAGTAGACAGCAAATTGATTCGTTTAGCTAAATTAATTGACGGCGTTGTGGTAACGAATGATTACAATTTGAACAAAGTCAGTGAGTTCCAGAACGTTCCGGTATTGAACATCAATGAATTGGCAAACGCCGTTAAACCTGTGGTGATTCCAGGCGAAAACATGCGTGTAACAGTTATTAAAGCAGGTACTGAGCGCAACCAAGGTGTTGCTTATTTGGATGATGGTACGATGATCGTTGTAGAAGACGGACAGTACCATATGAATAAAACGCTTGATGTTGTAGTGACAAGCGCATTACAAACAGCAGCAGGACGGATGATTTTTGCAAAACCCGTCCACTCTCAAAAAGGTATAAAAGGTAATTAGGCATACACAAAAAGGAGAATGAATAATGGCTAAAAAAATTCGAGTACGGTACGCACCAAGTCCAACAGGGCATTTGCATATTGGAAACGCACGTACAGCCCTCTTCAACTATTTATTCGCACGTCACAATGATGGTGAATTTATAATCCGAATCGAGGATACTGACCAAAAACGGAATATTGAACGTGGGGAAGAAAGCCAGTTAGAGAACTTGACATGGTTAGGCGTGGATTGGGATGAAGGTCCAGACAAGCCAGGCGAATACGGACCATATCGTCAATCAGAACGAAAAGATATTTACGATAGCTATATTGATCAACTACTTCTATCTAATCGCGCTTACCAATGCTACTGTACAGAGGAAGAGTTGGAAGAAGAACGTGAACAACAACGTGCGCGTGGTGAAATGCCACATTACGGTGGTCGTTGTGCGCATCTGTCACCAGCAGAACAAGCTGAAAAAGAAGCACAAGGCATTGTACCAACCATTCGTTTCCGTGTACCGAAAGAAAATTCATACACATTCAACGATATCGTAAAAGGCGAAATCAATTTTGAAGCAAGCAGTGTAGGTGGGGATTTTATTATCCGCAAACGCGATGGCTTCCCAACATATAACTTTGCCGTTGTCGTGGATGACTATTTGATGGGAATCACGCACGTTCTTCGTGGTGATGATCACATTGCCAACACACCTAAACAAATGATGATTTACGAGGCTTTTGAATGGGCATATCCAGAATTTGGACATATGACTTTGATCATCAACAGCGAAACAGGCAAGAAATTAAGCAAGCGTGATGAAGCAATTCTTCAATTTATCGAACAGTATAAAGATTTAGGCTACTTACCAGAAGCAATGTTCAACTTCATTACGTTGTTGGGTTGGTCGCCAGTTGGTGAAGAAGAAATCTTCAGCCGCGAAGAATTGATCAAGATGTTTGATCCAGCTCGTTTAAGTAAATCACCAGCAGCGTTTGACGCGAAAAAACTGGAGTGGGTTAACAACACCTACATGAAAGAAACGGAATTGGATACAATTGTTCCTTTGGCAGCGAAACATTTGGCTGCAGCTGGGAAAATTTCTGAAAATCCTGATGAAGAAACCAAACAATGGGTTAAAAAATTGGTTTCCTTATATCATGATCAAATGAGTTATGCGGCAGAAATCGTTGAACTTTCAGAGCTGTTCTTTGCCGAAACTTTGGAACTGGATGAGACAGAAAAAGAAGTACTGGCTTCAGAAACAGTTCCAACAGTATTGAATGCCTTTAAAGAAAAATTAGCTGCAATTGAACCATTTGAAGAAGCTGAAATCAAAGCGGCGATCAAAGAAGTCCAAAAAGAAACCGGCGTTAAAGGTAAAAACCTATTCATGCCGATTCGTGTAGCTATCAGTGGGGAAATGCACGGGCCAGAGCTCGGTAAAACAATCGAAGTATTGGGCCGCGAGAAAAGTTTGAACCATTTAGATACAGTACTTGCAAGTTTATAAAAATGATCAAGAGGACTCTTTCTCGGAAGAGTCCATCTTGCTATTAATAGAGGAAAAATGAAAGGAGCGACGGATGATGAAAATATACAATACATTGACTCGGACAAAGGAAACATTTAAACCACTGGAACCAGGAAAGGTGAAGATGTATGTCTGTGGGCCGACTGTCTACAACTATATCCACATCGGTAATTCACGTAGTACAGTGGCGTTTGATACAATCCGCCGTTATTTCGAATACCGTGGATACGATGTTAACTATGTTTCCAATTTCACCGACGTTGATGATAAAATCATCCGGACTGCTAAAGAAATGAAAGTGACTCCGGTGGAAGTGGCGGAAAAATTTATCGCTGCCTTCACGGAAGACACACGGGCGTTGGAAGTAAAAGAAGCAACGGTTCATCCGCGCGTTATGGATAACATCCCTGAAATCATTGCGTTTATCGAAGTGTTAATCGAAAAAGGTTATGCTTATGAATCCCAAGGGGATGTCTACTACCGGACGGAAAAATTTGAGCATTATGGGCAATTGAGCGACCAATCCATCAAGGATTTACGTATAGGCGCAAGCGAGCGTATCCAGGAAGAAGAGAACTTGAAGAAAGAAAGTCCACTTGATTTTGCCTTGTGGAAACAAGCGAAGCCGGAAGAGATTTCTTGGGATTCACCTTGGGGCGCGGGTCGTCCCGGTTGGCATATTGAGTGCTCGGTAATGGCAACAAAATATTTGGGTGACACAATCGATATTCATGGGGGCGGACATGATTTGACTTTCCCGCATCACGAAAACGAAATCGCTCAAAGTGAAGCGAAAACCGGCCATCCTTTTGCGCACTACTGGATGCATAACGGCTTTGTGACAATTGGCGAATCGGAAGAAAAGATGAGTAAGTCCCTGGGGAACTTCGTGCTGGTCCACGACATGCTTCAAACGGTTGACGCACAGGTATTACGTTTCCTATTGGCTTCTTCCCACTATCGCCGCCCCATTAAGTTCAGTGAGCGGGCATTGGAAGAAGCGCGCATCAACCTGGATAAAATCCGTGTGGCTTATAAAAATGCACAATATCGAATGGACAACGCGGCTGATAGGTTGCCAAGTGACCAAGCGGATGTGGCAGTTTTTATGGAATTAGAAGCGCGTTTCGTTGAAGAGATGGACGATGACTTCCAGGCTGACAATGCGATGACGGTTATCTACCAGTTTGTTAAAGAGTTGAACGTTTATTCAGAACGTCCAGAAGTTTCCAAGGCTGTCTTGGATCAAACTTTGGTATTGTTGGAACAGATCATGATGGTATTCGGCATTAAATTACAAGCGGAAGCGATGTTGGATGATGATATTCAAGCTTTGATCGATGAACGCACCCAAGCGCGAAAAGACAAGAATTTTGCCCGCAGTGATGAAATTCGCGATTACTTGAAGGATCAAGGCATTATTTTGGATGATACGCCGCAAGGGACAAGGTGGAGACGCGCATGAGTGATAAGAACTGGCAATTGTTAAACGGTCTGGCTCTCGCTTATGTTGGCGATGCCGCTTACGAAGTTTACATTCGAGACCATCTTCTTCATAAAGGCTGGACCAAGCCGAATGACCTTCACCGTCGCGCCACGCATTATGTATCAGCAAAAGCACAAGCGGCTTTGATGTATGCGATGCTTGACCAACCCGATTTTTTATCGGAAGAAGAAATCGACATGTATAAACGCGGTCGTAATGCCAAAAGTCATACGATTGCTAAAAATGCAGATGTTACAACCTATCGCATTTCAACAGGATTTGAAGCACTATTCGGTTACCTGCATTTAACAAAGCAAGTGACGCGATTGGAAGAGCTCGTTCGTTGGTGTATCCAGCAAGTGGAGGACAAACAAGATGAATCAAAAAAATAGAAAACCAAAAAGAGATTTTACGAATAAAGGCCGGGATTCCAAACGGAAACCCGATCGTAAACCAGAACAAAAAACAAACGACCGTCCGGAACAACAGGATGATTTCGTCATCGGAAAGCACGCTGTTTATGAAACGCTGCAATCCGAGCGTGACATCAACAAATTGTTCTTGCAAGAAGGTATTGGTGGCGAGAAAATCGGGGAAATCCTGGAGCTGGCTAAAGAACGCCACATCCAGATTTCGATTGTACCTAAAACAAAGTTGGATTTGTTATCCGATAATGGTGTCCATCAGGGCGTCATGCTGGCCACTGCAGCATTCCAATACGCAACACTGGATGATTTGTTTGAAGTGGCTAAAGAAAAGGGTGAGGATCCATTCTTTGTCATTTTAGATGGGATTGAAGATCCACATAACCTCGGTTCCATTCTTCGTACCGCAGATGCGAGCGGCGTACATGGGGTTATTATTCCCAAACGTCGCGCGGTTGGCTTAACCGGTACCGTTGCGAAGACATCAACCGGAGCAATTGAACACGTTCCGGTCGTACGTGTGACAAACTTGGCCCGTACGATTGAAGAGTTGAAGGAACGAGGCGTCTGGATTTACGCAACCGATATGAAGGGGCAATCTTTTGAAAAATGGGATGCGAACCTGCCAGTCGCAGTCGTTATCGGTAATGAAGGAAAAGGTGTTTCACGTTTATTGAAAGATACGGCAGATGGTTTATTGACGATTCCGATGAAAGGTCACGTCCAAAGCTTGAATGCGAGCGTGGCTGCGGGACTGATGATGTATGAAGTGTACCGTAAACGAAATTTTGAATAATGATTAGGAGGTGAGGTTGCGGTGAAAAAGGAAATACTGGTTGTGGATGGGTACAATATGATTGGCGCTTGGCCAGAACTGGTAAGCTTGAAGAACCGTGACCTCATCGATGAAGCACGGGACCGACTCCTACAAATCTTGTCAAATTACCAAGCATTTGAAAACATTGAGATTTGGGTCGTGTTCGATGCCCAATTCGTACCCGGTATCACGAAAGAATATACGAAATATAAAGTAAAAGTCGTCTTCACCGGTCAAGGTGAAACGGCCGATACCTATATCGAAGGCATCGTCGACAAACTAAAAAATGTCCTGACAGAAGTAACCGTTGCGACCAGTGATTTAGCTGAACAGCAACTCGTCTTCAATAAAGGTGCCAACCGTATGTCGGCTCTCGATTTGATGCTCGAACTCCAACGCTCCAAACGTGCTCGTGATAAAGAATCTGAATATCATAAGGTCCAAGGACATGGTCGCAGAAAGCGCGGGAGTTTGACGGATGAGCAGTTGCAGGAATTGGAATTTTTAAGAAATAAATTATCGAATTAAGAGCCTACATAAGGCTCTTTTATTTTAAATAAAGACTCTTTTTTTGAATGCGCTTTCTTTTTTTGTCACTAACAATCACACAAATTGATATGAACTTTAATTGAAAGCGCTTAAATATTGTAATAATCTAATTATAAGGAGGCCCAAACCTTGGAAGAAAGATTAATATTATTAATGAGAATTTTAATTACTCAAGACATTGTCAGTATGAATTATTTGATAGAGCAACTTGAATTGTCTAGAAGACAAGTAGAGTACAGTATATCAAAATTAAATGATTGGTTAAATAGTCAAGGAATAGATGAAGTCATAAAAGTTCCTCGGAAAGGTTATCTGATTTCTGCAGAGTCTAGAAATCACATTCAAAGGTATTTAGTGGAGAGTAACGAAGAAAACAAAAGAAACTATCATCTTGGTAAAGAAGAACGGCAGCATTTACTCTATCTTTTTCTTTTTTTAAAAAATGACTACATATCATTATTTCATTACTCAAATCTTGTGAAGATTAGCTCTACTACAGGTTGGACAGATATCCAAGAAAAAGGTAAAGAAATCTCAGTATTAGATGTCCAAATTAAAAATAATAAGGAGGTAGGTTATTACTTAAGCGGTAATGAAATAGATATTAGATATTTAGCTCTAAAAAGCTTAATAAATCTTCTCGAAAATAAAAAATCGTTCCTAACGATCCTATCATTATTAGCTAAAGAAAAACAAATTGAGTTTACTAATCACTACAGATTTATTAATCATCTACTAGAAAAATATAATATGTACTTTACTGAAGCTAAAAGAGAAGAATTTATATATGGGCTGATTTTACTGTTTTTTAGAATCAAGAATGGAAATACCTTACAACAATCTAAAGAGTTCTCTATTTTTTATTTAATGAAAGAGTTTGAGTTGTCACAAGAATTATTAAATTCATTTTCTCTAGATTCCGATTTTGAAAGAAACTATGTAACTGCATGGATTTTGGGACAATCAGAAGGGAATTATTATGAAGAGACTTGTGATAGAGAAGCAATACTAGAATTAGTGAAAGGTATAACTTTTAAATTTACATCTATTTCAGGAATCAAACTGGACAGGGAAGAAAAGTTTGTTGCAGATTTCTATAGCCATTTTAGATCATCATATTACAGGTTATTATTTAGGCTTCCGACAATAAATGCTCTTGCAGAAAAAATTATTGAAGAATATCCTTTAGTTTATTCTTTTGTTGAAGAAAGTATCAAACCACTCTCTAATACTTTTAGTCAAAAGTTTTCAAAAGATGAAATAAGCTTGATGACAATGTATTTTGCAACGTTGGTTATTGCGAATAGGGATAATCATAGTTTTAAAAATAAACAACTCATTGCAGCAGTGGTATGTCCAAATGGAATTGGAACATCAAAAATATTAACTGAAGAATTAAGAGCATTATTTCCTTATGTCCGTTTCATCGAAACTATAGAAACAACGGATGTAGAAACAGTAAACACTGAGGTTGATTTATATTTTTCAACTACTCCAATCAATCAAAATAGGATAAACGGGCATCCTTGCTTTGTTGTAAGTCCCATCATGAATTACTCTGAGAAAAATAATTTAGTAAAAAATTTTAATAATCACTTTAAATCTGAAGTGAGCGAATTTATTAATTTAGATGAGTTAATAGAGATTATCGAAAAATATTCAACTATTAATAATAGAGAGTCTTTATATTTCGAATTAAGTAGTAAATTAAACAATCACTACAAAAAGAAAAGAAGTGAAGCAATGCTAAGCGATTTGACAAGCGAAAAACTTATTAGTCTCAATGTCCAAGCTGGGAACTGGCGAGAAACAATTAAACTATGTGGTGCATCGCTTGTGACAGAGAAGAAAGTTAAGGAGCAATATATAGATGCAATGATTCATACCGCAGAAGAGTACGGCCCATACATTGTTATTTCAAAACATGTAGCAATGCCTCATGCTAGAGCTGAGGACGGTGTAGTCGAAACTGCCATCAGTATAAGTACTTTAAAAAATCCAGTTGTCTTTGGGAATGAAGAAAATGATCCAGTAAAGTATGTATTTTGTCTAGCCGCCCAAGATAATTCCAGTCATTTGACAGCAATGTCCGAATTGATAGAATTACTTGAATTAGAAGGGTTTTATGAAATGTTAGAATCAGCTACTGATTCAAAATCGGTATACAAATATATTAAAAATTTTGAGAAAGAGAAGGAGGAAATATTATGAAACAAGCGTTAATTGCCTGTAGGACAGGAATGGGTTCAAGTATGATGTTGAAAATTAAGGTAAATCAGGTAATCAAAGAAAACAAGTTTCCGATTAAAGTACAACATGATTCCATTGATGCAGTGAGTCATTTTAATGGGGATCTATTAATCACTATGAATGATTTGAAACAAGAAATGGAAGGAAAAGTCCCTTATGTAATTGGAATAAATAATTTAATGGATAAAGTAGAAATAAAAGAAAAATTATTAATGTTCTTACAAGAAATTTAGGATTGTGGAGGGGTTGTAAATGAGTTTTTTGGAAGTTATCGTATATGACTTATTAGGTTCAGCAGCAATACTTGTAGGTTTAATGGCTTTTATTGGGCTTGTATTACAAAAGTCTCCCGTAGATGAAGTCATTACTGGAACTATTAAAACAATAGTTGGCTTTCTTGTTTTCGGGATTGGGTCTGGAGCTGCAGCTTCAGCATTAAACAGTTTCCAAGAAATGTTTGCTAGTGGGTTTGGTCTTGAAGGAGTGTTGCCTTTAGCAGAGGCAGTAACAGCTTTAGCCCAAGAAAAGTTTGGAACTGTTGTTTCTTTGGTTATGGTGCTAGGATTCGCAATGAACCTTGTTGTAGCTAGAATAACACCTTTTAAAAATATTTTTCTAACAGGACAGCACAACCTTTACTTAGCTGCACTACTTACTGTAATTCTTAAAGCATTAGACGCCAATAATACCGTTATTATTATTTTAGGGGGAGTTATCTTAGGAATATCTGCTGCAGTTTTCCCAGCAATTGCTCAACCGACAATGCGGAAAATTACTGGTCATGACGAGATAGCAATGGGGCACTACGTTACTGTAGGGTATGCTCTCTCTGGGTGGATTGGCAGTAAAGTTGGTAACCCAGAAGACAGTACAGAGAACTTAAAGCTCCCAGGTTGGTTATCAATTTTTAAAGACTATATCGTTGGTGTAGGCTTGACAATGCTAATCTTCTATTATGTAGCGGCTATTGCGGCTGGTAAAGAAACAGTAGAAAATTTATCTGGAGGAGTTAATTGGTTAGTATACCCACTATTCCAATCTTTAAACTTCTCAGCCGGTCTATACGTAATTATTACGGGCGTAAGGTTACTCTTGGGTGAAATAGTAACCGCTTTCGAGGGGATTTCTTCTAAATTAATCCCTAATTCAAGGCCAGCCTTAGACTGTCCAGTTGTATTTCCATATGCTCCAACGGCGACAGTAATTGGGTTCCTAAGCGCTTATGCGGCTGGTTTAATAATGATGTTTATTTTTGGAATGTTAGAAATGCCCGTAATAATCCCTGTAGCGGTTCCTTACTTCTTTATTGGAGCAACAGCGGGTGTTTTCGGTAATGCTACTGGAGGATGGAAAGGTGCGGTTGTAGGATCATTCGTTGTAGGAATTTTAATTGCTGTAGGACCAGCTATTATTTATCCTATTATGGCTGATATCGGTTTACAAGGGACTGCTTTCCCAGAGACAGATTTTAATATTGTTGGTTTCATACTGTATTATATTGGCAAGTTTTTCCAAGGTATATTCTAAGTAAATTATCTGAGAATAAAAAATGTTATGGAGGAATGTAAAAGTGCTAAATGTAGAAAAAAAAATAGAACAGAAATCTGTAGATACTATCCGGACGTTGTGTCTGGATACAGTTGAATATGTTAATCACGGTCACTTAGGAATGCCTCTTGGATCGGCGACTGCAGGATATGTATTATTTAAAGACATCATGAATTATAATCCTCGCAATCCTCTTTGGTTTAATAGAGATAGATTTGTCTTAACTTCTGGTCATGGGTCAATATTACTGTATTCTTTACTTCACTTATCGGGTTATGATCTTTCTATTGAAGATTTAAAATCCTTTAGGCAAGTTGGTAGCAAAACTCCAGGACACCCAGAAGTACATGTTACACCTGGGGTAGAAGCAACAACTGGACCACTGGGGCAAGGATTTTCCATGACAGTGGGATTGGCTTTGGCTGAAGCTCACCTAGCTTCCAAATTTAATACTGATAAACATAAAGTTATCGATCACTACACTTATACCATTTGTGGTGACGGAGATTTAGAGGAAGGAGTTGCAAATGAGGCTGCCTCATTAGCTGGTCATTTAGGATTAGGAAAGTTAATTGTCCTGTATGATTCAAATGATATTACATCGGATGGGGACCTGAGCTTATCCTACTCAGAAGACACACTAAAAAAATTTGATGCTATGAACTGGCATACTATTAAGGTCCAAGATGGAAACGATTGGAAGGAAGTAAAAGAAGCAATCGAAGAAGGAAAAAGAGTAACAGACAAGCCTACTCTTATAGAGGTAAAGACTACAATTGGATATGGTTCTCCAAATCTCCAAGGAACTTCCAATATTCACAGTGACCCTATAGGTGAGAAAGAAACCATGTTAGTTAAAGAATTTTATGAGTGGGACTATGAAGAAAAGTTCTTTGTTCCAGATGATGTTAAGGAACATTATTCTGAAATTCAGGATAAAGGGAAAAAATCAGAAGATGATTGGAATCAGCTTTTTGACTCTTATAGTAAAGAAAATCCTGAGTTATCTGAACAGCTATTAAACGCATTGAATAATAATTATGAATTCCCTCAAATCGAAAAATTTACTCAGGATAAGTTAGCTACTCGTTCAGCAAGCGGAATAGTTTTGAACAAAATTTATGAGCATTATCCAGTTTTACTTGGTGGTTCTGCAGATTTAGCTTCATCAAACAAAACAACTATCACCAGTGAGCCGTTCATGTCCAGAGGGGATTTCACAGGTCCTAATGTACATTTCGGTGTAAGGGAATTTGCAATGGCATCAATTTCCAATGGAGTAGGCTTACACGGAGGGATCAGACCCTACTGTGGTACATTTCTAATATTCTCTGATTATATGCGATCTGCAATCCGACATTCTGCGATTATGGATGTTCCTGTAACATATGTCATGACACATGATTCTTTATTACTTGGACAGGATGGTCCGACACATCAACCATTAGAGCAACTAATGTCCTTAAGAGCTATGCCAAACATTAATGTAGTTCGTCCAGCTGATGCAAATGAGACTATTGCGGCTTGGAAAATCGCATTTGAATCTAAGAATACTCCGACAGTTATTGCTTTGGGTAGACATGATGTTCCAGTATTAAATCAAGCTAGATTAGATGGTGTTGAAAAAGGAGCATATATTATCTCAGAGGTTGAAAATCCAGTGGGTATTATTATTGCAACTGGTTCTGAGGTTGAGTTAGCGCTAGATGCTCAAAATATTTTGAAAGAAGATAATATTGATGTAAACGTTATTTCGATGCCAAGTTGGGAACTTTTTGAAAAACAATCTCAAGAATATAAAGAATCAGTTATGCCATCTGATATTGTTAACAGAGTATCTGTTGAATTAGGAGTTAAGTTTGGATGGAGACAATATGTGGGTGAGAAAGGGTCTATCATTAGTGTTGACACTTTCCAATCATCAGGTCCAGGAGTAGAATTACTACAAAAACTTGATATAAATCCAGAAAGAATTGCTCGAGAAATGAAGAATATCATTGAAATAAACTAATTGATATATTCCTCCTTCAACTTTAAAACTTCTACCTTTTAACATATAAGAGGTAGAAGTTTTATTTTTTTGATTTGTCAATTTAAATAAAATAAAGTAAATACATCGAGACAACTCAAAAATATTTCCAGCGACATTAGGTAAGTTAAGGCTTTTCTGGGAATGTTATTGGCATGTTCGCAATCGAGGTGATAAAGACTTGACCCGTTTGATTGAAGTCCATCTCTTTTGACACCTTATCTTTCCACAGGTAACTGGTGAGGTTTTCATTTAAATGCGCACAATGAAGGCATTCCAGAATTGGCGTAATAAATAACGATATCATCTTGGTTGATTAAAGATTTCCAATTGGAAAATTCTTTCTTACAATCAAACTTAATGGATTTGAATAAGTTATTAGGAATTGATTCAACCATTGATTCAATCTAGACTAATATAATTAAATGGGACAATATAAAACACCTTCGAAATGTGCCTGGCTGAGCAACAACTCTTCTTCAACAAATACGCCAACCGCATGTCGGTTCTCGATTTGATGTTTGAACTCCAAAGATCCAAACGTGCCCGTAATAAAGAATCTGAGTATCACAAGGTTCAAGGACATGGCCGCAAGAAACGCGGGAGTTTGACGGATGAGCAGTTGAAAGAGTTGGGGGGAGTTACGGGAGAATTTGTCGCGCGGAAATCGGTAATATGTTTATCATCTTTTATGTAGTTTTAAAAATAATCTAGTAGGTAACAACTATAGAGATTTTGTCAATAATCTAATGATAATAGTGCTTCTATGGATATTGAATTATTTCGTTTGAAAAAGACGTTTCAAGTTAAATACAGATCAATTTTATTTTTTTTCTGATTATAAAAACTTTGGTTGAAGTCAGTTTTAAAGGTAAAGCTATAGCTTTACCTTTAATCAAAATAATATTGTCGTTGTAAACCATAGGTGGGTACAAGAATAAAATAGTTGTTTTTTGTATTGGAATCATGAATGGTTCACAAACCTTACTTCTTTTCAGAACGCATTAAAGAGGAAAATCATTAGAAGTTACTTGAAAAAAAGATGGTTAAGGTGCCAATTTCATTAATTTAATTTGACAAACTATCTCCATAAAAAGCCATAGGATACATGAAAATGTCATCCATCGAAGCATTGAAGTGGCACAATATTGTGGTAAAATGGAAGGGTGAATACCAAGAAGAGGAGGGGTTGCATGAGTGATCGGAGGAAACTGATACCACTCGAAGAAGAGGCGGATCTTAATGTAACAACATTTTTGGAAGCGCAAACAATCGTGGGAGGAGACGATTGGCTGGGTGGGGATGACGGCGGACTGTTTAGTTGGCAGGAAGCAGAGGAAGAGCCAACCGTCGAACGTAGGCACACGGCATTCCACCGAGCATGCCAATTGCTCCAACGGGACGGTAAGGACCTCAACCCGCCGTTCACGCTCGAGGAGCTAACGTCCTTCTTCTTGGACCTTCGCTACCACATGCCGAACGTGGATGAGTTGGCGGGGGTATGGACGGACCAAGAGGGGCTGACACGGACGCGGGAAGCCCTAGCCCTGGTGACGGAAGGCAAAGGCATGAACTATGAGGAGGCCTACTTGCTCGTATCCACCAACCGGGTCTACGATGCCTATAATGAGCCTCTACCACTTGAAAACCCAGATGCATTCCTTCTCTACGGAATGGGACCAAGTCCTCATATGCAAGCGGAGATTGACTGGGTCTACGAGAAGAATCCGGACGTTTACTATGCGCACTACCGCAAAAGCCGGCATGTGGCAGACAAGAAACGCTACATGTACCCGACGGAGCAGCTAATGACGATAGAGAAGATGGCCGGCATTGCCTCTTACGTCCGAGACACGGGTGATAACGCGCCGCTCAAGCAGCTTTTAAATAAAGGCTACAAGCGACTCCAACGCTATCTGGATCGGAACCAAGTGTTGAGGTACCGGGATATCCAAAAAATTTGGCAAAAGGACAGCTGGCGCTATGAGCAACTAGACGGAACCATGGCCTACCACCGTTTCATCCAAGTGGTCATCGCCCTGATTACAGCTTCGGGCAAAGAAACGGAGGGGATGTTCCGCTTCTACTATGAATACTTTGAAATCGAGGAAGAAATTGACTACTGGGACCTAGGGCAGTTGATAGCAGAAAACGAACGCCTGTTAGCCAGCTGGTCTACAGCCCATAGTGAGTTAACCATCATCGAGGAATTCCGCGAAAGGTTCTTCCATGACGGTCATGTGATGAACGGGATAAGTCGGATTATGGACCATGAGCGGGAACGGGTCGAGAGGTTGATGGAGAAGGAAGCCATGCGCCCAGACCACCAAGCTTTTCTGCTGGAGGCAGAACTGCGACTCGGAAACCCAGTGGCGGTCAATGTCCGCCATGCCCGCGACCGGTTCAGCAGCTACGGATTCCCGCCGCGTTTCTTTGATCGCTCCCTATCCGCGGACGAATGGACCTATTTTTTTCAAAGCTACTGCCTCACCGTTGACGTACAGGGTTCCCAAAATGCTACCTACGAGGAACAGTTTGAAAGCTTGCTGGAAAACCTCGTATCCAACCTCTTCCAGTACGTCTTGGCACGGGACTTCTTCGACACCCGTTCGAAATACCTGAAGGGTATCGACCAGTCTAACGCGGCGGAACTGACCCTGATACAGGAAAAGGAATCACACAGACGGGAAATTCTTGAAAGAGAACTTGGAAAAGAACGGGAATACAGCCGAGCGGCAGCCACACAAGCGGCGGTCCGCTTCGACGCACTGGCGGAGAAAGAGGCAGTCTTACAGCGCGAGACTAAACGCTTGGAACAGGCGCTTGAAAAGGCTACGGAGAGGGAAAGAGTCGCAGAAGAGCGCATCCGATTCCTAGAAGCGACACTGGCGTTTCAGGAGGAGGAAGGCACGGAAGAGGCGGATACCCAACTCCTAAACGGAAAGCACATCATCGTGCTGGCAGGGCGCGTGGACTGGCATAAGAAATTGCAGGCAACCAACCCCAGCTGGGAGTTTGTGGAAGCCGAGCAGCTGGTGACCCGAGATTTGACCTTTTTGGACAACCCAGATGCGCTAGTCTTCTACAATACCCGCCACTCGGGGCATTCGGCCTACCACCGCGTCAAGGGCTTCATGGATAAGCTGGACAAGCCCCTCTATCCAATAGGGGATGCACGCAATGTGGAACTGACCCAAAAGGAGATGGCGGCAGCGATGATGCGGTTCAGCCCGCACACTATCATAGAGGAGGCAAAATAATGAAGAAACAGTTTGGCGGTTTTCGGGACAAGAGCAACCGGACCTATGATGAGAAACTGGAACAGGAAGCGCGCATTGAACGGTTCAAGCGGAGCCGAGGGCACGAACGAAAGCCCGACCTAGTGGTGGAAACTTATTTCCGGACGGCAGCTGGGGAGCCGCTGACAGTCGGCTACTACGGGACGGACCAAATATTAACGGACATGGGACAGGTGAACCGCGTCTTCCAGGAACACAACTTTATCATCGAATACGATTTGATTGAAGCCTATGAATACGCTGGGGCGGTAGAGCTGTTCCCATCAAGCCAACACGCACACATGGCGCTGGATGTCTTATTTGGGAATAATGATAAGCACCTGAAACAGCGGCTGGAAGCTGGGAAGCATGTGCAGCTCGTCTTGACCACTTCGAAAGAGGGGCTGGAAACAGATACTGAAAAACTGGCGGAGCTGATGCGGGACGCCATCGATGCGCTGCGCGCGAAAGCCAGCGGGGATGAAAACGCATTGAAGAATATGAGCAGAGAACGCACGAACAAACGCTGGGGCTTCGGGAAGTGACTGACCTACCGCCAACCCCAGCAAACGCGTCCCGTTAGGAATAGATTCTTCATTCATTTCATTTTACGGTCAGAAAATGTTGTGCGACTATGGGCAAACAAAAACATCTTTAAAAGCATTACAGGATGAAAAGCAGGGCGACCTGTATGAAACGTATCTTCAAGAAGAAATTCCGAAGGAATAGAATCCACAAAATGACTAATGAGGAGGGTTCATGATCATTCGGGATTGTAAAATCCAATTATAGTGTTAAGGTCGTTCCCATTGAGCTATAATTTTGATATATGGTGAGCTACTTCTTTTGTTTTTGTGTGATACTTAAATTATAAGATATTTGGCTCACTGTATATTTTAAAACGATAAAATCCCAACTCCTTCAAAATGAAGGAGTTGGGATTTTTTTATTCAGAGACTGAGTTTTTTCCCAGTCTCTTTTCGTGTTTTTGACATATTGAAGTATTTTCGTACGGTTTCGTAGCCGAATGGGACACCAGTGCGAGTAATATTTTCAAATTTGAAGATATTACTCGCACTGGTGTTATTAGAGAGATTAGCTTTAGCAAAAATAGAATAGTTGTATTGTTAAAGATGCAATCGATAATAGAGAAATAGTCTATCTAAAGTCTTTGTTCAAATGCTTATT
This sequence comes from Jeotgalibaca sp. A122, assembly GCF_052266715.1. Taxonomy (NCBI): domain Bacteria; kingdom Bacillati; phylum Bacillota; class Bacilli; order Lactobacillales; family Carnobacteriaceae; genus Jeotgalibaca; species Jeotgalibaca sp. A122. The sequence continues at coordinate 29,445 of NZ_JBQPRB010000010.1, read as the reverse complement.
AAGGGTACTGTAATTTGCGCTCGGATTTCCAGACGAAAGTTTAATTCTTTTTTATATGTGAAATATAGACAATAGCAGAGGAGTAAGGGGAGATTTTGTATTGTATATGGAAATGTTTGTAAAATATCGTTATAGTAGACTTATGGTCATTAGTGATTGGTATACTTGAAAGGTATTGAAGCAATTTTCAAACCTTAAAAAGAAATTAATTCTTTGGGAACTGCGTTGCTACCTATAGAGTTATATGACTAAAGTATTTGGCAAACTAAAACACTAACCCTCGTATTAAAAAATCCCTTGTGAAAAACAGGTCTCACAAGGAAATGTTTATTCAGAAGGGATTCAACCACTTTAAAAAAGTATTCGATATCCGAGCGTTTTTTCAATACAGGTACCCTGCTTCTTCATTGGTGGTTAGGTATACATGAATTGGAGTCCAGCCTATTCTTTATGATTGTATAGTACGGTGCAGTTGACTCAAAGTATAATTTTGAGTGTAAAAGTTGAATCATAAAATATAAGGAGATGCATATGACTACATTTGGGAATGAAGAAAGAAGAATATTATCACTTTTATCTTGTAATCAAATTTTTAACTTTAATGATGAAACATTTATTATATTAAAAAGTGGCAAACCAACCTGTCCTAAAGGCGAACCTAAAACCGATATATATATAAAAGCTGAAAATATAAATCATTTAGGGGAAAATATTGAAATAAAAATATCATTTAAAAAAGAAAATGCAGATTTTATTGAGAATAAAACAAATGCCGAGAGAGCAGAGCAATTACTTGGTCCAAATTGGCAAGTGTTGATTCAAAGTGCTACTAATAGCAAAAGACATTTGTTTATGTCAAGAAATCTTGTATACAAAATAAAAAAACAACGCACTAATGAAGGCTCTATTACATTAGGGTGGAAATTTGAATTAGTAAATAAACTTAGTGGGGATCTATCGGGTTTAATGCCCCTCAGTCGTACCCAAGTACTTGATGTATATTCAGGTACAAACCTGAGTATAGATAAGAAAAATGCTTATATTAATGGAGAAGTAATTGCGAACTCCGGTATTGCCAACTACATTTTAATTAATGATTATATAATGACTACGCAGGATGTAATAGATAATCTTATACCAATAGAAGAGTATGTGAATGCTAATCCTAACGTATATTTTGCTTGCAAAGCACTAAACTACAGAACTATAGAAGAAAAATGGGATGGTAATAGACCTTTGGCTGTGTACGTAGATTGGCGAATAGTTGCAAATAAACTAACTCCTATTGTTAAATTTGACAATCCATTAAATATAAAGGGAGATAGTGTTGCAAATAATTTGGTTGATTGCTTAAGAGAACTAGGTATCTCTAATGCTCATGATATCAATAGTACAAATTTCAGTAATCCAGAACTTATACACCCTTATCCAACTATAACAATAAACAGTTAGGAGATGTGCTGTATGCCAAATGCGCAGTTAATATATGATAGTCCGTCTTTATATGCTGATCCTGAAAAATATTACTTACAGGGCAGCAGTCCTACTATCTTAAAAAAATTTACTGAATATATCGAAATGAATAAGGAAAATATTACTGAAATTAATGCAAGCCTCTATCTTTATAATAATCCTATATTACATTCTTTTTTTAAAAAATTATCCGAACAAGGTATTAAAATAAACATTATTTCTATTCCTTTAGAAGGCTATGATAACAGTTACCCTAAAAAGATTACTAATTTAAAAACTTCAAATTTTTGTTTTAATGGTAAGCCTGTTTCAAAATATGATGTTGCAGATGCTATATATAAAGATTCTATAAATTATACAAATCCTAACTTCAGAATGTATATTTTCCCTCATATGTATATTCGAAGTAGAAAAGTAAAAAAATTTTCGAGAGGAAATATGCCTTATAGTTTACACATAAAATCTTTTTATATAAAATTCAAAAACGGTTCTCACGCAGTAGCACTAACTTCATCTAATCTAGCCGTGAGGGATAAGATAAAGGATGAATTAATGATTATTTGTGAAAATTTTAATAATTTTAGAAACTCTGCCCAGATATTTTTTACCACATTAATAACTAATTCAATTTCCATTGAAAGTTTCAACCAACAAAAAAAATTCAATCACTATCAAATAATTAAAAAACCTAATTATATGGTTAGCGAACCCGAAAAAAATCATAATTTTTATATGGGACCTTTTTTTTACCAGTCTCAAAGTGTTTTTGAAAATTATTTAATCGATTTAGTAAAAAAATCAAAAAATAGGATATATATATGTGGTCAACATGTTTCTGCTTATTCTTATTATGTTACTAGTAATAGTACTGCTACCAAAAGATATGGATTCTTAAATGAACTACTTAAAGAAACAAAAAAAGACATTGAGATAAGAATCTTATCTCAAACTTTTGTAGATGAAAACAACCATTCTCACGGGAAAAGAAAACCTGTGAATACACATTCATTTAAAGAATTTATCAAAAATTATACTATTACAAACAAACATTTATATGCTGTAAACGATTCAGTTCACTGTAAATTTATAATAGTTGATGATATTGCAGTAATAACTTCATGTAATTTCACACCTACACAATTCATTTATTCAGAAAATATTAACATAGAAGAATTTGATAATATTCCTGATTTCTCTTATTCTGGTATCCACTCAGAGGTGGGTGAATATATTGTAATTAAGAACAAAGACGTATGTGACAGTTTGATAAGGTTTTTTAATTATATTTGGTGTAAAGAAAGTACATACCATCATTCATAAGCAAGGATGGATGAATTCCGACCCAGAGATAAAAACCTTTAAGTTCCAAGTTTAAATTAGTCGTGTATAATAATCCGATCATTAGATTCCGCTTACTAACTGATTATTCTAATAGTGTAGACCTTCATGACAGGAAAAATCCGTTACCAAGGGGAAACGGATTAAGTCACAACTATATTCTTATTTGAGTTCACAGACATATGCGTGGATCTTTCCGCTAAGGGTAGAAATCCTGCATCAATTTTCCTTGATTTTTATGAAGATGCCGATTTTCCAGTAACCAGACTATTCCCGGTTAGTCCATGGGTATGAATATTGTTGTGAGTTGAATGATGAGATGTTAAACAAATAGTGTTTTTTTGTAAAGCTATTACGTCCGGTGACTATTTTTTATTTTCCATTTTGGACGTTCAGTTTGAGTGATAGATTTTGAGGAGAGTTGTTGTTTATATTTAAGCGGCATGCTAAAAATGAATAACTTTGATGTTACAAAAACCTTCTTTATTAAAGTAACTATTTGTCAATGTTTTGATTGAAAAAGGTGTTTTTCCCTACATGAAAATGTGTTATCATGGTTTTGCGTCATATGAATTCGATATTATATTGAAGTTACCATAACTTTTAATATAATGTCGAATTCGTATGTTTTTTTTATTTGACACTGGTTGAATTAACTTATAAATTCACTACTCGGTATTATTTAAATTTTTTAATAGATACAAAAAGCTGGCCTTTTGGAATGAGTTTTGATATAGTTACTTTACCAAAGTAGCTATACGATGAATTAAGGGGAATACTAATTATGATTAATGAAGTGAGTATAATTGATAAAGATGATGTCAAATGCTTTAAGCGTAAATTTAGATCTTCTTCTGATTTATCAGTTGACGAAATACAGTCAGTTTTGATGCAAAAAATTGAAGAAGAAGCAAGTAAAATTATAGAGGACGATAACGATATTAAATTATTTAATGATATTAAATATCGAAAAGACAAAATTAGTGTAGCTTCGCTTTTCTCAGGTGCTGGTGGACTAGATTTAGGCACGGAACTAGCTGGATTAGTATCAACTATAGGGTATGAAGAAGCACTATCAGTTTTTCTTTCAAATAAAAATAAATTTGATGCAATAAGAGAAAAAAGTGTTTTTAAAACTATCTATACCAATGATATGTTCTTGGAAGCAAATGAAACATATAAAATGAATTTCAGTAATGAAATTATCCAACATCAAAAAGATATTAGAAAAGTTGCTTTATTTCCCAAAAATTCTCTTATGATAGGTGGATTCCCTTGTCCTGGCTTCAGTGAGGCGGGTCCTCGGTTAATTGATGATGAGCGTAATTTTTTATACATCCATTTTATTAGAGCTCTGATTCAAACTCAACCTGCTTTCTTTGTAGCTGAGAATGTCAAAGGTATGATGACTCTGGGTAAAGGTGAAGTAATAAAGCAGATTATTGAAGATTTTGAAAGTGCAGGTTACACCGTTACACCTCATTTAGTAAATGCTAGAGATTATGGAGTACCTCAATCTCGAGAGCGTGTATTCTTAATTGGAGTACATAAAGAAAAAATTGAAGATAAATTTGGTTACCACTATGAATTGCCAGAACCCACTCATGGAAATCCAAATGAAATTAGTTTGTTAAATGATAAACTTCCTTGGGTTACACTTAGAGAAGCTATTGGGGACCTCGAAGATGATCCGGGTGATTATTTTGAAGGCTCATATAGTACCATGTATATGTCTCGTAATAGAAAAAAAACATGGGATGAGCAGAGCTTTACTATCCAAGCAAGTGGACGTCAAGCTCCGCAACACCCTGGCGGCAAACCTATGGAAAAAATTGGACATAACAAATGGGAATTTCGTGGTGAAAATCGTCGATTATCCATTAAGGAAATCCAAAGGATTCAAACATTTCCAGACTGGTTCGAATTTAGCCTAGGTTCATCTCATGGGAAATTGCGGAAGCCGATATCACATAATGCTCGCATAGATAAAGTATATAAACAAATAGGAAATGCAGTTCCTGTTTTGTTAGCACGAGCTATTGTGCAGCCGATTTCTGATTTTTTGTTGGAAAATATAGATGAAATTAATAATTCATATTAATTTTGTATAAATTATCCATAAAGTACTTTTAATTTTAGCGGCATACCTTTTTATAATTTCGTTGCAGACTATAAGTTTATTTTTCAGAGGTAGTTGTTTTATTGAGTTAAATGCTAATCGGTATTTAACTATGTCAACGTCAAGTAGAATTGAACAGTTAACGTTAATTAAAATTGAACACTTTCGTTTATAAAACATACTCTAGCGATGTTTTATAGGGAAGCGATTTTTATTCATTTGAATGGTATGCAATCCAAAATAGCATTACGATTCCTGTGGTTCTATGACAATATGCATGAAATAATCAAAAATTACTAAATCAAAAGCGCAGGTCCGATTGAGTTCGACTTGCGCTTTTCGCGTAAATTCTTTAGTTCTCAGGAGGGAAAGTCTTAAACGTTAATTGTGCCGCTAGGCGTCTTGTTGATAAAGTCTAATATCTATTGGGAGTAGAAGAGAAATAGAAAAACGCTATCTCCGTTTTTTTATAAATATCGCCATTACGGTCCGTTACCCCCAAACGCCCTTGAAACTCCTTGGATTTATATCCATGCAAAGCAGTTAGAGGCAATCAGAAAAGAAAATACACACCGACGCAAATGTTATTGCAGTGCGCTATCTTGACAAATTACGGAATGAGCATTGTAAAAACCCATTTTTAAAGCATAGGGATACAAGACGTGCTTTTAGTTGTATTATATAGATGTATAATGTGAGCATGAAAAATAAAAAATACAGAACAAATAATAATATCACTTATTCTTGTGCCTATCATGTGGTCTGGTGTCAAAAATATCGGAGACAGGTACTTGTTGGACCGATAGTGGCACGCTTGAAGGAGCTTATTTTAGAAACGTGCGCCTCCTTATCCATCGAAATTCTTGAAATGGAAATCATGCCGGACTATGTTTACCTGCATTTGGCTATTAACCTGTAGTTAGGGGTTCATAAAGCAGTGAAACGCATCAAGGAAACTCCTTCCCGAATACTAAGACAAGAATTTTAAAGAACTGACAACAAAGTTGCCTACTCTTTGGACGAATAGCTATTTCGTTTCTACCGGGGGTCGTGCCCCGCTCGAGATGATTAACCAATACACACAAAGTCAAAAGACTTCGCAACGCCAGTTAATACAAAAGTCACATCCAACGCAAAGGAGGATCACCAATGGCTAAAAGTAAAACCCCATCGTTCGTATTGGAGTTGCGGCTTGTCACGCACCAAAACGAACAAGCTGTCCTGGACAAGCGCTTCGCGATTGCGGAAAACTTGTACAACAAGGTCTTGCATCAGGCGCGTACACAACTGTCAGAGTTGCACAAAAACCGTCGGTACCAAGAGGTGTTGGCAGAACGTCGTCTGGCCGTCAAAGCGAAGGACAAGCGATGTATTACGGCGTGTAATAGAGAATTGGAAGCCATCCAAAAGTCTTTTGGGGTGGCGGAGTACAAACTCCATGACTCTATCAAGCGAATGCGCTACGCCTACAAGAAGCACATAGACAGCCTGACGGCACAAAAAATCGCCACCACGGTTTGGGGAAGTGTGTCCTCCCTACTGTACGGTAAAGGCAAAAAGGTGCATTTCAAGAAGTTCGGGCAACTGGCATCCCTAGAAGGCAAAACAAACGACTCCGGCATGCGCTTCAAAGGAGACCGTTTGGAATGGAACGGGCTGGTCATGCCCGTTAAAATCCGTGCCAACGACTCATTTATTCAGGAATCGCTGGCCCTTAACCGGGTGAAGTATTGTCGTATCGTCCGCCGGGCGTTCAAGGGCGGCAACAAGTACTTCCTGCAACTGGTGCTGGAAGGTGATTCACCTGTGAAACGAAACAAGGATACTGGCATGCCCCGCCATCAACTGAGTCCGGATAAGAAAGTGGGGGTAGACATCGGCACTTCCACCGTCGCGGTGGTAGGCGATGACGGCGTCATCCTGAAGGAGCTGTTCCCTGAAGGGAACGTCTATGACCGCACGATTCACCGATTGAAACGGAAACTCGACCGGAGCCGGCGGGCAACCAATCCCGCGAACTTCAAGGCAGATGGAACCATCAAACGCGACATCAAGCTGTTCTGGGTGCGTAGCAACAACTATATAGAAGTATTATTCCGTTTGAAGGACCTCTACCGTCGACGGGCGGTGGCTTTAAAAATAGCCCATAACAAGACTGCCAATGCCATCCTGGCACTGGGCAATCAGGTGTATGTGGAAGACATGGATTTCCGGGCACTCATGAAGCGGACCAAAGAAACAACCGTCAATAAGAACGGGCGCTTCAACCGCAAGAAACGATTTGGCAAGTCCATCGGTTATCATGCCCCGGGTCTTCTGGTCTCCAGAGTGCAGCAAAAAGCGCCCCGAGAAGGGGGTGGTCTCCACAAGGTGCACACGACCATCTTCCGGGCCAGCCAGTACAATCATAGCAATGATACCTACACCAAGAAGACGCTCGCCGAACGCACCGCTATAGTCGGGGGACACGTTGTTCAACGTGACCTGTATAGTGCGTTCCTCCTTAAGAACAGTCACCCGACCCTTAAAGAAACGGACCGCACCCAGTGCGATGCGACGTTCGCCACCTTCCTGACACATCACGCCACTTGCATTCAGACACTTTGCCATTCTACCGACCGCAAGTCCAGCAACTTCGGGTTGTGCGACTTTCAATTTACCTAACACATGGTTGTAGCAACCAAAAGGTTCAGCTGCGAGCCTTCAACGCCAATGGTGTCACGGGATACCTTGTTGAGAAAGTCCTCGGGCTTTTGGGAATAGAACGGAATTAGAAAAACGTCATCTCTACTGATGTGGGAATGACGTGAGTACGGTCCGTGATGTCCTATCCGCCTATGGACCCCCTTAATTTATACGTGGGGAGCAGTCAGGTGAGGCGTATCGTGACTATGGTGAGCTTCTTTCGAAATTTGAAAAAGAGGTCTATCTCTTATTCATCAGAGGTTTGTCAATAAAAGCCATTGCGGATGAGTTGGAAGTAGAATACATAAGGGTGAAAAACGCAATTGAACGCTGTAGACAAAAATTCAATTCAATTTAATTTAGACCGCTCCAAATAATCTAAAATAATTCAACCTCAGACATATAATTAGCTGGTGCCAAAAGCACTAGCTTTTATTTTTGTATGGGATTAATATTATTCGTTCTTCAGTTATGCTAAACTTAAGTGACTCACTTCTGGCAATTTTTGCCAGTTGCATTATTAAAGAACGATGAATAGTAAAGGTACTGATTATGAAAAAAAATACACGACTTATATATATCGCATTATTAGCCGCTCAAGGTGTCGTCATTACATTATTGGAGCGCTCGATTCCATTTCCATTTGCCTTTGCGCCGGGTGCGAAGCTGGGACTGGCAAATATTATCACAATTTTGGCCATTTTTACCTTACCTTCCAGGGACAGTTTGAAAGTGGTTTGGATGCGACTTTTGATCTCAACATTATTAGGTGGGACGTTGTCGACTTTCCTTTATAGTTTTGCGGGAGCGTTCTTGAGTTACTTCGGGATGTTGTCAGTGCGGAGATTGGGACCGAAACATGTGAGTCTTATCGGCGTCAGTGCAACTGGAGGTATTCTGCATAATGTGGGCCAGTTGGTTGTGGCAAGTACCATTGCGCAATCATTCGGTGTGATGCTTTATTTACCGGTTTTAGCCTTAACGGGAATTTTCTCGGGGATAGCGGTAGGAATAGCGGCGAACTACTTGATGGAACATGTCGTAACGATTAAAACCTTCCAAAGAGAAGAAGCTAAATCAGATCGTTTAACCCGCATGTGGTACGATGCACAATATACGACAGAATTTAAGGAGCTGGAGTGAATCCAGCTCCTTTTTCGTTAGTTGTTTATTAGAAAAACGTCTCAATATGAGAATGCTCTAAAAAAAGACTAGAAACTTAAATTACATTGGACTTCTTTTCACAAGTAAATTATAATGTTTTGGTAAGTGATTTTTAGTAAGTGAATTATTTTGTGCAATTATTTACATAGAGATAGATATATTAAGGAGAAGAAATTATGGCAAAGACTAATATTGTTGTAATCGGTGCCGGTTTTGCTGGCGTTGCGGCAACTAAAAAGTTGTCTAAGCATTTCAAGAAAAATGATGACGTTCTAATTACGTTAATTGACCGTCATTCTTACCAAACGTACATGACTGAACTTCACGAAGTTGCAGCTGGACGTGTAGAGCCCGATGCAATCCAATACGACTTGCAACGTTTGTTCAATCGTAACAAAAACGTTGATATCGTAACAGATGAAGTGACTCACTTAGATAAAGAAAAGAAAGTTGTTACAACTGAAAAATCAACTTTCCACTACGACCACCTAATCTTGGCAATGGGTGGGGAACCAAATACATTCAACATTCCAGGTGTTGCTGAACATGGCTTCACATTATGGTCATGGGAAGATGCAAATACATTGCGTCGTCACATCAAGGATACCGTTGAAGCAGCGGCAATTGAGCATGACGAAGCAAAACGTAAAGCAATGTTGACAATGGTTGTTTCCGGTGCCGGGTTTACTGGTGTGGAAATGATCGGTGACTTGATGGAATGGAAAGACCGTCTAGCAAAAGACAACAAACTAGATCCAAACGAATTCAGTTTCCACTTAGTTGAAGCCGCACCAATCATCTTGGGTGTTGTTACTGAGAAAGAATCTTCTAAAGCGGAAAGATACTTGATCAAAAATGGTGTTAACATCGTTAAAAGTAACGGTGTTGCCAACGTTACTGAAAACAGTATCGAACTTTCTGATGGAACAGTTATCCCAACACATACCCTTATTTGGACAGCAGGGGTTAAAGCAAACTCTGATGTTGAAGAATACGGAATCGAAAAAGGTCGCGCTGGTCGACTGATTGCTAATAAATACATGGAAGCACAAGGTGCAAAAGATGTTTATTTAGCCGGGGACATCGTTTACTACGAAGAACCAGAAAATGATAACAAACCTGTTCCGCAAATCGTTCAAAACGCTGAACAAACCGGACATACAGCAGCTAAAAATATTATTGCTACTATTGAAGGAACAGAAAAAGTTGCGCACAAAGGTAATTACCAAGGGTTCATGATTTCGATTGGTTCTCGTTATGGTGTTGCTTACTTGATGGATAAAATCCACTTGAGCGGTTTTGTGGCAATGGCTGTAAAACACTTAATCAACTTGTTCTACTTCTTGACGATTGGTTCTATCTTCTATTTCGTGAAATACATCCACCACGAATTCTTCCATATTCGTGATGGACGTAGCATTTTCCGCAAACACTTGTCTCGCTACGGTAACGTTCTTTGGAACTTGCCACTACGTGTCTTCTACGGATCCATGTGGTTATGGGAAGGTTTGAAGAAAATGTTTGGTCTCGCTGGAACAACTTCTTGGTTTGGTGATGAAGTAACCATGCCGTTCTCTTGGTTACAAGACCCGGCATCTGGTGCATCTGAAGCAGTTGAAGAAGTAGCTCACAGTGTGTTTGGATTAAACTATGTTTACGGCGAGGAGCCAATGATGGTTCTTGATAAAATGCCAGGTTGGTTCGAAAGCATCATGAAATTCATGGTTCCAAACGTAGAAATGGCATTGTTCATGCAAAAAATGATGACATTGTTGGAAATAGCGATTGGTTTAGCTTTAATTTTCGGTCTGTTCACATGGCTAGTAAGTGCGTTGACAGTCGGTTTGGTCGCAATGTTCAGTTTAACAGGCATGTTCTATTGGGTTAATATGTGGTTCGTTCCTGTAGCAATTAGCTTGATGAACGGATCAGGTCGTGCCTTTGGATTGGATTACTATGTCATTCCTTGGATTTCCAAGAAACTAGGCAAGTGGTGGTATGGTGACATCAAGTCCATTTATGAAGTGGGCGTCAATAAATAATAGAAAAACAATGGAGGTTGAGGTGGGGAAACTTGCCTTTGCCTCCATTTTTCGTATATAGTGAAGCCAACTAAGAAGTGAAGGGATTACATCGAAATGATGAAATATATAAAAATGATTAGGCGTGGCGATATTATTGTCGTTCTGTTATTGATGTTGGGTTCGTTTTTGCCTTTAGGCGTCTTTACCTATGTTCAAGCGACCGCGGATCAAACAAATTTACAGGCGGTTGTGGAAGTTGATGGAGATGTGGTCCACGTGTTTGATTTAGTGGATGATGGTGAAACGGAAACGTATCATTATAAAGATGAACATGGACATGAAAATGTTCTCGTCCGCACGGGTATGTCGGTAAAAATGACAGAAGCCACTTGTTCGGACCAAGTTTGCGTAAGGATGGCGGCAATAGACCAAGTAGGGGATACGATTTTATGTTTGCCGCATAAAATGCTGGTGGAAGTTCGGTCTGACAGTCCAGTTGAGAACAACAATGAAATCGATGTCCTATCTTTAAGGTAATTCAGGGAGTGTGAAAGTTAGATGAAGGTACATCCAATGTGGGATGCCTATCCTGCCCTGCGACATGAGTTAGAAGCAACCATATCGCTAATTGATAATCAAATAACCATCAAAAATAAAGAAGTACAACATAAAATAAAAGAAATGTTATTCTCGGGAGGAAAATTATTACGCCCCGCATACAGTTTGTTGTTTTCCCAGTTTTCCGATAAACGAGATGAGAGCAAGGCGCGAGCAACTGCGGCCGCACTCGAAGTTTTGCATATGGCTACATTGATTCACGATGATGTCATTGATGAGTCGGCTAAACGACGGGGACAAGAAACGTTGAACAGTGCCTATGGCAATCGGGTTGCAGTTTATGCAGGTGACTATTTATTCACGATTTGTTTCCGTCTGCTCCAAAATAATATCGGCGAGGCGAACAGTCTGCAACTAAATACTGAGGGAATGGAAAAAATCCTAATTGGCGAATTGAATCAGATGGATCGTAAGTATGACAGCAACATGCGGATGCGTGACTATTTGAGCCAAATACAAGGAAAAACCGCCCAACTGTTTGGATTGAGTTGCTATTCTGGGGCATACGATACCCAGTATGGGCAGCGATTCGCCCAACAAGCATACCAAATTGGCAGTAACATCGGAATGGCATTTCAAATCACTGATGATATCCTGGACTATGCGGCGGACGATAACAAAACCGGGAAACCAATCTTGCAAGATGTTCGTAATGGTATCTATACTGCTCCTTTAATTTATGCCAAAATGAAGCGAGGATCGGAAATTCATCCGCTTTTGGAAAAAGGAGAAGCAATCACAAATGAAGAAGTAAACAAAATTTACGAAATTGTGATTGAGAGCGGTGGTCTAGACGAAGCAAAAGCTTTAGCAGTCAAATACACAAAAAAAGCGCTTAAACAAATAGAAAAACTGCCTGAAAGCGACACGAAAAAAACGCTATCGCTAATTACTGAGCAAATGTTATCACGAGAGTTCTGAAACCGGAAAGCCTTTATAATAGGCTTTCTAGTTTTTATATTAAATTTAAATGAAAAAACAATGCTAGTTAATGAAATATTTCATAAAGTCGTTTGATTTCGGTTGCATCTTACTTTTTGTAATGGTAATATTATCTTGTAATCATTTGTGAACGTTTTATCAGGAGGATGAAAGGTTCGCAAAAAACAAAAATAATAAAGGTGGTATTTCCCTTATGGCTCTAAATAAAAAAATGACAGCTTGGTCACTAACTTTAGCATCAACATTGTTGCTTGCAGCTTGCGGCAGCGACACAACTACAGAAGAATCAGTTTCATCTGAAGCAGCGTCTGAAGTTATTGAGGAATCATCTGAAGCAACATCTGAAGTAGCGACATCAGAACTTCAAGATGGAACATATACATTGGTTCAAAAAAATCTAGACGAAAATGGTTGGAAAGTTGACTTCACAATGGTAGTTGAAGGTGGCGAAATCACTGAATCAAATTATGACTACAAAAACGAAGCTGGCGAATTGAAATCTGAAGACCAAGCTTACCAAGACAGAATGTCTGAAAAAGTTGGCGTTGGCCCACAAGAATACCTTCCAGAATTAAATAATCAATTGGTTGAAAAACAAGATGCTTCTGAAGTGGAAGTTGTTTCAGGTGCTACACATTCTTCTGATATGTTCAAAGAATATGCACAACAATTGATTGATGCAGCTAAAGAAGGAAACACAGAAACAATCGAAATCGACAACTAATTTAATAGTGACGATAATGATAGAAGGTAGGAACAGACACTCGTTCCTACCTTTTTCGTGTGTTAAAATTGGCGAAAAGACAATTAGGAGAAATTATATGAAAATTATTCGACATCTGTTGGGAGTCGTTGGTGTGCTCGTTTTCTTAAGTGCATGCGGGAACGAAGGCAAGGTAAACACACAAGCCTATAATGATACAGAGTTTCTGATGGGAACTTATGTCAGTCTCAGTATTTATGATGATGGGAAAGAAGACGTCATTGAAGAGGGATTCGCGCTCGTAAGAGATTTAGCTGACAAAATCACCGGCGAAACAACCGAATCCGAAATATCCAAAATAAATAAAGCGGCTGGTCAAGAACCGGTTGTTGTTTCAGAAGAAGTTTATGAATTGATTAGTATCGCTGCTGATTATAGTGATTCATTGGATGGTCAGTTCAATTATACAATCGGCCCTATTACCAATCTTTGGCGTATTGGATTCGACGATGCCCGTAAACCGAGCCAAGCAGAGATAGATGAAGCTCTGCAAAAAATTGATTTCAACAAAGTGATTTTGAATGACGAAGAACGTTCTGTTTATCTCGAAGAACCAGGCATGGAAATGGATTTGGGTGCCATAGCTAAAGGGTACATTACTGATGAAGTAAAAGCGTTATTCGAATCTGAAAATGTGACTACGGCTATTATTGATTTGGGCGGTAATGTTTTTGTGATGGGGGCTTCGCCTGTTCGGGATGGGGATGTTTGGAATGTAGGGATTCAAGATCCGTTTGCAGAGCGGGGTGAAAGCATCGGCTCAACGCAGCAAAGCAATCGTTCGATTGTAACGTCTGGTATCTATGAACGGTTTTTAGAAGTGGATGGTGAAGTTTATCATCACTTGATGAGTCCGGAAACGGGCTATCCATTCGATAATGAAATTGCTGGTGTTTCCATTATCTCCGAAAAATCTGTAGACGGAGATGCGACCTCGACCTTGGTTTTTGCGCTTGGGGTTGAGGAAGGCTTGGCTTACGTTAACGGGCGCAATGATATTGAGGCGGTTTTTGTTACAAAAGATAAAGAGGTCTATCTGTCTGATGGCTTGAAGGATAATTTCGAGTTGCGGAACGAGGATTATAAAATAGTAGAAGAGTAGTGGGGGTTTCGTATGTCACTTTCGATTTTTTTGGAACTGGTTGAAATCAGAACAAAATTAGCCAGTATCTTCCCGTTTTCGCTGGGAATTCTTTATGCATTATATTACTTTGATTCTTTCGATGGAATTAACACGCTGTTGTTCTTCGTTGCCATGATTGTTTTTGATATGGCGACAACAGCCATCAACAATACGATGGATTATGTGAAAGCTAAAAACCTCGTTTATCGTGACGAGGAGAATGTGTTGGGTAGGGAAGGCTTATCCGTTCGTAAAGTTACCTTAATGATTGTTGGTATGATTGCGTTTGCGACCATGATCGGCCTAATCATTACTTACCGCACCAGCTTGTTGTTGCTAGTGATTGGAGCGATTTGCTTTGCGGTAGGGATTTTGTATACATTCGGCCCGTTTCCTATTTCGCGGATGCCCTTAGGAGAAGTGTTATCCGGTTTAACGATGGGATTCGGTATTTTCTTTATTGCCGTTTTGATCAATGTCCCAAACAACGCATTGGCATCGGTCTCCATCGCTTGGCCGCGCTTCGCTATTGAAGGAGATTTAGTGGGAGTATTGGCTGTTTTCTTGAGTTCGTTGCCACTTGTTTTTACGATTGCGAACATTATGCTGGCGAATAATATTTGTGATTTTGAAACAGATGTGAGTAACCATCGTTACACACTTACCTATTATATAGGCAAGCCGACTGCGGTGAAATTGTATGGCATCCTTTACTATGGTGTTTTTGTTTCTATTGGATTAGCAGTCATTCTTCGCGTGATGACGCCATGGATGTTGGGTGTTTTCTTGGTATTCCCCCTTGTCCAAAAAAATATTCGCCTCTTTAAAGCGAAACAAATGAAGAGCGAGACCTTTGCTTTGGCGCTAGTAAACTTGGTTGCTATCCATATTACGCAGATTATTTTACTAACTTTGGGTATCATTTTTTAGTTGACAAGGAAGTCTGTGACCTCTACTATTAGAGGGGTATGCAACATTAGATTAGGAAGAGGTGAGCGACAGTGGTACAAAAGAGAGCAGCGTTAGCTTGCACCGTATGTGGTTCGAGAAATTATACCATTACACCTAGCGAAAAAGGTCGCACGACACGTCTAGAAGTTAAAAAATTCTGCCGTTACTGCGGTATTCACACATTACACAAAGAAACAAAATAACCCATTAAAAAGAAGTGAGGTGCCCCGTGAATTTCTTAAAGAGTGTTAGAGATGAAATGAAACTAGTAACTTGGCCATCAGGCAAGGAACTATCGAAGTACACCAACACCGTTATTGTAACAGTTCTGCTGTTTGCGGCCTTCTTTGCGGTTGTCGATTTTGGTGTAGTTGAATTACTTGATTTAGTCATGAGCTTGTAATCGAATTTCAGTGGCAAATTGACCGTTACTTTGCTATAATAAGAGCGCACAAAGAACCTTTCCCGCAATGAAAGGTTTTTTTTAATACAAAAAAACATAGGATCATACACAGAAAGAAGTGGGAAAAGTGGAAACAGTAGAACAGGAAAAAAATTGGTATGTACTGCACACGTATTCTGGCTATGAAAATAAAGTCAAATTGAATATTGAATCACGTGCTCAAAGCATGAACATGGAAAATTATATTTTCCGGGTAGTTGTTCCTGAAGAGGAAGAAGTAGAAATCAAAGATGGCGAAGAGAAGAAAAAAATCAAAAAAACATTCCCGGGTTACGTTTTGGTTGAGATGATCATGTCCGATGAATCTTGGTATGTTGTTCGTAATACGCCAGGAGTAACAGGTTTTGTAGGCTCTCACGGCGCAGGTAGCAAGCCAGCACCGTTGTTGCAAGAAGAAATAGATTGGATCTTGAAACGTATGGGCTTGAGTACACGTACGCGTGAAATCGAATTCGAAAAAGGCGAGAGCGTGACGATTGTTGAAGGAGCATTCAATGGTCTTTCAGGTGTCGTTGAAGAAGTTGATTCCGAAAAAGGTAAATTGAAAGTGTTGATTGAAATGTTCGGCCGGGAAACTGTTGCTGAACTTGAATACGACCAAGTTGATAAAATGAAATAATCATTTTATTTTTTGAGAAATTGTTGACAATCATTTAAAAACAATTTATAATGCACAGGTGCGTTTAGGCGCATCGAAATGTGTGGGAGGGGAAATCTTAAACCCCATTAAACCACATCACGGACAATCAAGGAGGTATGTATCGTGGCTAAAAAAGTTATGAAATTAGTTAAGTTGCAAATTCCTGCAGGTAAAGCATCTCCAGCTCCACCGGTAGGTCCTGCTCTAGGACAAGCTGGCGTGAACATTATGGGATTCTGTAAAGAGTTCAACGCTCGTACACAAGACCAAGCAGGTATGATTATTCCCGTTGTGATCACAGTATTTGAAGACCGTTCATTTACTTTCATCACAAAAACTCCACCAGCTCCAGTTCTATTGAAGAAAGCTGCTGGCTTGGACAAAGCATCTGGTGAGCCAAACAAGAAAAAAGTTGGTTCTGTAACTCGTGCACAAGTACAAGAAATCGCTGAAACTAAAATGACAGATTTGAATGCAGCAGACGTAGAAGCTGCTATGCGTATGGTCGAAGGTACTGCTCGCTCAATGGGTATTACTGTTCAAGACTAATCTAGACAGCAGCTTCTCATGGAACTCTTTGCTCTCATGAAAGCAAAGGTTACCAGTGGGAGGTAAAACCGTTAAAACCACAATCAAGGAGGAAAAATCATGGCTAAAAAAAGTAAACAATTCCTTGCTGCTTCTGAAAAAGTAGAAAAAGGAACTCTATATTCTGCTGCCGATGCAGTTGCATTGGTTAAAGAAGTCGACTTCGCTAAATTTGATGCAACTATTGAAGTTGCATACCGTCTAGGAATCGACACTCG
The DNA here is from genome assembly GCF_052266715.1 of Jeotgalibaca sp. A122. Lineage (NCBI taxonomy): Bacteria > Bacillati > Bacillota > Bacilli > Lactobacillales > Carnobacteriaceae > Jeotgalibaca > Jeotgalibaca sp. A122. The sequence goes on along the minus strand of NZ_JBQPRB010000010.1, from coordinate 12,336 downwards.
TAAAAACGACCAACAAATCCGTGGAGCAGTAGTATTGCCACACGGTACAGGTAAAACACAACGCGTATTAGTATTTGCAAAAGGTGACAAAGCTAAAGAAGCTGAAGCAGCTGGAGCAGACTACGTAGGCGAAAACGAATTGGCTGACAAAATCCAAGGTGGCTGGTTTGACTTCGACGTTATCGTTGCAACACCTGACATGATGGGTACTGTTGGACGTTTGGGTCGCGTATTGGGACCTAAAGGCCTAATGCCTAACCCTAAAACTGGTACAGTTACAATGGATGTAACTAAAGCTGTTGAAGAAATCAAAGCTGGTAAAGTAACTTACCGTGCTGACAAACAAGGTAACATCCATGTACCAATCGGTAAAGTATCATTCGACAACGAAAAATTGGTGGAAAACTTCCAAACAATCCACGATGTTGTATTGCGTGCTAAACCATCTGCAGCTAAAGGTCAATACATCAAAAACTTGAGTGTAGCTTCTACATTCGGACCTGGTGTTAAAGTTGATCCATCTTCTGTAGTAAAATAATTTTATAAAGCATCTTGACCTTGATGGTTATCTTTGCTATAATCATCAAGGTTAATATATGTCTTACCGAAGACAGTAGGGGGCTTGCGCCTTAATCATCCTACCGAGGAAGAATCCAGTTGAGAATTACACGGATCCTCTATGTCTAGGTGGCATAGAGTTTTTTGTTTTTACAAAAACTCTATTCAGAAACTTAGGAGGTGAACGATAAGATGAGTGAAGCTGCTATCGCTAAAAAACAAGAACTTGTAGAAATCGCTACTGGCAAAATGCAAGAATCTGCTTCTGTAGTTGTAGTTGATTACTTAGGACTTACTGTTGCTGAGGTGACAGAACTAAGAAAACAATTGCGCGAAGCTGGCGTTGAAATGCAAGTTTTGAAAAACTCTATTATTTCTCGTGCTGCAGTTGCTGCAGGACTAGAAGGTATGGAAGATATCTTCAAAGGCCCAACAGCCGTTGCTTTCAGTAAAGATGATGTTGTAGCACCAGCTAAAATCATGGCTGAATTTGCTAAAACAGCACCGAAACTTGAAATCAAAGGTGGCGTTATCGAGGGTAAAGTTGCTTCTAAAGAAGAAATTGAAGCTCTTGCTAAATTGCCAAACCGCGAAGGAATGTTGTCAATGCTACTTTCAGTATTGCAAGCACCTATGCGCAACTTTGCATTGGCTGTCAAAGCTGTATCCGAAAAAGATGCTGCTTAATAGCGTGCTAATTGCATCGTAAAAACAGAATTACCCATTAAAAAAAATAAACTAACATAAACGGAGGAAATTATAATGGCATTGAATGTTGAACAAATTATTGCTGATATTAAAGAAGCAACAGTTCTAGAATTAAACGATCTTGTAAAAGCAATCGAAGAAGAATTTGGAGTTACTGCAGCAGCACCTATGGCAGCAGCAGCAGCTGGTGCAGCTGTTGAAGAAGAACAAACTGAATTTAACGTAGAATTGGTTTCTGCTGGAGATAGCAAAATCAAAGTTATCAAAGTTGTTCGTGAAGCTACAGGCCTAGGCTTGAAAGAAGCTAAAGCTCTAGTTGATGGCGCTCCTGGCGTTATCAAAGAAGGTTTGTCTAAAGAAGACGCAGAAGCTATGAAAGCTCAACTTGAAGAAGTAGGCGCTTCTGTAGAATTGAAGTAATCTCGTTTCTGATAATTTTAAGGCTGGGACATATGTTCCGGCCTTTCTTTTTGTAAAAGGAGTGATAGTATGTCCGATCATTACTACACAAAAAATCCGTCTATTCAAAGTGACGAAGCAACATGGCGTTTTCGTCTGCGTGACAAAGAGTTCCGCTTTACATCCGATTCAGGCGTTTTCTCAAAAAATACAGTCGACTTTGGGTCGCGTTTGTTGATTGACTCGTTTGAATATCCAGAAGGAATCAGTGGTCCGATTTTGGATGTTGGTTGTGGCTATGGTCCTATTGGCTTAGCACTCGCATCAGCTTACCCAAATACGACAGTCGAAATGGTAGATGTAAATGAACGTGCTTTAAGCTTGGCGAAAAGAAATGCACAAGCCAATCAGGTTAAAAATATCAAAATTTATAGTTCGTCTGTTTATGACAACGTCGAAGGAACCAATCGTTTTGCAGCTATTGTAACCAATCCGCCAATCCGGGCAGGTAAACAAACCGTTCATCAAATCTTGAGTGAAGGCTATGCTTATCTCTTGCCAGGAGGAACGTTGACTGCCGTCATTCAAAAGAAACAAGGTGCACCAAGTGCCCAAAATAAAATGACAGAAGTTTTTGGTAATGCAGAAATTATCGCGCGTGACAAAGGATACTGGATTATCCAAAGTACCAAAGAAAGCGATGCTTGACATAGAATGCTTAGATAGGTATAATATGTAATACTGTAGACGCATAAGAAATAAATAGAAGAATGTGATTGAAATATTGTCCAATCGCGTTTTTCAGGCATAAAACAAAAGACAGAGAACAATTTCCCAGGAATTTGCATCGCTCTTTTGGTTTTTTTTTGCCAAAAAATCGGGTTCTACAGTCACTTGTTAGAAATTCGTAACATTTGTAACAGAAATGTAATATATAACTTGCGTCAAATTTATAAGGGGTGAAGAAGTTGTTAGGACATAATGTCAATTACGGTAAACACCGTACCCGCAGAAGTTATTCACGTATCAGTGAAGTATTAGAGCTTCCAAACCTGATTGAACTTCAAACGGATTCTTATAAATGGTTCTTGGATAAAGGACTTAAAGAAATGTTTGCTGACATTTCTCCGATTGAAGATCACACAGGAAACTTGGCTTTGGAATTCTTGGATTACGAATTGCAAACACCTAAGTACACCGTTACAGAAGCACGTTCACACGATGCTAACTACTCAGCGCCAATCTATGTGAAACTACGTCTGATCAACAAAGAAACGGGCGAAATCAAGGACCAAGAAGTTTTCTTCGGTGATTTCCCACTTATGACAGATATGGGTACTTTCATCATCAATGGGGCAGAACGTGTCATTGTTTCTCAATTGGTTCGTTCGCCAGGTGTTTACTACCATAATAAGATTGATAAAAATGGTAAAGAAACATTCGGTAACACAATGATTCCTAACCGTGGTGCCTGGATGGAATTCGAAACAGATGCAAAAGACATCTCTTATGTACGTATCGACCGTACGAGAAAGATTCCTTTGACTGTTTTGGTCCGTGCCCTTGGATTTGGTTCAGATGACCAAATTTTTGAAATTTTTGGTAATAACGACAGCTTGAAACTCACTGCTGAAAAAGATGTTCACAAAGTTTCTTCCGACTCTCGTGTTGAAGAAGGATTGAAAGATGTTTACGAACGTCTGCGTCCAGGTGAACCAAAAACGGCAGAGAGCTCTCGTAACTTACTTTATGCACGCTTCTTCGACCCAAGAAGATATGATTTAGCTCCTGTAGGTCGCTACAAGCTAAATAAGAAACTAAACATTAAAACAAGACTATATAACCAAATCCTTGCTGAAACATTGGTTGATCCTGAAACAGGAGAAATCTTGGCTGAAAAAGGAACTGAATTAAACCGTGAAGTAATGGATAAACTTGCGCCATACTTGGATAACGGACTAAATGAAGTTATTTTACAACCTTCAGAAGATGGTGTGGTTGTTGAACCAGTACGTATCCAAGTTGTTAAAGTTTACTCACAAGTAGACCCTGAAAAAGAAGTGAACATCATCGGAAACGGTGAAGTGGCTACTGAAATCAAGAACCTGACAACAGCAGATATTTTTGCTTCTATCAACTATTTCTTCAATCTGTATGAAGGATTGGGAAATACGGACGACATTGACCACTTGGGTAACCGTCGTATTCGTTCAGTAGGTGAGTTGTTGCAAAATCAGTTCCGTATCGGTTTGTCCCGTATGGAACGTGTGGTACGTGAAAGAATGTCGATTCAAGACATTTCTACTGTTACCCCACAACAATTGATTAATATCCGTCCAGTAGTAGCTTCCATTAAAGAGTTCTTTGGGTCTTCCCAATTATCTCAATTTATGGACCAACAAAATCCATTGAGTGAGTTGACGCATAAACGTCGTCTATCTGCTCTTGGACCCGGTGGTTTGACACGTGATCGTGCCGGCTATGAAGTTCGTGACGTTCACTATTCCCACTACGGCCGTATGTGTCCGATTGAAACGCCTGAGGGACCAAACATTGGTCTGATCAACAGTTTGTCTTCTTATGCGAAGATTAACGAGTACGGTTTTATCGAAACGCCTTACCGTCGTGTTGACTGGAATACACATAAAGTAACAGATATTATTGATTATTTAACAGCAGACGAAGAAGATAAATTTGTTGTTGCACAAGCGAACTCTATCTTAAATGAAGATGGAAGCTTTGCGAATGATATCGTAATGGCGCGTTATATTCATGATAACTTGGAAGTTCCTATCGAACGCGTTGACTATATGGATGTTTCCCCTAAACAGGTAGTTGCTGTTGCGACAGCATGTATTCCATTCTTGGAAAACGATGACTCCAACCGTGCCTTGATGGGTGCCAACATGCAACGTCAAGCTGTGCCTTTGATTAACCCTAAAGCACCGTTTGTCGGAACAGGTATGGAATACGTAGCCGCACATGACTCTGGGGCAGCACTTCTATGTGAAAATGATGGTGTGGTTGAATATCTAGATGCTTCTGAAATTCGGGTACGTCGCGAAGACGGATCATTGGATAAATACACAGTAATCAAATTCCAACGTTCAAATGCGGGTTCTTGCTACAACCAACGCCCGATTGTACGCGTTGGTGATAAAGTAGAAAAAGGCGATATCCTGGCTGATGGACCTTCAATGGAAAACGGCGAGATGGCGCTTGGCCAAAACATCTTGGTAGCCTTCATGACTTGGGAAGGGTACAACTACGAGGATGCTGTTATCATGAACGAACGTCTTGTTAAAGACGACGTTTATACATCGATTCATATTGAAGAATATGAATCAGAAGCTCGTGATACAAAACTTGGACCTGAAGAAATTACACGCGAACTTCCTAACGTTGAGGAAGACGCTTTGAAAGATTTAGACGAACGCGGAATTATCCGCATCGGAGCTGAAGTTCGTGATGGCGACATCTTGGTTGGTAAGGTAACTCCTAAAGGGGTAACTGAACTTTCTGCAGAAGAACGTTTGTTACATGCGATCTTTGGTGAAAAAGCACGTGAAGTACGTGATACTTCCCTACGTGTTCCTCATGGTGGTGGCGGAATCGTTCACGATGTAAAAGTGTTTACACGTGAAGCGGGTGACGAATTATCGCCAGGTGTGAACTTGTTGGTACGTGTTTATATCGTTCAAAAACGTAAAATCAACGAAGGTGACAAGATGGCTGGACGTCACGGTAATAAAGGGGTTGTTTCCCGTATTATGCCGGAAGAAGATATGCCTTACTTGCCAGATGGAACACCAGTTGACATCATGTTGAACCCATTAGGGGTACCTTCACGTATGAACATCGGACAAGTTCTGGAATTACATATGGGTATGGCTGCTCGTCAATTAGGCATCTATATCGCAACACCTGTATTTGATGGTGCGAACGAGGAAGATGTTTGGGGTACAGTAGAAGAAGCAGGTATGGCAAGGGATGCGAAAACAATCCTTTATGACGGACGTACAGGTGAACCATTTGATAACCGCGTTTCCGTTGGTGTCATGTACTACTTGAAACTATCCCACATGGTCGACGACAAATTGCATGCACGTTCAACTGGACCATACTCCCTTGTTACACAACAACCATTGGGTGGTAAAGCGCAATTCGGTGGACAACGTTTCGGGGAAATGGAAGTTTGGGCATTGGAAGCGTACGGTGCTGCTTATACACTTCAAGAAATTTTGACTTACAAGTCTGATGATGTTGTAGGTCGTGTGAAGACATATGAAGCAATTGTTAAAGGTGAACCAATTCCAAAACCAGGTGTACCTGAATCATTCCGCGTTCTTGTTAAAGAGTTACAAGCTCTTGGTTTAGACATGAAAGTTCTAGATGAGAACAGAGAAGAAATTGAATTACGCGACATGGATGATGAAGACGAAGTTGTGAATTTCGAACGTTTGAGCAAACAAACTGAAGTTAAAAAAGATGACACAGAAGGCCGAGAAGGGTAATTCCCTTCTGGCACTTCGGTGCATTTCGTAAGCAAGACGAGCATATAGGGCAGCTCAACAGAAAAGGGAGGGAAGCCCCTTGATAGATGTTAATAATTTTGAACAAATGCAAATTACTCTGGCTTCACCTGACAAAATCCGTAGCTGGTCTTACGGAGAAGTTAAAAAACCAGAGACAATTAACTACAGAACACTGAAACCAGAAAAAGATGGTCTGTTTTGTGAGCGAATCTTTGGCCCTCAAAAAGACTGGAAATGTTCATGTGGCAAGTACAACGGTATCCGTTACAAAGGAATTGTTTGTGACCGCTGTGGTGTTGAAGTAACGCGTTCGAAAGTTCGTCGTGAACGTATGGCGCATATCGAGCTAGCAGCACCCGTAACACATGTATGGTATTTCAAAGGTATTCCAAGTCGTATGGGTCTTGTATTGGATATGAGTCCGCGTGCATTGGAAGAAATCATTTACTTCGCTAGTTATGTTGTTATTGATCCAGGTGATGCAACACTGGAAGCTAAACAATTACTGACTGAGCGCGAATATCGTGAAAAACGTGCGCAATATGGAAACAGATTCCAGGCAGCTATGGGTGCAGAGGCAATTAAGCAACTCTTGCAACGTGTTGATTTGGAAACTGAATGTGAAGAACTAAAAGAACAATTGAAAACAGCAACAGGTCAAAAACGTACGCGTGCAATTCGCCGTTTGGATATCCTGGATGCGTTCCGTTCGTCTGGTAACAAACCAGAATGGATGGTTATGGATGTTGTTCCAGTTATTCCTCCAGATATTCGCCCGATGGTGCAATTGGAAGGTGGCCGTTTCGCAACGAGTGACTTGAACGATTTGTATCGTCGTGTTATCAACCGTAACAACCGTTTGAAACGTTTGTTGGACCTAAACGCTCCAAACATTATCGTTCAAAACGAAAAGCGGATGCTACAAGAAGCGGTTGATGCTTTGATCGATAATGGTCGCCGTGGCCGTCCTGTTACAGGACCTGGTAACCGCCCATTGAAATCTCTTTCTCACATGTTGAAAGGGAAACAAGGTCGTTTCCGTCAAAACTTGTTGGGTAAACGTGTTGACTATTCTGGTCGTTCTGTAATCGTAGTTGGTCCCTTCTTGAAGATGTACCAATGTGGATTGCCAAAAGAAATGGCATTAGAATTGTTTAAACCATTCTTGATGAAAGAACTTGTGCAACGTGAGTTGGCAGGAAACATCAAAAGTGCTAAACGTAAAATTGACCGTATGGACAACGATGTATGGGATGTCCTGGAAGAAGTTATCCGTGAACATCCAGTTCTATTGAACCGGGCTCCTACGTTGCACAGATTGGGTATCCAAGCTTTCGAACCTGTATTGGTTGAGGGTAAAGCAATCCGTCTGCATCCTTTGGTGTGTGAAGCCTACAACGCCGACTTTGACGGTGACCAAATGGCTGTTCACGTTCCGTTGAGTGAAGAAGCTCAAGCTGAAGCACGTTTGTTGATGCTGGCTGCACAAAACATTTTGAACCCTAAAGATGGTAAACCAGTTGTTACACCATCTCAGGATATGGTTTTGGGTAACTACTATCTAACAATGGAAGAAGCAGGAAAAGTTGGAGAAGGTATGATTTTCTCTAATCCAAATGAAGTTGATATGGCTTATGAGAATGGGTATGTACATCTACATACGCGTATTGGTTTGAATACACAATCTTTACCAGGTAAACCTTGGACAGAAGATCAAAAAGGCAAAATTTTGATTACGACTGTTGGTAAAGTAATGTTCAACGCGATTATGCCGGAAGAGTTCCCATACATGAACGAACCAACGCAAGCAAACCTTGAAGAAGCAACACCAGATAAGTACTTTGTTGAATCAAGTACAGACATAAAAGCACATATCGAACAACAAGAAGTTGTGGGACCATTCAAGAAGAAAAATCTTGGAAACATTATCGCTGCTGTATTTAAAAAATACCATGTCACAGAAACATCACGTATGCTTGATAAGATGAAGGACTTGGGTTACCGAATCTCTACTCGTTCAGGTATTACGGTTGGTATTGCTGATATCTTGGTATTGGAATCTAAAGCAGAAATCATCGATAAAGCTCACTCGCAAGTTGATGCGATTTCAAAACAATTCCGTCGTGGTTTGATTTCCGATGATGAACGTTACAATAGTGTCATTAACACATGGAACGCTGCTAAAGACGAAATCCAAATCAGACTGATTGAATCCTTGCGTCAAGAAAACCCAATCTTCATGATGTCGGATTCCGGAGCCCGTGGTAATATCTCCAACTTTACGCAACTAGCGGGTATGCGTGGTTTGATGGCTTCTCCATCAGGTAAAATCATGGAGTTACCGGTTATCTCAAACTTCCGTGAAGGTTTGACAGTCTTGGAAATGTTCTCCTCAACTCACGGTGCCCGTAAAGGGATGACGGATACGGCTTTGAAAACTGCCGATTCCGGTTACTTAACACGTCGTTTGGTTGACGTTGCACAAGATGTTATCGTTCGTGATGATGATTGTGGAACAGACGGTGGCTTGAATATCTCGGCTATTCGTGAAGGAAACGAAGTTATCGAATCCTTGGAAGAGCGTTTGATTGGCCGTTATGCTCAAAAATCAATCTTAAACCCTGAAACTGGGGAAGTATTAGTTGGACACAACGAATTAATCACAGAAGACTTGGCACGTGAAATTGTGGAACTGGGTATCGAACAAGTTACCATCCGTTCTGTCTTCACATGTAATACACGTCATGGTGTATGTAAACACTGTTACGGTATGAACTTGGCAACTGGTAATGAAGTCGAAGTTGGAGAAGCTGTTGGTACGATCGCAGCGCAATCCATCGGTGAACCGGGTACACAATTGACCATGCGTACATTCCATACGGGTGGGGTTGCCGGAGACGATATTACACAAGGTTTGCCTCGTATCCAAGAAATTTTCGAAGCGCGTAATCCAAAAGGGCAAGCAATCGTTACGGAAGTAACGGGTGAAGTGATCTCTATTGATGAAAATGCTGCTGAACGTTCTAAAGAAGTAACCGTGAAGGGTATTACGGATACACGTACATACGCAATTCCTTATACTTCTCGTATGAAAGTAGCTGAAGGTGATTACGTTCACCGTGGGGAAGCATTGACTGAAGGGTCAATCGATCCGAAAGAATTGCTACGTGTTCGTGATGTATTGTCTGTTGAAACTTACTTGCTACGTGAAGTTCAAAAAGTTTACCGTATGCAAGGGGTAGAAATCGGCGACAAACATATTGAAGTAATGGTTCGTCAAATGTTACGTAAAGTTCGTATCATGGATCCAGGTTCAACTGAAATCTTACCTGGTACATTGATGGATATCGCTGATTTTACTGATCGTAACGAAGCGAGCATCAAAGCTGGTGAAGTGCCTGCAACGGCACGTCCAGTACTGTTGGGTATTACGAAAGCTTCCTTGGAAACAAACAGCTTCCTATCAGCTGCTTCCTTCCAGGAAACAACACGTGTCCTAACAGATGCTGCATTACGTGGTAAGACCGATGACCTACTAGGTCTGAAAGAGAATGTTATTATCGGTAAGGCTATTCCTGCTGGTACAGGAATGTCACGTTACCGTAAGATGTCACCAAAAGCAGTAAACGCTGGAACAGCAAGTGCTTATAGCATTTCGACTGCACCACCTGCTGAAACGGACACAGATACATTGGCAGAGTAAAAAAGGAAAACACCCGAATCTATTCTAACGAATAGGTTCGGGTGTTTTTTTGGTTCTTGGTTATCTGGTGTTGGTGAAGGAAATGCCCTTCGGCCTCCGTGTTTGCTTGTGTACTGCCCTGAGCCTTGCAAGCCTCAATGGTCCCTACTTTCGCATTGCATCCTTGACACGGCCACAAGTAACCCCGACTTCAAAATCCGTCAGGACTTAAGTGGGGAGTGTTCATTGAAAGAACTCTTTTATGACGAAGAAAGCACCGATTAAATAAGGTCCAAAAGGTATAGGTTCCTGTAAGGATTTTTTAAAGAAGAAGCTAATCAGAGCTAGAAGGGCAGCCATAAATAATAACCAAGTGCTTGGGACAGGTCCAAGATAAAAACCGGCAATCATCAGGAATTTAATATCCCCGCCACCAAGCCCGTCTTTAATAGTTATGGAACTTAGGGCTGTGATAATAAGCATTGTAATAGCCCCGAGTAATGACTGGAGAGAACCAGGATCCAGTAACGACAGGGAAAAAAGGATAATTTGCAATGTATCAGGAATAATCATGTAGTGGTGGTCAATAGCCGCCATTAGAAAAAGGATTGAATAAAGAATGAGACTCAGTAATAATCGTTCACCCGTATATTTATTAAAAATGAATAGGGTAATCAGGCCTCCAACGCATTCATATAGTAGATAAGTAATTGGCACTCGGCTATAGCAGTACCGACACCGGCCTCCATTCCTTAGATAGGAGAAAACAGGGACAAGGTCAAAGGCCCCTAGTTTTTTGCTGCAAGTGTCGCACTCCGAACGCGACCACCCTATCATATCGCCTTTAGGAATTCGAATGGCTAGCAGATAAAGAAAGGATGCCCAGGCGCTACCTAACATAAAAAAATAAAAATGACTCATCTTTTTCCACCTCTCAAAATCGTTCTACATATATATAAGCGAAAAAAGCCAAAAACCATTTTTTTATTATGAAAGAAATTCTTATCTTTCCAAAAATGGATATTTCTATATAATAGTTAAGAGGACTTTCTCGAATAAGTAGTAAAGGTGAGATAAATGGAAGAAAAAAGCATGGTTTTAGCTAAAGATAATCCGCAAAAATGGTTCGTCCGTTTTCTTAAGGGAATTGCAGTTGGAGTAGGAGCCATCTTGCCTGGTCTTTCAGGTGGTGTACTAGCTGTAATATTTAATATCTATGACCCCTTATTAAAATTTTTAGGAAATATGAAACAACATTTTAAGGAAAATGTGCTTTACTTTATTCCGGTTGGGATAGGTGGCGTTCTTGGTGTCGTTCTATTCTCCTTGTTTGTTGAACAAGCTTTCGGAAAATTTGCTGCTCAGTTTACGTGTCTCTTTATTGGATTCGTAGCAGGAACTTTCCCATCATTATTTAAAACGGCGGGTAAAGAAGGTCGTAATAATGGAGACTGGCTAACACTTGTACTTTCAGCGGTTGCCATTTTCTTGATCATGTTGATGGGAAGCGCGAGTTTAACTGCCGTTCAGCCAAGTTTCTTAGCATGGATATTCTCTGGTATCTTGATTGGTCTTGGTGTAATCGTACCAGGTATGAGCCCGAGTAATTTCCTGATTTATTTTGGTTTATATGACAAAATGGCCGCAGGTATATCTGCATTTGATTTTAGTGTAATCATTCCATTAGGTATCGGAGTAGTGGCGTGTGTCATTTTATTTGCGAAGCTGGCAAACTGGTTGTTTTTTAAATACTATTCTAAAATGTATCATTTCATTCTAGGCATGGTCGTTGGATCCTCACTGGCAATTTTTCCAACGACGGTATTTCCATCAATGACCCAAAGAGGATTGCAAGAATCAGGGTTAACTTTTGGATCAGCCCTTGTATTTTCAGTTGTCATGTTTATTATTGGAACAATTTTTTCGTTGTGGTTTAGCCGTGTGGAAAATAAATATTCAGTAGAATAGATAGAAGAGTGGGACAACAGGCGTTTAGCCCCGAATCACTGGAGCGAATAAGCGCAATATGGTCGCAGGCCATCTGAGCATTATTCGTGAAGTGGACGTCGGGGCTGCCTGTTGTCGCACGTTTATAATACAGATATTCGTATATCGGAACGAGGGTGAGACTTTTGTCTCACCCTTTTTTGTGGCTATTTATTTGATGAGTATGTTTAAATTTTAACGGACAAAAACGCTAGCTTTAAAGGATTTCAAAAAATGTTTAAAAAAAGAAAGCGTTTCCTTGACTTTGATTTTATTTGTGGCATAATAATTAGTGCACGGTAATAAAATTAATTTTCAGAAAACACTTGACCGTGCTCTTTGCAGATGCTATTATATAAAAGTTGCCGCGAGCACTTCATGGAAAACACGAAAAAATAAATTTTAAAAAAGTGTTGACAAAGAGTTGCGCAGGTGATAATATTAAGAAGTTGTCACGAACGAAACATC